>NHEC01000107.1 GCA_002171655.1 Planctomycetes bacterium TMED75
CCCCCCCCACGATCAACCTCGATCAACCCGGGGAAGGCATGGACCTTGATTTCGTCGCGAACGAACCACGATCGACCCCGATCCGATACGCGATCAACAACTCCTTCGGATTCGGTGGACACAACGTCAGCCTGGTCATGACGGGGTATGCGGGCGACTGACCCGGTCCGACATTGAAAAATGGAACCCTGGCCAGGCCAGATCAGCCGGAACCCGGTGAATGGAACCAGCGGGAGGTGGATTCTCATCAGGACACCTCGCGGCGGCCCCTCTTGCGGGGTTGAATTGATCGGAAACGGACGATCCAGCCGATACATCGAGCATGACCTCGGAGAATCCCCCCATCCTCGACCTTGAAGTTCCATTGATTGTCCAGATCGCCTCACGCGCCATGCTGGTGAAGGACGTGGTCGGCCTCGAGCAGGGATCGATCATCGAATTCCCCCGATCCGCGGATCAGGATCTCGAGATTCTGATCAACAACAAGTCGGTGGGACTCGGAACCGCGGTCAAGGTCGGTGAGAATTTCGGGATCCGGATCAACTCGATCGGGGATCTGGCCAACTGCCTCGAATAGCCGTCACTCCATCGGCGAGGGTGGACTTGGCCGGTGGCGAGTGAACGGCCAGACCGGGTAACGCCGTCCATTGAGCACCACCCCCAGGGCCGTCCCGCGAACGAAGAAGTGGTAGGTGATCAGTAATGGGATTGTCACCAACACCATCATAACGAACATCTTGACCGTGCCATCGATGTCCCAGTTTCGAAACAGGGCCGGGATGAACAGCGTGAGTGGCAGGTGCATCAGGTAGATCCAGTACGAGGCGTCGACCATGTAGCGGACCGAACGCCATTCCGATCGGAAGACCCGTTCACAGACTCCCGTGAGCGCCAGCACCAACAGCCAGACCGTGATCACCTCGACCAACTGAATCAGGGCGAAGAGCTGTTCAAGATCCATGAACGGCGATCCTGCCTTCCAGTCGTTCCTTGAGGTCTTGTAGATGATGGTGAGCACCAGTACCGCCCCGAGGAAGAGAACGGCAAGCAGGAGCCTCAGCCACGCCCACCGCTCAAGCTGGGAGACGATCTCACGATGTTCATAGACCAACCAGCCCACTCCGAAGTAGATGCCATACAACGCGAGAATCCGCCAGACCGGAATGAAGTCCGTGGGAGTATCTATGCCGGGCTCGTCCATGGTGAGCATCAAGGGCGTGGTCAGGACTACGAGGANCGGTAGCCGGAACCAACGAGCTTTTCCGGTGGCAAGTCCACTGATGCACTGTCGAAAACAACGGACCAGAGGACCGCCCAGACGCTGGAAGAACATCGACAACAGAACNAACGCCACGTAGTAGTAGATCAGGTAGTAGAGGAACCAGAGGTGCATCGGGCCCGCTTCGGAGAAGTCCGCATCGAGGGACATCTGCCGGAAGGCGGCACGAATCGAGCCTTCACCTGTGGGAAGCGAAGCGTAGGTCCAGGCGAAGCTGATCGACCAGGACAGCATGGGAAACAGCACGAACCACCCGATGACCAGAGGAATCACGATTCGGTCGAACCGGTGGAGAGAGAACGAACCGGCTCCCTTGCGCTCGAAGAGCATCGCGCCGAAGAAGCCCGCCATGACGAAGAAAACGGGCATCCGAAAGATATGAATGATATCCACCAGCAGGAACGCGACCGGTGAATCCTGAGGGTCCAGGTAGATCCAGCCTTCGGGCAGGAAGACCAATGCGGTGTGCAGCACGACTCCGAGCATCATCATGCTCGCACGAACGAAATCGAGACCGTGGTAACGACGGTGTGCACGAAAATATTCGGCGCCTGAAACGGCGGAAGATCCTGATGCAGGGTGCGGGTTGGTGGAGTTCACTCCAGCACCTCGCGTAGTTGTCTGCGACACGAGGTACGGCCTTGCTCGAAAGCAGATTGCTCGAGAGGGATTCCAAAGGAATCGGCGATGCCCTTCACGATCGACCAGGGAACCTGTTCGACAACCTGCATGGGAGTCGTTCCATCGGCATTCGGAAGACGGGGATCCGCCCCCGCCGCCAGCAGCGCTGCCATGCAGCGATCTCGACCGAAAAACGCGGCGGCGCCAAGTGCGGTCGTTCCAAACTGGTTCCGCACTGTCAGGTCGGCACCGGAAGCGATCAGTCGCCGTGCCTCGGGAAGATCTCCGACGGCGATCGCATTGATGAGGGCTTCATCCGAATCAGATACCGGTTCCGCGGGAGTTGGCGGTACGAACCCAGGAAAGTACGGCCCCAGGAGTGGACGACACGCAAGCCGCCCTTGATCCACCTCATCCAGATCAATGTCCATCTGAAGGAGATCCGCGATCATCTGCGTGGTTTGACGATTCCCGTAGGTGGCGAATATCGGAGTGACGCCATCCTGGTTCGCCAGTACCGGGTCTGCACCATGATCGAGCAAAATTTGCAGGCAGTTGGTTCGACCAAAGAAGGCTGCACCAAGGATGGGGGTGCCTTGTTCAGCATTTCTCACATTCAAGTCCGCGCCACCATCGATGAGAGCCTGCACCACCGCCGGCTGTCCGTAGACCGAAGCCATCCCAAGCGCACTCATGGAATAGATTGGATCCAGGGCATCAAGATCCGTGCCACGTTGAATCAGCTGTTGAATCCCATCCACATTGCCCAGGGCAGCGAAGCGCCAGAGGTCGGAACGTCGGACCGAATCCTCATCACCACTGGTTCCGCATCCAATGAGGAAGACAAGCAGCACCACGAGTTGCAGAACAGTCATGAACCGATTCATGCAAGTCAGGATAACGAAGAAATCCAGGGCCTACACCAGGGCCTACAGAAGCTCGGCCGCGATTCGAGCCAGCTCACTTCGTTCGGTGCTGCAGAGTGATACGTGACCGGCGATTCGATGCCCCCGCATGCGATCGATCACATGGGTCAGCCCATTGCTCGCGGAATCCAGGTAGGGCGAGTCGATCTGCTCGATGTCTCCACAGAGCACGATCTTCGTTCCTTCCCCGACTCTGGATACGATCGTCCGGACTTCATGAGGCGAGAGGTTCTGCGCTTCGTCGACGATCATGAACTGATGGGGTATTGAGCGCCCACGGATGTAGGTGATTGGCTCCAGCACGATCTGTCCGGAGGTCATGAGTCGATCAAGACGCTGTTCGGGAGTCCGACTGTCCGCTTCGTTGAGGTGAGAGCCTCGAGTGGAAAGCAGATAAGCGATGTTGTCGAAGATCGGCTGCATCCACATCGCCATCTTCTCGTCCTTGTCACCGGGAAGGTAGCCGATGTCGCGGCCAAGAGGCATGATCGGTCGTGCGGTCAGGAGTTTGTCGAAATGCTCTTCCTTGATCACCTTCTGAAGACCCGCCGCAAGAGCCAGCATCGTCTTGCCGGTTCCCGCGGGCCCGATCAGCGTTACAACCTTGACGTCATCGTCGAGCAGGAGGTCCAGAGCCATCGTCTGCTGGAGGTTACGGGCGAGAATCCCGTAGACCGGCTTGCGTGGTCCCATGACCGGAATGAGGTGGCCGGTATCCGCCAGCATTCTTGCCAGGCCGGTGTGCGAACCATCCGAAGCATCCTTGAGCACTACGTACTGGTTGGGAAAGATGTCGAGTGACTGCCCGATCGAGTCGCCCTCCCGCTTGGGCGACAGCCACTCCTGAAGACTGGTCAGAAGCAACTGGCGCTCCTCGTAGAGCTCATCGATGAGCTTGCCGGGAACTTCAAGCTCTGCATAACCCTCATAGAGCCAGTCGGTGTCGACCCGATCCGCTTCGAAATCCTCACAGGGGATTCCCAGAGCATCGCATTTCACTCTGGCGTTGATGTCCTTAGTGATGAAGAGAGTCTGAGCACCCGACTGGTGGAGGCTGTTGACCACTCCGAGGATGCGGTTGTCGGCGACGTCAAGATCAAGTGCGAATGGTTTGGTGCGATCGCAGCGATCGATGCGAACCGAGCCACCCGACTCATTCCACACCACACCCTCGAAAAGGCGCCCCTGTGCTCGGAGCTGGTCGAGTGAACGAATCGTCTGCCGCGCATTGCGACCAGTCTCGTCGTTGTTCTTCTTGAATCGATCCAGCTCCTCGATGACCGTGAGCGGGATCACGACCTCGTGCTCGTCGAATCGAAATATGGCATTGGGATTATGAAGTAGGACGTTGGTGTCAAGCACGAAGTGCTTGCGCTGGGCGTCCTTCTTTTGAACCGAATCAACGTCAAGCTCGGAATCAGTCCATGTATTCAAAGAGATGCTCCTTGTTGCCGCAATGAATCCTGTTGCTTCATGATATCCATCGAATTGCGCAAGGGAATCTGTTGAATCAAACCAATGAGAAAAGTACGTTCTAACCAAAGCCGTACAAAAGTGAGGTAAGGTGAGCGTCACGCACTCGGAGGACCAATGATGCCAGTCACCGCCAAAGACATCAGAAATGCCATGAATCGGATTGCTCCACTTGAGCATGCCGAGGAATGGGACAACGTGGGCGAGTTGATCAGAGGTTCCAGAGATCGAGTGAAACGTCTGTTCCTGACTATTGATTTCACGGAACCGGTCCTGGAGGAGGCAATCGAACAGAAGTGCGACATGGTCATTGCTTACCACCCCACGATGTTCAAACCGATCAAGCGACTGGGAGCGGTTGCCTCGACCGAACGAGTCATCCTTGGAACCGCCCGCGCCGGGATCCACCTCTACTCCCCGCACACCGCACTGGATGCAGCGATCGGCGGGACCAACGACTGGCTTGCTGACAATCTCGGACCAGGGGATCGACGTGCACTGGTTCCTGCCAAAAGCTCGGCAGATTGTGACCTCTGCAAGATCGTGACCTTCTGTCCCAGTGAAGCGACGGATCGGATTCGAGATGGCCTGGCCGCCGTTGGGGCTGGCATCATCGGCAACTACAAGCGTTGCTCGTTCGAGATCGTCGGAGCGGGGACCTTCCACGGAAACGATGAATCCAACCCCCAAGTGGGAGACTCCGGCCGGCTTGAAAGAGTCGGGGAAACGCGACTCGAAATGGTCTGTCCCAGTGAGGCCCTGCCGGGTGCCATTCGCTCTCTTGCGAGCTTCCATCCATACGAGGAACCCCCCATCGAGATCTACAACCTGGAGCCAGTACCGGTTCGTGAATCAGGTCCCGGGCGAAAGGTGGTTCTGGATCGAGCCCGAAGCCTCAAGGGAATCGCGGACAGTGTCAAGGCCCGAACCGCCTCCGAGGTCCGGATCGCGCGATCACATGATCGACCAAGACAACACAAGATCATCGGACTCTGCGCGGGTTCCGGAGGGGGCCTGCTTGACGATGCGATCGCACAGGGGTGTACCGTGTTCGTGACCGGTGAAATGAGCCACCATGACATTCTGAAGGCACAGTCCTCGGGCTGCAGTGTCTTGCTCGCCGGTCACACCGAAACCGAACGCTGCTACTTGCCGGTCCTCTCAGTGAAATTGAAAGAGCAACTGGGTACTTCCTGCCCCAAGATGCTCATCAGCCGTCAGGACCGATCCCCTCTCAGGAAGAGTTGATCTGGTTGGGATCCGGTTCGTCACGACTTCGCCCGAACCAAAGTCGATGGAGGACCTGTTGGACGTCGTCGAGAATGACGATGATCGCGGGGAGCACGACCAAGGTGAGTACCGTCGAGGAAAGAAGCCCTGCGGTGATGGAGATGGCCATTGGAATCAGAAAACGAGCCTGGAAGGACTGCTCAAGCATGAGGGGGGACAGGCCGAGAATCGTGGTTGCGGTGGTGAGGACGATCGGTCGCAGTCGGCGTTGCCCCGCTTCCAGGAGTGCCTCCATCAAGGGCATTCCACCTGCTCGAAAGTTGTTGTAGAAGTCAACCAGGATGAGCGAGTTGTTGACCACGATTCCAGCGAGTGCAACGGTTCCGATCAGACTCAAGAAGGTCAGTTCGAATCCCAGCAGATAGTGGCCCCAGATCACACCGATGAAGCCGAAGGGGATGGCGATCATCACGGCAATGGGCTGGGTGTAGCTGGCGAAGAGCCAGGCAAGGATGATGTAGATCATCAGTACTGCCGCGGAGAACGCTACCGGCAGGGTCGAGAATGCCTCGGTCACGTCAGCCTGGCGGCCACCCGCCTTGATACTGATGTCGGGCCAACTGGATTCGATCTCCGCGAGCGGACCGATCATTTCCCGATAGACCTCCTCCGGGCTGGTCGAAGCATCGGTATCCGCAGTGACGGTGATCGTCCGTTCGCGATCGATGCGTCGGATCGTCGAGTATCCGGAGACTTCGGTGAGGACCGCGACTTCAGAGAGGGGAACCAGTTGCCCGGCCGAAGAGAGGATCCACATCTGTTCGAGATCGATCAGTCGATCTCGAGAATCACGACCCAGACGGACCCGCACATCGATGTCCTCGCGAGACTCACTGAACACGTGTGCTTCGAATCCGTAGAGCGATGCTCGGAGTTGCTGGGAAAGGTCTCCCACGGTGAATCCCAGAGCGGCGGCTCCCGGGAGCAAGTGCACCTGGATCTCCCGTTGCCCGAGGACGTCGTCGTTGGTCACTCCAAAGACTCCGGCGAACCGTTCCAGAAGTTCTTCCACGTCTCCCACCGCGCCCAACATTGAATCACGGTCCGGGGATGAAACCTGGATAGTGATGTCCTGACCACCCGGCCCTCCGTCAAGAACCGAGAAGGCGAGTTCGTCCGCCTCGGAGACATCGCCAAGCGTGACTCGAATGGAATCAATGACCTCGGCGCTTGAGCGATCCCGGAGCTCGATCGGTTTCAATTCCAGGAAAATCTGCCCCGAGGTTGCGGCACTCGGATTCATCTGACCGGATCCAACGTCGAAAGAGGTCCCGAGGATGGTGGAGACCGATGAAGTCTCTGGTTGCTGACGCGCCGCCTCCTCGACCCGCGAGACGAAGTCACTGGTCTGTTCGATGGAGACACCGTTGGGCATGCGAACATCGACCAGCAGGTTTTCAGCATCGCTTACGGGAAGAAAGACGAAGGGGACCCGTCTTCCCAGGACCATGCCCAGGGAGAGCATCAGAACTCCCAGTGCCGCAGAGGTCGTGATGTAACGGTATCGAAGGGCTGCACGAGTGAAGTTCGTGTAGGCCTTGATCGCACCACCCAGCAGAGTGCGGTCACGCCACTCGCAGGCCTGTTCGAGCCGCGCCATGAGAGGGCCGGTCCGTCGTGATCGGTGCCGACGCACCGATTGGGCCATGTGGCTGGGAAGGATGAGGATGGATTCGATGTAACTTGCGCTTAATGCACAGAGAACCACCAGTGGCAACGCGCCCAGGAGTTCACCGACCTGCCCCTTGACGAACATCAGGGGGAGAAACGCCACGATGGACGTGGACACGGTTCCCAGAACCGGCCAAGCGACCTGATTGGCGGCCTTGATCGATGCTTCATCCGAATCCCCGCCTTTGTCGGTTTCGGCCTGAATGTTTTCCGCGACCACGATCGCATCATCAGTCAGCATCCCGAGGGTTACCAGCAGACCGAACATGGTCAAGAGATTGAGGGTAATTCCACCGAAGTACATCGCGAGCAACGTCCCGCAGATGGCGGTCACCAGGCCCACCATCACCCAGATGGAGGTTCGGATGTTGAGCACCAGGAAGAGAGCCAGAAAAACCAACCCGGCACCTTGAAGTGCATTGCGTTTGAGCAGATCCAAACGACCCTCGATGAAACGGGAGAGGTCGGTACTGGTGGTGAGCGTGCCAGGAAGTTCATCGAGCGAAACCGCCCCGAGGGACCAGGCCTGCCAGTTCGAGGAACCCATCCAACGGTCGAGGAGCGTTCCTCCAAAGGGTTGCTGGTTGCGACCATTGACGTAGGCCTTGGCCATACCCGCAATCTCAATCGCATCCTGACTGCCTTCTCGGAAGATGGTGAGGTTGACTCCGGGCAGTCCGTTGAAACGTTGGATCACGTCGGTGTCGACGTACCCCTCCCGAACCTGTGCGACATCACCAACGGTAAGCAGCGAACCATCGGGATCGGCCCGGAGGATGATTCCTTCGATCGCATCCGCTTGTACGTCAACTCCCACCGTTCGTACGTTGATGCTGCCCTGTTGGGTCTTGAGCACGCCACTGGGCAGGTCAGCCATCCACGCGGAGATCGCCTGGGAGACAAGTGGCGGAGAAAGTCCGTTCTGGAGCAGGGAATCCGCGTCGATCTCGACCGAGATCTCATAGCCACGAACGCCACTCTCCATCAGGGAACCCATGCCCGGGAGTGACTCAAGGTCCTGCTTGATGCGCCGGATCCCCCGCTTGAGTTCCTCTTCGTTGGCGTCTCCCCAGAGATTCAGCTGGAGCACCGGCATGTTCGGGATCAGCTCCGTGACCTGAATCCGTTCTGCATCACGAGGGAGATCCTGAAGCTGATCGATGGTGCGCTCGATCTCGTCGAGAATCTTTGGGACGTCGGTTCCATCCTCAAATTCCGTGACGATTGAGGCAGACCCTTCCCGAATGCTTGCCTTGAGCTGCTTGATCTCGTCGATTCCAGCGAGGGCATCCTCAACCTTGAAGACGATGGACTGCTCGATCTCCTCGGGACTGGCTCCGGGGTAGACGACGGTGACGTAGGCCGCCTGGGAATCCACCTCGGGAAAGAACTCACGACGCATGGTCAAGGCGGCGTAGACCCCAATGACTAGAACCGCGACCATGAGCAGGTTCACGGGAACGGGATTACGGATGCCAAATGCGGGAAGGCTCACGTACCCGCTCCGAGTGAGCGGTCGGAATCAAGATCGACGACCTTGACGTCCACCGGGGTGCCTATTGAGGGACTCTGGTCGGCATGAATCAACACCTTCGTACCGGATGGCAGCATCGTCTTGAGGACTAGGCGACGATCGCTGCGGCTGCCGGCGACCTCGATGGGAAAAGCCACCTCCACTGGTACCGACTGGACCAGACCGGAGTCGTCTGTGAACCAGATGCGATCGTTTTTCACCGAGGTGCTGGGAAGCGTGATTCGAGGAGTGGGATACGTCGACTCAACTTGCGCGCTGAGAAAGGTTCCGGGCGCAAGCAGCATGGGAGAATTCTCCTCCTCAAGGCCGGACTGAGAGAGCTCGACGTAGGCTGCCATGGTGCGACTGGCGGGATCATCCACCGGTGAGATCCGAGTGATCTGGCCGTTCCAGGATCGGTCTTCCGCCCCGCGGGCGGTGAGAGTGACCTTGTTGCCCACGGAAATCGAAGGTCGTGCCGAAGAAGGGAGTCGCACCTCGACCTCGATGGAATCGAGATTGACGATCCGAGCAAGCTTCCGGCCGGGCGTGATCCGCTCACCCAGTTCGATCTCCACGGATTCCAATACGCCATCAATCGCACTGCTGATCGTGCAGCGCTCGACGTTTCTCATCGCAAGATCGCGGGAGGCGGTCTGGGAAGCTTCCTGAATGTCGAGCAATTTTCGCGAGGACGGAATGGCCTGAAGACTGCCACGCGCTGCGGTGAGCGAGGTTTCAGACTGAACCAGGCGCTGGCGCACGAGGTCCACTTCCCGAGGATTGGCAGCCCCGTCCGCGAGTGCCGCCTGGACGCGCTTGAGTTCATCCCGAACGATTCTGACATCCTCCTCGCCAAGTTCGACCAGCCGGTTGGCATTGGCTTCATCCACGTCGAGCTGCTGCCGACGAGTGGAGATCTCATTGAGAGAGCGTTCGGCGATTTCGTACTGCCGCCTGAAATCACCCTCATCCAAACGAGCGAGAAGCTCTCCTTGAGTGACCCGAGCACCCGCCTGAATTCGTGCAGGCAGCTCAGTGACGATCGAGGAGACCTCCGAAGGCACATCCACGCTGTTGACCGCTCTGGAGACTCCGTAGCCCACCCAGTTTCGAAGCACCGGAGCCGGCTTGACCTCGACCACGTCCACCTGTCGCTTGAGCTCGGTCCGTACCGATGAGGGAGGGACCGGACTGGTGGCGAACAGCCAGATCGCCGATGCCAGTCCCGCTGCCAGCAGGAACAGGACAACGAAGGATCGGAAGGCAACACTGAGCAGAGTCTGGCTCGATTTCATTCTTGGGGTCCTGGGAGGTTCGCAGGTACGAACCGGGGCCGCGAGCGACAGGAGCTGGACGAGGCAGTGTAGCCTCCCGGAAGGCGGAAGTCGCGCTTGGACCGAACCCGTTACCCTCTTGGGCATGAGTACGCACGAACCCAGCCGATTGAGTGAGAAAGAAGTGCGAAAAGTCGCTCAACTGGCCCGATTGAAACTGACTGACGAAGCCATCGGACTGTACGCCGGACAGTTGTCCTCGATCCTCGAGCACATCGCGATTCTGGAGAGCCTGGACGTCGAGGGCGTCGAACCGATGGCCCACCCGCTTCCACTCACCAACCGACTCGCCGAAGACGTCCCCGGGGAGGCGCTTCCGGTGGAGGTGTTGCTGGAGAACGCACCCGCCCGAGAATCGGTGTACATCGCGGTTCCAAAAGTTCTTGGAGGCGAATCGTGAGCGAACCCTGCTTCGAAACCTGCCACGAAATCAGGGACGCCGTGCGCTCGGGAGCCCGCTCGGCGACTTCGGTAATCACCCAGGCGCTGGATCGCATCGATTCCCTCAACCCGGACACCAATGCCTTCCGCGAAGTCTTTCCCGAAGAAGCGCTGGCCGCAGCCAGACGAGTGGACGAGCAAGTGGCAGCGGGCAACGATCCCGGTGTGCTTGCCGGCGTTCCCGTGGGAATCAAGGACAACATCACCACCACTGAAGGAACCGTGACCTGCGGTTCGAAAATGCTGGAAGGCTACCGTTCCCCCTTTGATGCCACGGTGGTCGAACGACTCCGAGGGGCAGGCGCGATTCCCATCGGGCATACCAACTGCGACGAATTCGCCATGGGCTCTTCCACCGAAACCTGCTTCCATGGCCCGGTCAGAAACCCCTGGGACCGTTCCCGAGTCCCGGGAGGTTCCAGTGGCGGCAGTGCCGCAGCGGTGAGTGCGGGCCTGGTTCCACTGGCGCTGGGATCGGATACCGGCGGCTCGATTCGACAACCCGCCGCACTGTGCGGCTGCGTCGGCTTCAAACCAAGCTACGGTCGGGTCAGTCGCTACGGACTGGTCGCCTTTGGCTCAAGCCTTGACCAGATCGGACCACTGACACGATCGGTCAGAGATGCGACCATTGCCCTGGAGGTCGTGGGTGGCCACGATGAACGAGATTCCACCTCCGCTGAGGGTGGTTTCAAGAGCTCGGAAGTTCGCGAAGTGGGCTTTGAAGGAATGAAGATCGGGATTCCCAGTCAGTACCGCATGCCGGGAGCCAACGAACCAGCGGTCGAGGAACAGGTCAATCGGATCACCGACCTGGCCCGTGCAGAGGGAGCAGAGATCGTAGACGTCGATTTGCCGCTCACCGAAAAGGGCATCTCGACCTACTACGTCATCGCACCCGCCGAAGCCTCCAGCAACCTCGCGCGTTTCGACGGCATCCGGTACGGACACCGAACCGATCAGGACACCGCGACGGTCGATGAACTGTATTCAGCATCCAGGGCCGAAGGATTCGGTGCTGAGGTTCAGCGCAGAATCATGCTTGGGACCTATGTCCTGAGTTCCGGTTACTACGACGCGTATTACAACCGGGCACTCCAGGCAAGGCGTCTGATCAAGGAGGAGTTCGATCGAGCCTTCGAGGCTTGTGACGTACTGCTTGGACCCACGACTCCAACCACCGCCTTCGAACTCGGTTCGAAGCTTGACCCGGTATCGATGTATCTCTGCGACATCTACACCGTCAATAACAACATGGCGGGGATCTGCGGAATCTCGATACCCGTTGGGACCGACGGTGATGACTTCACCGGACTTCCAATTGGCCTGCAGTTGCAGGCAAAGACCTTCAATGAAGGGGAATTACTGGGAGTTGCTCGCCTGATCGAATCCAGGGCTGGTTTCGACTACCACGCCGTAGGTGGTTGATCCCGGACCGTTTCAATCGTTGGCGAGAGGCGGCCAGGAGGGTTTGGCACCATAGAGCCGCATTGACTCGTTGAACCGTGCAACCAGATCGCTGGCAAGTTTCTTCTTGTCCTGGAAAAGACCCGCCGTAGCGCTGGCTTCGTAGATCTGGGGCGGGGGCAGACGACGCACCACCAATTCGACGGGGGTGTCGCCGATGGACACCATCTTGATCTGCTTGGTTGCGCCGTCGTCGAGCTCTGTCACGGAGAGAATCGCCAGCTCAAGCCCGCGGCCAGCGCGACTTGCGGCGAGCCGAACGTCTTCCCAACGAACACCATAGACCGCAGCGTGTGCAGGGTCATCGGTCGGACCGTCGACCGACGCACGCATGATCTCAAGCACTTTCTTCGAGTCCGCTGCGCTGAATATTCGAGTGGCGAATTGGTCATGTGGCCCGTTTGAGACATTGCTGCTGACCGGATTGGGGCTGGGACCCGAGCACCCCACCACCAGGGACACCCAAGGTGCCACCAACAGGAGAAGCTTGATTCGTGCGCTGGATGGCATCGGTCGCTGAAGACTCCGGTCAGAGGCGAGGTTTGGGCTGAAAATCGCGTGAGAGAATCCTACCCGAGACTCGGCAGCTTCAGGAAACCGACTCCAGGAGTCTCCAGGACCTATAAAGTCCGATAATCAAATTCTATTCTGAAGAAGGTCGAACCAGATGCCGACTAGTATCGTCGATCGAGTGTCTTTGTTGACAGACAGATGAGACACTTGAAGTGGACCAAGATCCGTCCCGATTCGTGCGGGAACCTTGGCCCAGTTCGACCAGGGTCCTTCCGCACCGTGCGGTCTTTGACACGAGATTCGGATGCTATGCCCATGAACTCGACGCCCGCCAAACAAGGTAAGACGTCCAAAGCCAGCTCGACCAGGCGCCGCAAGGAACTGCGTCGAAGGCTCCCTCGACCTTCAGGAGCGATTTGGCTGCAACTTCGCCAGAAGGAAGTCGTCTACGGCACGATCAGCTGTGTGCTGTTCGTGGTGCTGCTGACCGCGATGTTGTCTTGGGCACGCACTGCGCGTCACCCCTACGTGGGAGAACTGGTCCAGGATCCGATCGTCAATCTGGTTGACTTTGACGTACCCGACCGGCAGGCGACCGAACGAGCGCGAGCCGAAGCTCGAAAAGCCGCCCCACTGATCTTTGCACCCAAGCGCGCCTACCTCGACCAGGTCCAGGCTGCGATTGAGGGTCTTCCCAGAGCAGTCGCAGAAAGCGCGACGATCGACGATGTGAATCCGGAACTTGTGAAAGCGTTCGGACTCACCCCCACCACCCTGCCACTGGTCAAGAAATATGCTCCGGAGGAAGGCAAGCCGAACAAGGACTGGACCACCTGGAATCAGCGGTTTATCAACGCGCTGGCGAGCGAGGATCCGATTCTGTCGGTTCAGGATTTCCAAGCATTTGCCACCACGCTGAACAAGGCGACGGTGGCTCCCGGCGTCGACAAGGAAGACATCGACCAGGCCGACCTCAAGACCATCCCCTTCGATGATGCGATCAAGATCGGAGACGGCGAAGAAAGCCTTCAGAACGCGTCACATGAGCTGGAAATGCTCGCACGCCGTGCCGGTTTTCCTCGAGACATCACCCCCACCGTCGTCCAACGAATCACTGAAGCCCCTCAGCCCACAGCCTACGTCGATCAGAATCTCACCACTGAAATCGCCAGAGAAGCCGCAGGTCGAGTGACTCAGGTGACCCACAACCATGAACGGGGTGAGATTCTCGCGTTACCCGGAGATCTTCTGAGCCCGGAACAGATCGTGAGCATCGAGGAAGCACGCCAGGCCTACGAGGCGACCGACGATGCATCGGATGAACGGATTCTGGCCGGTATCGCCATTGCCGGGATGGCGGCAGGCCTCTGTGCCCTGCTGGCCAGTTACGCCGCTGTGTTCTATCCAAATATTGCGCGGAATCCACTTCGGCTTGCCGTGATTCTCATCATTGTGCTGCTGGCGACTTCATCGGCAACTCTGGTAGCAGTCAAGCTGCCGAGCTTGATCGTGCTGGCCACCCTTTCAGCGACACTCATCGTGGTGATCCTGATGTCTCTGGCGTATGACCGTCGAATCGCACTCTTCGCGGCAATCATGCAGATCCTCATGCTCGCATTGGCACTTGAACTCGAGGCCATGGTGGTTGCTGCTCAACTGATCACCTGCGCCACCATGGCAAGCATGCTGCGCGAGATTCGCAACCGACGTGCAATGATTCGAGCATCGACGGTCACCGCGGTGGTCGGAGCCGCTGTATTTGCCCTTACCATCATTCCCCAGCTCTCAATCACCGGTGGAGCATGGCGAGCGATTCTCATCAACTCGGCTTTCGCCTTTTCCGCTGCCTACCTCGTGGGCTTCGTGATGCTCGGAGCGTTGCCGAGCATCGAACGCATCTTTGGACTGACCACGGGACTCACCCTGAGCGAACTTCGTGACCCACGTCACCCACTACTGAGGCAGATGCAGCAGAAGGCGCCGGGAACCTACAACCATTCGCTCCAGATAGCGAACATCGCAGAGGCTGCAGCGGACACCATCGGCGCGGACAGCCTGCTGGTCTACGTCGGCGCCCTGTACCACGACATCGGAAAGATCAACAAGCCTGAGTACTTCATCGAGAATCAGGCAGGCGGTCCCAACAAACATGGAAAGCTGAGCCCGGCGATGAGTCTGCTGATCATCACCGGCCACGTGAAGGATGGCATCGAGCTTGGCCGTGAATACGGTCTGCCCAGAGTGCTTCAACACTTCATTGAAAGCCACCACGGAACCACACTCGTTGAATACTTCTTCCATGCGGCACGCAACAAGGCCGCGGAGGAGGGCCAGGCAGATGCGGTTGAGGAATTTGAATTTCGCTATTCAGGACCCAAACCCCGCACGCGCGAGGCTGCGATCCTGATGCTCTGCGACTGCATCGAGAGTGCGACTCGGGCAATGGGAGAACCCACGCCCAACCGCATCGAGACTCTGGTCCGATCGCTGAGCCGCAAGCGACTGGAGGATGGTCAGTTCGATGAATGTCCGCTCAGCTTCCGTGAGCTCAAGACCGTGGAAGATTCGATCATCAAGAGCCTTTGTGCGATCTACCACGGAAGAATCTCCTACCCCAGCAAGCAGGCAAGCGCGGAGCCGGGCGAGGGACAGGACGTGCAAAGAGCACCGCAACCTGCAAGTGCGTGAGCACGCAGTTCACGACGCCTTGAATCAGAAGAAATCTAGCCTTCGGCCTCAACAACCTGCTTGATCATTCGCAGGTGTGGGTTGGCCATGGGTAACTGATCAAGGGCCCCCACCGGATGCCAGTCACCCTGCAAGGGGAACGATCGACCGGCGGCCACGACGTGGACATGAAAACAGACATCGCGGTGCGAGGTGCGGTGGTTGAAGTCAAAGACGTGACGAAGGCGAGCGCTGCCGCTTTTCCACCGACGGGCAAGCACCGCAGGCTTCACCAATTCCTGATCCTCCAGAGTCGGAGGCTGCCACATACGAGACCAGAGTCCTTGCTCGGGCCTCTGCTCAAGCAGAACCTCGAAAGAGCACTTGGTCGGTCGAAGAAGCACCAGGGCATGATGGTGGACTGTCTTGCGTACCGGAGGGCGCTTCGGAGTCGGATAGTTTTCAGGATCTCCGACCGAAGCAACGCTGCACTGCCCGGCGATTGGACATTCGTGACACGCCGGAGCATGCTTCGTGCAGACCGTGGCTCCAAGTTCCATCATTGCTTCATTGAGGAGCCCCGGTGCGGCGGCGTGTTCAACCAGTTGCTCGGCCTGAGACCAGCACCAGGCATCAAAGGTGCGTTCTCCCGGTCGGCCGTCCATTCGCCATTGGCGGGCAAGAACCCGCGCAACGTTTCCATCCACGATCGGAACGCGTTGCCCGAATACGATCGAAGCGATGGCGCCCGCGGTGTATCTGCCGACTCCAGGAAGGCGAAGCAAGGACTGTGTATCTTCCGGGACCAGACCGTCGAACTCATCTCGAATCATCACCGCAGCTGCGTGCAGATTTCGCGCACGACGGTAATAGCCAAGACCCTGCCAGGAAGCGACGACGTCCTGCTCATCGGCATCTGCCAGAGCACACACCGTTGGAAACCGATCGATGAACCGCTGAAAGGAATCCACCACGCGAGCCACCTGAGTCTGCTGAAGCATCGCCTCGGAGACCAGGGCGTGGTATCCGCAACGTTGTGACCTCCAGGGCAATGTTCGGGCCGCGTGCTGAAACCAGAGCTCGAGGGCTTCGGAGATCCGCTGCAAATCGCGTGTTTCACTCATTGCGATCGGTCCGTGTGCGGGAGGCGGTCTCAGAGAATGCGGGAGAATAATGCTAGCAAGAACCCCAAAGCGGTCAACGCAGCGAAGCCCCGGCTTCTCACCAACGCTCCAGAGGCCGAAGGACCACCAGAACCTGAGGGCATCGCCGTCGGTTCCGGGTTGTTGATGTGGATTCGGACCGAGACGGTTCGTGAACCTGAGCCTTCAAACCACCTGTGAATGCCTTGAATCGGTGTTTTTTAGCCCCGGAAGGGGGGAGACCAGTTGCACCTGCCAAGCCATCGGGGTACCTTCCAGATCTTCGAAAGTGATGAGATCTGGGTGAACCGGAGCCAATGATTTTCGAATAAGCCCTACCTTGCCCTCTTCGAGGGAGATCACGACTCCGTCTCCGACGGGATTGCGTTCAAGACACCGAGCCACCTGGAGCCTGCCCCATGTCAAAGATGTTTCTCACGATGGAAGAAGCCGCCGAGCAGTTGGGCCGATCCGTCGAAGAAGTCAAGCAGATGGTCGCTGACGGCAAGCTTCAAGAGTTCAAGCAGGACGGTGAAGTGATGATCAAGGCTGACCAGCTTCAGATCCTCAGCGATGCCCCCGACATCGGGCTCGATGACTCAGCCGAGTCCGCACCGCTGAGCCTTGAGGATTCATTCGACCCCGTGATCGAGATCGATGACGCCAGTGCAAGTGGAAGTGCGATCGGTCTCGCCGATTCCAACGAGGCGACCGGGATCAGTGCGTTTGATACCGCGCTGGCCCAGGAAAGTCCGAAGGCCGGTGGTGATGACGACGACTTGAGCTTTGACAGCCTGGACTCGGGAAGCCAGCTGCTGGACATGACCCGGGAATCCGACGATTCCATGGCCGGTGCCGCACTGATGAACCAATCCTTCGAGGACGACGATCCCGTCGATCTGCCTTCCAGCGCCAGCGGAATCTTTCAACGCATGGAAGATGATGGTGGTCCACAGGATGTGGCAGCAGCCCTCGGCAACACGCCCATGAACGTACCCATGATCGTCGAGGAATACGACGGAGCGGGAAGCGGAATGGCCCTTGGCGGCATGATTGCAGCCTGCCTGGCACTGGTCGTGGTGGCCGTCATGGCGACCGCCGTGATCGGAACCGGAGGAAGCGGTGTGGCCGGGTGGTTCATCTCCATCGTGGGAGTCGCGGTCCTGGTCGGCCTGCTGATTGCGCTTCTGGTCGTCGGCTTCGTGGTCGGCCGTGCAACCGAATAGGCAGACAGGCTCCTCCAAAAGAAACGCACCATGGCACTATCACTCTACGGTCTGAAGGAGTGGCTTCTGGCCACGGTGCTTGCCGCGATCATTGCAGCGGCTTCAATTGCAATTGGGTGGTGGTGGCTCGCGATCCTTGCCGGGATCCTGTGGTTGGCGGCGATTGGCTTCTTCCGAGACCCGCTTGGCAGGCGGCCCGCAAGCGACAGCGACCATGACATGGTGAGTCCGGCAGACGGGCGAATTTCAGCCGTGGAGCGCGTGGACCAGCACCCTGCAACCGATGGCCCGGCAGTGATCGTCCGGATCTTTCTGAGCGTGCTCGACGTTCACGTCAACCGCGCACCCTGTGATGCAACGGTGCAGGAACTGGTGTACAAGCCGGGAAAATATCTCGATGCCCGAAGCGAGGAATCCGCTCGAGTCAACGAATCGAATCTGATCATCATGAAACGGCCCTGTGGCACCCGATTCGGAGTCCGTCAAGTCTCAGGCGCGATCGCGCGTCGCATCGTCTGCCCCCTCAAGAGCGGTGATACGCTGAAACGAGCGCAGCGATTTGGAATGATCAAGTTTGGGTCAACCACCGAATTGATACTTCCGGATCACGGTGAACACAGCCCGGTAGTGCACGTCACCAAGGGTGACCGAGTCCGTGGAGCGGTGACCATACTGGCCACCGTCGAATCACCCGCTGCAGAGTGAGCGCTCGCTCAGGCTGCCTTGTTGCCCCCGGTGCCGAATCCCCAATCCGAAGACTCATCAGTCGATTCATCGGGCCAGTGATCCGCGATCCGGTGGTGGACATTGACGATGGTGGCCAATTGTTCAGCGAGGGCGCCACGCAATGCGTCGAGAACCGGCGCAAGATCCTCGGAATACTCCTCACCGGCGGGCCTGAAGAGGAAAACCACCGCAAGGCATTCCTCATCAGAGCAACATGGCATCCCGATGATGTCGGTTGATTCGAGGATGCTGGCATCCGGTCCAACCGCATCGATGAATGCATCCACGTCCTGAAAACGGACCAGATCATCGGGCCCTGCAACGTGGTGGCAGATATCGGCGGCAAACTTTTTCAGAACCGGATCGGCCTGTTCTCTAGGGCAGTCGTAGTTCACATACGCACCCAGTGAATAGCTGGTCGGAGAGTCTGCGAGGAAGATCGCAGCATTGGTCGGCCCGGTTTTACCCAGGATGAATTCCAGTGAAGTCTGAAGAACACCTTCGATTCCGAGTTCCTGGGAAAGCAGGGCCTGGAAGGCGGATACGGTCGAAGCAACCTCCACCTGGGAATCGAAGTCATTCTGGCACGAAGCAAGTTCGGTTTCGAGTTCAGCGAATCGCTTGCACAATTCACGATTTGAATCGCTCAGTCGTCGACACAGACCCTTGAGTCCCTCAATCTGGTTCTGACTCGAACCCGAGTCCATCTTCAGCATGGCCAGAGATTGGAGACGATCGACGATATCCACGGAGGTGCAGGGCATTTGAACGAAATCCCAGGCACCCGCTCGAATCAGATCGAGAACGCAGTTGAATGTGGAACCCTCGGACAGTGCAAGAATAGGAAGATCCGGCTGCACACCCTTCACTGCTTGAATATGGTCCGAGGCGCTGTCGCTGTGACAGACCAGGGCTATTCGTGGAGTGGTCTCCGCAAGCATGGTGGCGATGGAGTCAGGTCCGCAAGTCGAGACGGAAAAACCACTATCGACGAGGGACTCGTGAACCACCTGACTTGCCGGCTCATGATCGGTGACGATCAGAAGTGGAAAGGTAGATGACTCAAATCCCTTGCTCATGTCCGAATAATTCTCACTCACTTCAGTCCTCCTTGATTGTTCCCACTTGGGACATCGGCAGTATGGAGGCACGCTTTCAGTGAAGTCCCACAAAAGAGGAAACCGAAGGTTGATTTGTAGGTGCAGAAATTGCGGCTGCAGGGAGGTGGATAGCGACACGAGCCCCACGAATCCTGTCGGCCTCGTTGCTGATGGTGATTGTGCCTCCATGGGCTTCGATCAGCCGACGAGCATGAGAGAGGCCCAACCCCCGGCGTCGCCCTGAGGGCTGATCAGAGAAGAATGGGTCGAATGCATGCCTGAGAGCGGATTCGGAGAAACCAGGTCCCCCATCAGAAACAGTGATCTGCACGTCCCCTCCAAGTCGCCCTGCTTCGAGCACCACATTGGCTTCCGAGCTGGCACGAAGGGCGTTCTCGATCAGCTCGATCAGAACCACCTTCATGAGGCGAGCGTCGACTAAGGCGGTGGGAAGGTCCTCGCTGGCGCAAATCGAAATTCGGTTGCCCTGACGGGCGGAAATGGAGCGGCAGGCATCGATGAGCAGCTCCCCCAATTCGGTGGAGACAGGACGAATATCGATGGGCGTGACGGATTCAGACAACGCCTCGATGATTCCGGCTGCCTCAAGTGCAGCGCTCTTGATCTCCTGCGCCGATTGTTCGAGCTCGGTGGATTTGAGGCATTCCACCAGCAAATGGGCGCGACCGGTGATGACCGAAAGTGGATTGTTGATTTCGTGAGCGGCACCACCCGCAATGGTGGCAATTGCCGATGAAGCGCGGGCGCGAGCGATTGCTTCTCGATGTGATGCCAGTTCCCGGTTTGCATGGGCCAACCGTTCTGCAATCAGACCACTTCGCTCTCTGAGCAGTGCGTCATCAAGATTGGAGCACCATGCCGATAGAAGCGCTGATTCCGGATCGAAGGGATTCATGGTGCTCCCCACCGGAATACCCAGAGCGATGGTGGCGCATTCACCGTCACGCATCCGCAACAGGACCGGATCACCACATCGCTCCAATCGATTTCTGGAAAGTACATCTCTTGCGATGTCCGCGGGCATCCCGGCACGAAATTCGATGTTGCTCACTTCATCGTCGGTGGAGAGGAATATTCGGGGAGGATCCGACTCAAGGGGACCGGGGATGATCAGGCAGGCCGAAGAACCTGGAGTAAGAGAGCAGGCGGAAGAAGAGATCGCCTGGACGACTTCAGCCAGCGAATTGCAGGGCAGCTTGTCCAGGAAGAAGGTAAGCCGTTGCAAGCTGGTCTCGCACTGCTCAGATTCAATGATCTTCTGCCGATAAGCGGTGGCGAATCTGCCAACCGAACGGTTGGCCCTGGCAATGGAATCCAAGAGCAGATCGCTGGTCGGATTGGAATCCAGACCAAGCTCAATCGCCCTGCGTTCGACCTCAGCCAATACCTCCGAGCGCATGGCCATGATCTCAGTGAGATCGAGCCCCAAGCGTGCTACATGCTCTCGAATCGCCGAAACTCTGGTTCCATGGCCCACGATTGAGACCTGGTCACTGGCCATCAAGGCGTCGGCGAGAGAAACGATTGAAACCAGATCTGGACACTGGCAGCCCTGCATGACACTCACTGGCTGATCGATCAGCCAGATTGCATCAATGAGAGTCTGCGGCAATCCCCATTTTCTTCCAATGCGGCGGCCAGCGGTTCTTCCATCTATTCCAATTCGCTGCTGAGCAATCAAATCAACCGAGATACACTGGATTTCCGCAAGCTCACAGGCAGAAGAGAACACTCTGGGAGCAACGGTGTGCAGGCCAAGGTGTCCGATGTCGTGCAGCAATCCACCAAGGAAAGCGGTCGATGGTTGCACCGACTTGCATTGAGCCGCGATCCTCTCAGAGAAAATTCCTACGCCAAGAGAATGCCGCCAGAACATGTTGTGATCAAAGACCAGCGATTCGTCGGACTTTTGCTCAGGATCGAAGGATTGCAGTGTCTCGAAGAGACGAACCGACAACACGGCTGAACGAACCGCATCGAAACCAAGCAGGATCACCGCGCGATCGAGGTCCGTGATTCCCAGTGCTCTTCCGCGAGGCGAGCGTGCACAAAGACCGACCACTCGCGCAGAGAGAGCGGGATCGGTAGAAATGAGATCGATCACGTCCCGAGTCGAGACCGAATCTCCATCGATGATCGCCATGATCCGGGTGGCCACCGCACTGGGCGATGGCAGATCATCCAGCCGATCCAGCAGGACCTCGACCAATCGTTCATTCTGGATTTCAGATGATTCGCTCATGATGCCTGGTGTCCTCACTGGTCACGCGGCAAGAAAATGATCGACCCTCTGAAGCAGATCCGCAGGGTCGAAGGGCTTCTGAATGAAGGCAGATGCTCCCTGGGCGAGCAGCGAATTGATTTCCATCCGGTCCACTGCGCCAGAGACGATCACAATCTGAATATCCGAGGTCTCTGGGTTTTCCTTCAACCTTCGACATACAACGTTCCCGTTGATGTCAGGAAGCATGTAGTCCAACAGGAGAAGGTCGGGTCGAATCCGTTCGGTCAGGATTCCCGCGTCGTATCCGTTACTGGCGGTGGTGACCTCGATTCGTTCATCCACCGAGAGAATCTCCGTCACGAGTCGAAGAATGGATTCGTCATCATCGACTACGAGGATTCGGCGCTTGGAATCAGCCAGTGCATCCACAGGGATTCCATTTGCATTCATGAAAGCGATCAGTTCGAGTCGAGGAATTCGCCTGAAGCGGGAGCCCGGTACACGAAACCCATTCAGCTTGCCGCTGTCAAAGCAGCGGATGATGGTCTGCTGGGAGACTCCACAGAGGAGTGCCGCCTCACCTGTGGTGAAGACCTCCTTGCTGGAGAGTTCATTGAGTTGATCACGCCGCATGTTCACCTTGACTGCCCCGGAGTTGAATGAATGTGCAAGGTACGACCCTCAGCACCGGATTTGCATCACCGGAGGTATCGGAAAGAACGGCCTTCCAGTTTGGTTGGAATTCAAGGGTTGGGAAAGAAAGTCAGTTCATGCCTTACGTGCCCGCCAGAGCGAGACGGCCTCAGGCTCCCGGGGGTAGAGAGGGCTTATCTGTTCTGGGGAGACCAGTTGACCCAAGCGCTCAAATCGAGCCGCAGCGATCAGACACGCCGCCGCCGAAGGGATCGGCGGTGCGGTACCTCGCAGTCGATCCTTGCATGATTCGATAAATTTCTCCTGGATGAAATCATCCGCCAGCAGGATCGCATCCGCACACAGTTCACGGACCTGGGCATCGGGAGCGACCACCTCGTGCAACCCTGTGGACCCGGACTCGACCCATTCCTTCCCTTGGCGCTCAAGCCGGGTCAACCAGCAATCAGTTCCTTTCGCCGCGCTGGCCACGAGGACCGGACCAGGATCGGAGGATTGACGATACCAGTGCTCGGCCATCCCCCAGGCACTGGGCAGAGCGATGAGACCACACCCCACTCCCATCGCCAATGCCTTCGCGGTACTGGTAGCGATCCGGAGCCCGGTGAAACTTCCGGGCCCGACTGAGACCACGACCAATCCGATGTCATCGGGGGTTCCTCCCGCGCGCTCAAGCAAACGATCGATGGAAGGCAGCAGTTCATCACGCTCACGAGATCCACAGAGGAAGGTCTGCTCAAGCACCGAGCCGTCAGCATCTCGCAGTGCCACCGAACCAGTACGCTGAGAGGTCTCAATTGCAATCGTGACCGAATTGGGATCAGAGTGACGTGTAGACATCTTTGGTATCGCCTAATCAGTCACTGGGTGGAGTACTGATCACCGCCAGCAGGCCGAACGTGCCTCTGCCAGTCGCTGTCTCAACTTCAATCAGATCGTAGACCGGCCCCTGTTGCGTTCCCGTGGGCGTGACCGTGAACAGGACCTTCACGTCTTCCTGGGAAAGAACGGTTGTGCTTATGTAACCAAGCTTCAAGTCACCAGACAGTGAACTCAGAGACTTGATGACTCCCCACTGCGGTTGCTGGACCGCTCCTCGTGCCCGTGGGTTGTAATGCTTGAGTACAAACTCCAGGGTGACTGGGCGCCCGGTCTGCAGCATTTCGGCATTGAGAATGGTTTCATCGAAGCGCCAGTGACGCTCGAATCGCTCTAGATCAGCCCGGGAACCGGTGGCGTCATTTCGGATACGGAGCGGCAAGACCGGACAATCTGGATGATCAGTGAAGACCACCCACCAAATGTGGCGGGGAAGGTCATCAACCCAGGCGATGTTCCACCGCAATGTGTACTCGGATCGAGGGGCCTGCTTCGAGGGATCGAATCCTACGAAGACCGGGGCCCGCCCCCCACTCTCAAGAATGGAAAAGGGCTTTCCATCAACTGAGCGAACTACCACGGTTCCAGCAGGCTGCTTTCCTTTGGGACCACCGACATAGGGCGGGTCGGCCTTAATCGCCATGGTGATGTCACCCTCGAGCTCGACTATGAGCGGCGGTAGATTGCCCACGAAAGTGATCTGCACCTTTGCATTCTTGTTCCCCGGCGTAGTGGGTGCGGCAAGGACTGCAGTGAATGGAAGCATTCCGCCCGGCGGGATCCTGGAACCTGCGATGTCGTTGGTGGTAGTGCACCGGCAAGTCGGGGTTGCAGCAAGGACTTGAACGGCTTGCTCCGATATGTTTCGCAGCTCGAAGGTTCGAGAATGCTCCGAACCCGGCTGGATGTCACCAAGCTCGAATTTTCCGGGCATGGCGACAATTGTTCCGTTGGAACGAGGTACGCCGGGAGATCCATCCTGTGCAATACCACCTGCCGAATCCGAGTTCGAATACGCGGTGGAGGAAAGCGCCGTACACAGCAGAAATACGAGCGAGGACAGGACACAGGATCGCAGGGACGAATGGTGATGGATGCTCATACCTCAATCGTAGCATCACATCAGGGCATGACGTCAGAGACGAACCACGATTCCGACCGCCATGGTTTTTGCGGGAGGGAGGTGGAATGCCCAGACCGCAGGCCACTGGTTTCGTAGAAGGATCTGGAAGAGCCTGCGTCGCCATCTGACCATTCGCCGACTTTCAGAGGTATCGACGATGAGCTGTCGCACGTAGTAGGTGATCTGATCGGGATCGATGTCCAATCCCTGAGTCAGTGCACGCTCCATGATTTCAGGCACATGAATCTCATCCAGATAGCCCCGACGAACCGTGACGTGAAAGAAATCGCCCGGCATCTTGTAGACCCGGATGTTGCGCTCGATACCAATGTAGGGAACTTCTTCGACCTGAATGCTCAAGAGAACGACCTTTTCAGGAAGCACCTTGAAGCTCTTGTAGATCGTCGCCAATGATGGTGGAATGCCAATCCGGGAGTTCGTGAGAAAGACACCGACACCCTCCACGCGCTCGGGATCGGAACCGTTCCAGAGTCGCTTGAACGACGTGAAACTCATTGACCTAATTCGATGCTGACGACTGATGATGATCGAACCTCTCAACCAGGTGGACATGATCGCAGTGAAGACACCGGCAATCGCCAGTGGTACCCAGCCACCATCCTTGATCTTGAGAACGTTTGCCGAGAAGAAGATCAGATCGATGAGCAGGAAAGTCATCCCGAGGGTCAACACCAGGAGGAATGGCCAGCGAAGCACCGCACGGGTCACGACCATGAACATGAGCGTGGTGAGAACCATCATCCCGGTCACGGCAATTCCGTAGGCCGACGCCAGCGCATCGGACTTATGAAAGATGATCACCAGCAGAATGCAGCAAACCATGAGGAAGCTGTTGATGATCGGGACGAAGATCTGACCCTTGTGGGTTGAAGAGGTGTGGATGACTTTCAATGGAGGCAGCAACCCGAGATTGGAAGCCTGACGGGTCAGCGAAAACAACCCCGAGATGATCGCCTGCGAAGCGATGACCGCAGCGAGCGTGGAGAGAATGATCATCGGCCACAGCAGTGGGCGCGGAACGATCGCGAAGAAGGGACTGGACACCGCCTCCGGATCCGAAATTATCGCCGCTCCCTGACCGAAGTAGCAGAGCAGCAGAGATGGGAAGACCAGAGCAAACCAGGCGATTCGAATCGCCTTGCGACCAAAGTGACCGAGATCCGCGTAGAGCGCCTCACATCCGGTGACCACGAGCACCACCGCCCCGAGGACCACGAACGCAGCCCCCGCGTGCTTGTGAATGAAGGTGATCGCAAAAACGGGGTTGATCGCGGTGAGGACCTCGGGACTTTGGTAGATGGAAAGTGCACCAAGCACCGCGATCGTGAAGAACCAGACCACCATGATCGGCCCGAAGATCACTCCGACACGTCCCGTACCAAACCGCTGAATCAGGAACAGGGTGGCAAGGACCACCACGGACAAAGGCATGATGAAACGCCCGGCGGACGGAGAGTGAACGGAAAGCCCTTCGAGAGCGGACAGTACGGAGATGGCGGGAGTGATGACTCCGTCACCGAACAGCAGAGCCGCACCCAGCACCGTGGCGGAGAAAGCGAAGATCCTCCACCGCCGAGGTAATCTCTGGTTGCGCACGCGGTCAAGCATGGCGCAGATCCCGCCTTCACCACGACTGTCGATGAGCAGCATCAGGATCACGTACTTGAAACTCACCACCAGCAGCAATGCCCAGAACACCAGGGACAGTAATCCCAGAACTTCAGGGATTTCAGGCTTGAGGCCGTAGGTCTTGCTGAAACAAGCCTGAATGGCGTACAGCGGACTGGTACCGATGTCGCCAAAGGCCACTCCCAACGCGGCGATCACCAGCGAACCAGTGGAGGAAACCCCCTGTTGCCTGGGCCAGCGCGCTTGAGATCCCGAGGAGGATCCGGGGGAAGTTGGAGTAGTTTGGTTGGCTGCCATCGAGTTCAACCGAAAGCATACCTTCTCGATCAATGAAAAGACGGCCCGGCAGAGTGCCGGGCCGTCTTGGAGTCAATCTTTACCGAGCCAATCAAGGGTCAATCGCAGTTGGATCCCCAGTTGGCAAGGACGAAGGCCAGGTCGGTCCCTCCGATGGAGCCATCGCCATCGATATCCGCTTCGGAATCACCCAGGAAGCCCCAACGTGCGAGCACCTCGGCAAGGTCCTGCCCGTTGACGTCACAGTCCTGGTTGATGTCCCCCACGGGGTAGGTGATGCATGAGGCACTGCCGTCGGCATTGACGATCTTGAAGAGCTCTCCACCGAACTGATCGAGGATGTAGACCTCACCCTGGGCATCGGTACCGAAGGAGGGGATGTTGTCCACTCCAAAGCCCTCGAGGGAGGTTTCAAGCTCATTGCGGTTGACGTAGCTGGAATACCCATCTGAGCCGTCGTAGCGAAGACTCCAGATGTTGCCGGAACCGTAGTCTCCGAAGAAGTAGGTTCCTTGGAGCTCAGGGATCGCGCAGCCGTAGTAGACCACGCCACCGGTCACGCTGTACCCGGCGGCACCCTGGTTGTAGGCGAAAGTGGGATCCTTGAGTGAAGCCGCATTGCAGGTGCATCCGGAAAGCCCGGTGCAGTTGTTGGCTTCCATGCAACGCCAGCCGAAGTTCAGTCCTCGCTCGCTGGAAGAGATGATGTTGATCTCCTCGACGGCGTTCTGACCAACGTCTCCGATGTAGATGTCGCAGGCGAAGGGATCGACGTAAATCTTCCAGGGGTTGCGAAGCCCGTAATGCAGAATTTCGTCGTCACCGGTGGTGCCGACGAAGGGGTTGTCGGAGGGAATTGCGTAGGGGACACCGTCAGGCGTGTTGATGTCAATTTTCAGGAGCTTACCGAGCAACTGATTGGTGATGTCCTGAGCACGGTTCCCGGGATCGTTGGCTGAACCACCGTCTCCGGTCGCGATCAGCAGGTACCCGTCGCAATCAAACTCGATGGCACCACCATTGTGGTTGGAATAAGGCTGGTCGATCGCCAGGATCTGCTTGGCGGATCCGGCGTCGGCAATGTTCGGATTCCCTGACACCGAGTAGCGAACCACGCGCGTGTCGCTGCTGTTGTTGGTGTGGTAGATGAAGAAGTAGCCGTTGTTCGCATAATCCGGGTGGAATGCAAGGCCGAGCAGGCCGCGTTCGTCACCCGTCGAAGTACCACCGCCAGTGATGGAGTCGACGTCCAGAAAGGGCGTCGAGAGCAGTGAGTTGGTTGTCAGATCCACGATGCGGATTCGGCCACGCTTCTCACAGACGAAGAGGCGATCGTTGTCGCCGGGTGCGTGGGCGATCACCACGGGGTAATTGAATCCGTTGGCCACTCGGGTGGTGTCAATCGACTGAGCGTTGACCATGCCTGCGCCACATGAGGAAAGCAACGTTCCGAGAAGAGCATTCTTGAGGTTCATGTCTGGTATCCATCAATAAATGAGGAACGCGACCCGAGCTGGATCGCTTGAAGAGTGGTACGTGTACGAGGCACCGAGGGTCTGAAAGAGTGGGGAAAACGGTGCTGACCCTCTAAGAATACCCACCAGAAGCGAAGGCAAAAGGAAAAACTATCATGATCAGACCAATTCCAAACGACTGTTTGGTTGAGCAGTCCGCACAAACCGCATTTAGAGGCGATAGATCTCTTTCAGCAGAGCTGAGAGGCGATCACTGAGCAGATCGACGCGAATCGCCAGGGAGGCCACCGCGGATCTGAATGCTTCAGGATCCAGGGCTCGATAGGCCCCTTGCAGACCCGGAAGGATCGAAGCGGCGTACCCGGAGACGGGGTCGTCACTGATGTAGAGATTTCGATACCAAGGACGACCGGGAAGACCCGCATCGTCCAGCCAGGAGCGCTCGGCTTGGAGCATCGCGTTGCCGATGAGTCGGCGTTGCGAAGGGTCCAGTGGGCCCACTGCATCCAGGGCATTCTTCAACTCGGAGGCAATTTCATCAAGGCGATCTTCGGCCTGAGTCAGCCCCGCCAGATCGACATCCAGGCCAACCGCACGCGCTGCCGCGACGTGCTTCGCAGACGTTGTGCGCAACTGTGCCACCACCGTGGTCCAGTCGTAAGGCGGAATCGGATCATCGGTCAACGCAGCCAGTACCCGAGTAGTTGCCTGAGAGACCATCAGGGCGGAGTCGTAGGAATCGCCCACGATCGACCGGTACCACTGGAGTGTGTCGTAGTTGGAGTGGTAGGCCACCCCCGGAGCACCCCCGGCACCAAGTCTGATGGAGGGGACACCCACGTGACAGACGAAACCCACGTGATCGGAACCACCGCCAAGATCTCCAAAGGAAGGCCCCTCGGGCCGGCTTGCCCAGGTTTCCCGCAAGGTGGTATCGCTGGCACCCGACTGAGCAACAGGAAGCAGAGCCCGGGTGACCGCGGTTCGCAAGGCGGGCGAAGCCGAAGCCCTGAATTCGTCACCCATCGCGGCCATGTCGAGGTTGATGTAGGCAACACAGTGATCAAGCAGGGATTGCCTGTTGCCTTCGACCCATTCGCACGAACCAATGATGCCAAATTCCTCAGCTCCCCAGGCGGCGAAGACGATCGTTCGCTCAGGACGAATGCCCCGATCAGCCGCTTCAGCCACTGCACGGGCCACCTCCATGAGCACGATGGTTCCAGCCAGGGGATCGGCTGCACCAAATCCCCAGGCATCATGGTGACACCCCACCACCACGAATTCCTCGGGAAGCGTGCTGCCCTGGATGGTGGCAAGAACGTTGGCACTCGTACGCATTCGTCGATCCTGATTGACCATGAGACGAACCCGGCACCCACCACCACTCTCGATGCGATACGGGAAAGGCAGTCCACCCTGCCATGATTCATCCTCGACCAAAGGCCCCTTCATGCGCCCGAGAATCCGGGTCGCTGCGGCATACCCGATCGGTTGGACCGGAATCCAGGGCATTGCCACGTGGTCGGGATCCAGACGGGTGGCGTCGGGCGTGGCTTCCACGAACGGCGTCAGCGGATCGCCCTTGTAGGGAAGCACGAGAACAGAACCGCGCTGGATACAGGTCGCGTTCGCCCAACCGCCCTGGGGCCAGGTCGGACCTTTCTTGAAGCCGTAGTCGCCAGGATCGAGGTACATCAGCAATCCGGCGGCGCCTGCTTCCTGCGCATACTTCACCTTGTAACCACGGTAGTTCTTTCCGTAACGAGCGATGACGATCTTCCCATTGAGATCGATGCCAAGTTCTTCAAGCCGATCGAAATCCTCGAGAGTTCCATAGTTCGCGTAGACGACCTCGGCAGTGACATCCCCGGAACCACTGAAGGCATTCCAGCCGTAGGTCAGTCCGGGGTGCTGGACGGAGGGGTCCTCGAGCAATTCACGTTCGGTGATGGGCAGTGGCACGATGCCTCGTCGAGGAACCTCATCCCCCTTGATCGACAACGCTTCCACGTCAACCAGTTCGAGCCTGGCTTCGATGGGCTTTGGCAGCAGGGCCAGGAACTCATGAACCTCGGTCTTCAAGCCCATGGCCTTAAAGGCATCTCGGAGTCGTGCGATCTCCCTCCGATCCCCCACTGTGCCGGCGACATGAGGTTCCGAGCCGAGCAGATCATGCCACGCCCGAAGCTGCTCAGCGTCAGGCAGGGTGGAAAGCACCTCGGCGTAGTCATCCGCCGTGAGCGTTGACCCTGAAAAGGTCGCGGCAAGCGAGATCAGAATTGAAGTTCCGCAAGAAACCAGTCCCCGTCGAATCGCCATGCCCTGAGATCTCCTT
>NHEC01000108.1 GCA_002171655.1 Planctomycetes bacterium TMED75
GGCGTCGCTCCGCAGTAGAGCACCACGTTGGCGGTGGAGACCCAGGTGAATGCCGGAACAATGACCTCGTCACCGGGACCGATGCCCAGGCCCGCGAGCCCGAGGTGCAGACCGGTGGTGCAGGAGGTCACCGCCAGAGCATGCTTTACTCCGTGCAGCTCGGCAAACGCCTTTTCGAACGCAGCAACCTTGGGCCCCTGGGTCACCCAGCCACTCAGAATCGATTCCCGGACCGCCTCGCATTCGGCTTCGCCGGTCGAGGGAAGTGCGATCTGAATCGTTCGTCTGGTCGTGGCCGGATCGCTGGTCATGAGGTGAGTCCCACCGCCCGGCGACGCGCTTCGGTCTCGGCCTTGTGCGTCGATCGCCACTCGATGAGCCGACGAAGTCCCTCGGGGAGGTCCACCTCGGCGGTGAAGCCGATCTCCTCGCTGGCTCGCTTGGGACAGCCGATGCGGTTGCGCACCAGGGTCGCCTGGCTGCGTTCGGCGTACTTGATCGGCTGTTCACAGTCGGTCAGATCCACGAGCATCCCCGCAAGTTCCTTGAGCGAAGTGCGGTTTCCGGTGCCCACGTTGTAGAACCGGTCGGAAGCCGTGGCTTGCATCGCACGGATGTTCGCCAGCGCACAGTCCTCGACGGCAACGAAATCGAAGGCCTCGGAACCGTCGCCCAGAATGGTCGGGCTTTCGCCCCGATCGATCGCGTCGAGCATCTTCATGATCACCGCGATGTAGGCGCCGTGGTAATCCTGTCGAGGACCGTAGACGTTCATGTAGCGAAGGCCGACGTAGTCAAGCTGGTAGCGGTGGTGGAACGCGCGAAGCATCGCCTCGCCACAGATCTTCGTCGCCCCGTAGAAGTTCTGGTTGTTGAAGGGGTGGTCCTCGTCCATCGGTTCCGCCACGGCATCGCCGTAGACCGACGCTGAAGAAGAGTGCACCAGTCTGGTGATGCCGTTTTTGATGCACGACTCCATCACGTTGAAGGTCCCACGGACGTTCACGTCGAAGGCGCTCCGTGGGTACTCATGGCATTGGAGCAACCAGAGTGCCGCGAAGTGGAAGACCCCGTCGGCTTCTTTCAAAGCAGCATCGAGGATGTCGGTCTGCATGATGTCGCCACCCGCTTCGAAGATGCTCACTCGAGGGTCACGAAGCGCCTCCTCGAGGTTCTCCATGCTGCCGCGCACGAAGTTGTCGTAGACCACGACCTTGCCGACGTCCTCCTGGAGAAGACGGTCGACGGTGTGAGAGCCGATCAGCCCGGCTCCACCGATCACCACGAATGTACGACCTGCGAGGTCCATGCAATGCTCCAGAAAGGAAAGGGACCTGGATTCCAAAGGGGAACAGTGATCCACTGGGACTCAGGATAGCCCACTGAGCCTGCTTGATCAGCTGGCAGGCGGATGGTGTTCGAGGAAATCACCCGATAGTCGATAGGAATCCCCGGTATGGGGACATCGCGCTTCACCCTTCCCGGAAGTAGGTAGGTCGAGGCGCTCGCCGTATCGACTCATCCAGCCGATCTGACGAGCCGGAACCCCCGCCATCAGGGCATGGGGCACAACATCCTTCCGGACCACGGCACCGGCTGCGATGAAGGCGTATGCACCGATTTCAACTCCACAGATGATCGTGGCGTTGGCCCCGATCGTGGCACCCGTGCGCACGGTGGTATCGCGGTATTCGTCCTTGCGGATGATCGCGGAACGTGGATTGTAGACGTTGGTGAAGACCATGCTTGGGCCGCAGAAGACATCATCTTCCAGGGTGACGTTGTCGTAGACGGAGACGTTGTTCTGGATCTTCACATTGTCACCGATGACCACGGCGTTGCCAACGTAGACATTCTGACCAAGTGAACACCGAGCACCGATGGTGGCACCCCCTGACACGTGGACCCAGTGCCAGATTCGAGTTCCCGAACCAATGGAAGCACCGTCGTCGACAATTGCGGTGGGATGAATCTTCGTTTCCACGTTCAGTACTCCAGCGGGAGCGAGACCGTCGTTCCATCCCGAGCTGAAAGGTAGGCGGCAATGAGCAGCTCAAGGGACTTCAGTCCATCACGCCCATCGGTGGCCGCTTCCGAGTCACCACGAAGTGTCTGAACAAGATTCTCGTAGTAGAGCGGGTGCCCGAAACCATAGACCGAGGTGGTCTCATAGCTGGCGTCCTGAATTGAAGCGTCGTCGGGATGCGAATCTTCGAATTCCCAGTGCTCGATTTCATTGACCGCCATACCGCCCACGCGAACCGTCCCCTTCTCGCCCAGAATCGTTATCGAACCCTCTAAGTTCTTGGGGTAGGTCAGCATGGAAACAGACATCGAACCCAATGCACCGGACCGCCAGCGGACGTTGAGTACCCCACTGTCCTCGACTTCGATATCCCGCGCGAGGGTGCCGGTCATCGCTTGGACGTCGGCGACCGGTCCGATCAACCATTCCAGGAGGTCGACGTAGTGACTCGCCTGATTCATGAACGCGCCACCATCCAGTTCCCAGGTCCCCCGCCAGCGAGCGGAGTCGTAGTACTCCTGCGGACGGGTCCAGAACACGTTGATGTGCACCATGTGAATACGCCCGAACCGCTTCTGCTCAACCGCCTTCTTGAGCAACTGAAGCGTTGCATTGCGTCGGTTCTGCTTCACCACGAACAACCGCACGCCACATTCGTCGCAGACCCGGACCATCTCAAGCCCGTCCCGCCATCGCGTTGCCATCGGTTTCTCGGTGACCACGTGCACGCCCGCGCGCGCCACCTTCTGGGCCTGCACGGAATGCTGACCGCTGGGCGTACAGATTCCCACCAGATCAAGGTCGCACGAATCAAGCATCTGATCCAGGCTTGAATACCCGGGGGCTGAGTGGGCACTCGCTGCTTCAGAGAGAACGTCGGGATTGGTATCACACACCGCAACAAGTTCGAGGTCATCAGAGTGCTGGTCGATAGCCTTGAAGTGATTTCCCGAAATGCGACCGCATCCGAGAATACCCATGCGAATTCGACGACCAGTAATGGGAGCGTGCGTGGACATGTCCGTATTCTCACTCAAGTTCCACCGAAATACCAGCCAGAACGAAAACGATCACCGACCACAAGGGAGGAGTATCCAATAAACTCTGCCAATGGCTCTCTTCAGAGACATCCCAACACCAACCAAGGAAGATTCGCCTGCAGCGTGCATTGAATGGGCTGCCCGGAGGGATCCGATCGGGCATCGAGTCCACCTTGCATTGGGGATGGTTGCCCTCTTCGCGATTCCACTTGCAAGCACCCCCGCGACGATTGCCTCGACGATTCTCTTTGGCTATGCACTCCTTCGTGCACCGACTCTCTGGAGGACCTGGAGGGATCTGCCCAAATCTCCGGTGGTGATTGCGATGGTCCTGCTGTTTGCGTGGATGGCGTGTTCGATTGCGTGGTCGGCTGATCCTGACAAGGGAATTCGACTGTTGCGTGGTTCAAGATACCTGCTGCTGATTCCAGCGCTGTTGCCCCTCCTGGCTCACCGCCGCCTTCTTCTTCAAGCACTGACCGCGGGCATTCTGGTCCAGTGCACTGCTCAGTTCGGGGAATACTTGATCGGATCGGGAAGTGCGGGAGGTGGGTTCTCCGAACATCCTGGACACACTGCTCTTTGGTACTCCATTCCCCTGGGATTCTTGCTCTTCGAACCGAAATCCGTGGCAGGGGGAAGGTGGTGCCGCGGAATTCTGTTCCTCCTGGTCGGATTAGGGCTTCTGCTGACGGTCTCCCGCTCCGCCTTGATTGGAACTCTTGCAGGGCTGGTCATTGCGTTCGTGCTGGACGACGCAATGAAGCAAAGGAAGATATCCGGTGCAGTGGTGGTCAAGATTGCTTGTTTCTTGATTGGGGCTGCAATCCTGGTGTCAGTATCTCCCATCAGCCAACGGATGAACAACGCGTGGTCAGCTCTGACCACGCCGTATGAACAGGGAGAATTCAACATAGAGCAGACCAGACCGCTTTGGTGGCGCGCAGGCACACATGCCTGGCAAGAACATCCCGTGATCGGTTCAGGGCTTGGTTCTGCGCAAGAAATCATCACGAGCAACGAAGAGGTTCAGAGCATCGTTGCCCAATCACCAAAGAACGCCAGTGCCGCTCGAGACGACTTCCACTCAACGTTCGTCACGGTCCTCGTCGAAACCGGCCTGATCGGTTCGTTTTTTCTGCTTCTGTGGATGGCTCTTCTGGCACAGTCACTAGTCAGAAACAAGGAATTCCGGTCGATCCTGATCACCGGATACATTGCCTGGCTTGGGTACAGTGCGTTGAACACCACCCTTTTCAGTGGGCGACTGGTCGCATTTTCCAGCACCTTGCTGGCGCTGAGCCTGGTTCGTGACATGACCGGACATGTCGGGTTCCGAGGTGCCTTTGGGTTGTCTGCCGGAAAGGGTCGGACCGGCCTCGATGGGACAAAAAAAGCCCATGAGTGAAGCAAAGGAACCCATTCTGCTCTCGCCACCGGATCTGGGTCCGGATGAACCGAAGATGGTCATGGAGGCGATCGCAAGCAACTGGATCGCGCCGGTCGGGCCAGACCTCGATGCGTTCGAAGAGGCGGTCGGTGCGGCCACGGGTGCAGCTCATGTCTGCGCAGTATCGAGCGGAACGGCGGCGATCCATCTGGGCCTTCATTTGCTGGGAGTGAAACCGGGCGACTGCGTCCTGTGTTCCTCGCTCACCTTCGTTGCCAGCGCTAATCCCATTCGCTACTGCGGAGCGGAACCGATCTTCGTTGACGTCGATCCAGAAACCTGGTGCATGTCGCTCTCCGCCTTGGAAAGAACCTTGAAGCGCCTGTCCGATGAGGGCCGGACACCCAGGGCCTGCATTGCGGTGTCACTCTACGGGCAAGCGGCGAATCTTCCGGCGATCTGCACACTCTGCACTGAATACGGTGTCAAGGTGATGGATGAAGCGGCGGAAGCGCTTGGCGCGACCCATGGCGACAGAATGGCGGGGACCTTTGGAGACCTTGGTGTCTATTCGTTCAATGGCAACAAGATCGTCACCACCTCGGGTGGCGGCGTACTTGTGAGCAACAATCGTGAACTCATTGAGCAGGCACGATTCATGGCCACACAAGCTCGAGAGGACTCTGCAATTGGCGCCTACGAACACCGGACACGGGGATACAACTATCGCATGAGTAATCTGCTGGCGGCCCTGGGGCGTGGCCAGATCCAGCACCTCAAGGAAAAGGTTGAGATCCGACGAATGATCTTCGATCGGTACACCAATGCACTGGCGGGGATCCCCGAAATCGAGTGGATGCCAGAGGCCACCTACGGCCGATCGACCCGATGGCTGAGTTGCTGCCTGGTCGAAAGCCAGACGATCCGTGACCGAGCAATCATGCACTTCACGGATGAGCGAATTGATGCGAGACCGGTCTGGAAACCCATGCACCTGCAACCACTTTTTGCATCATGCAGTTATGAGCGGCATTCCCTTGAAGAGGATGTTTCAGCATCGCTCTTTGCACGTGGGCTCTGCCTCCCAAGTGGTTCAAGCCTCACCCGCGAACAACAGGACAGAGTGATCGAGGCATTCAAGGAAGTGTTCGCTTAGAATCCAGCCATGACGATACTCCTCACAGGTGCCGCTGGATTCATCGGGTCGACGACCGCACACGCTCTTCTTGATCGTGGCGAACAGGTCATCGGTCTCGATGATTTCAACGACTACTACGATCCGAAACTCAAAGAAGCTCGCGCACAACGCCTTGAGGTTCGGGATGGCTTTCAAATGGTCCGAATGAAGTGCGAAGACCGCGACGGAATCGCCGATCTCTTTGAGAAGAACACATTCGATCGGGTCATCCACCTCGCCGCTCAGGCCGGTGTTCGATATTCGATCGAAAATCCATTTGCCTACGTCGACGCGAACATCTCTGGCTTCATGACCATTCTCGAAGGCTGCAGGCATCATGAGATCAAGCATCTCGTATACGCCTCAAGCTCGAGCGTCTACGGCGGGAACAAGAACCTTCCGTTTTCCGTGAACGACTCGGTCGACCACCCGATGTCCATGTACGCAGCCACTAAAAAAGCGAATGAGTTGATGGCGCATACCTACAGCAATCTGTTTGGGCTACCGACCACCGGTTTACGGTTCTTCACGGTGTACGGACCATGGGGCAGACCCGACATGGCCTTGTTCATATTCACCAGGGCGATCATCGAGGGCAAGCCCCTGAAGGTGTTCAATCACGGCAAACACACCAGGGATTTCACCTACGTCGATGACATCGTGGAAGGGGTCATTCGCACCCTGGACAATACTGCCACACCCGATCCGAGCTACGACCCATCGAATCCCAACCCAGGGACCAGTTCAGCCCCGTGGCGGGTGTACAACATAGGCGGCGGACAACCCGTGGAGCTGTTGCGGTTCATTGAATTGATTGAGCAGCAACTCGGTAAGAAGGCAACGCTTGAGATGTTGGATCTGCAACCGGGCGATGTCCCCGACACTCGGGCGGATGTTGCTGCACTCAAAAACGACATCGACTACCAACCGAGCACGACCGTCGATGAAGGCATTCCGCGATTCGTCGACTGGTACTGCCAGTACCACGGCATCCAAAGATGATCCATACCATGAGTTGCAACGGGATTGGATGGGGTGATCTGGAGAACACCCAAATCCCTGATCTTGAGTTCACCGGAACTTGAGTTTCCGCGCACCCACGAACAGCATCCGGAACAAGAGCGTGCCGTGCCGAAACCGGCTGATGTTGGTCTCACCGTAGACTCGTTCACCATACCGAACAGGCACATCCAGTATCTTCATGTTCAAGCGCGCGGCTCCGAACAGAAGGTCGAAATCGCCAAACGGATCGAACTCGCCGAAGAAATCCCGGTTGGCCACGATCTTGTTGTAGGACTCCCGGGTCAGCACCTTGGTCCCGCACAACGTGTCACGGATTGGCTGCCCCATGACGTAGGTGAATGCCTTCGCGAAGAAGTGGTTTCCAAGCAGATTGAGAAAACGCATTGCACGGTCGTGCATCTGGTACACCAGTCGTGTTCCATTGGCGAACTCCGCACGTCCTGAACTGACCGCTTCGTAAAAGCGAGGAAGCATGTCAGGTGCGACCGTCAGGTCTGCATCGAGAATCATCAGGATGTCGCCACGCGCTTCGGCGAACCCCGCGCGAACCGCATCGCCCTTACCCTTCCCGGGCTGCTTGATCAGACGATAGAGCGGGTCATTTCGCTGGGCAATCGCCTCCTGAAGGACCTCCCAGGTATCGTCGGTCGAGTTCCCCTCAACGAAGATCACTTCGGTGAAGGACCCCATTTCGGGCACTTCGGACATGAGCCGGGGAATGTTGCCTGATTCATTCCGGGCTGGGACCAGTACCGTGACACTGGGCTTGGGTGTTATCGGTTCAGGATCCAACCTGGCCACGTAGATTCGGTGAAGACAGAACCACCGGAAGACGGGCAGCTGCGAGAGGAAGCGGTTGAAGAGCGAAGAGACAATTGGAAGACGTGACGGAAACAGAACCTCGCAACGCTCTGAGAGAAGCTGAAATCCTGTTCTTTCAAATGCCGATCGCACATCCCCTGGAGAAAACCAGGTGTTTCCGAAGCGCGGACGGGCGATGCGGAGGAACCTCAGAAACTTGAGAATCGGACGCCAGACCTGGCTGTAGTTCGTCACTACGACTCGTGTGTCGGGACTGCATGCAACACGGACCTTCCGCATCATTGCATCGATATCGTAGACATCGAGAAGCACATCGGCGATGAGGACGAAATCAAATTTGCCCTCGATCTCGAAGCCCTCAAATTCAGATGAGTGAAATGAATATTGGGGATAGTCTGCAGTCGCCTTGTCGACGAGGTCGAGCGCCGGCTCGACTCCGACACCTACTTCCGGCTCCAAGCCACTCAGCAGGGATCCATCGCCCGACCCGATGTGAAGAATTCGGGAACACTTCGGAATGATGTTTCGGATGCACCGGATGAGCGAGTTCTTGTATCTGACCCCACTTGCCAGTCGACCTGAACGAGACATCCGGGACTTGCTTCGCCAGGTCGATTCGGAACCAGGTGGATCTGCGGGGAAGACCAAGTCGGGAGACTTTGACTGATCAGTCATCATGAATCCGTTCAATCACTAACAGTGCAAAGAGGCCAACGAAATCCAGGGGGGATTCCAAGAACCTGGTCCACCTGAAGAAGATACCGGGAAGCCTGTACGCTCTGTCCAGACCACCACACAGAAGATAACTGAAAGGCATTCCGGGCGAAACAGAGACGAGATCGAGATAGGGGAATCGTGAAAAGAACTCTGTCTTGTCGCGCACCAGCAAGATCCAGGGAAGCGCCCCATTTGCGGCCGTCAGAGGGCCGCCATCAGAAATCGACCAATCACGCGAGGTATCAAACGGTTCGTGATGTAGAAAACGATAGATGGGAGTCGACCACAGGGCTGGCCATGGCTCGATGAAGACCAGGCGACCGCCGGGGTGCAGTCATCGGGTTGCTTCAGTGAAGAAGCGTTCTATTTCCGGAATATGGTGGAGCACATTCGTTCCGACAATGGCACGCAAGGACTCGTCTTCGAATGGGAGGTAACGGGCGTCGATGACACGGCCTACTCCGGGAACGGGAAAAACATCCGAGGTCTGGGATGTATCCGGAGCGCATGCCGCCCCCGCTTCCGAGCTCGAGAGTCTGACCTGACTGATCCGGCAATGCGTAGCAGATAGATGAATACCAAGACTCATAGATCGCACGAAGAGCGGGGTGAGTACGAACAAGATCACGACGTTCACTCGTTGTTTCCGGTGAGTCGAGATCGTTTTTTTCATGTCTGCCCATAACACCTCTGAAGTACGTGACGTGGTGTAAAATCAAGCGAAACAGGGAGAACTAGGGAACGTGCAGGTCAAGCGGAGCCTGTGCACTCTCACCATCAAGAGCGTCTGCGTACGCCCATGAATCTGCAATGTAAACTTGAGAAGAATCCATGAACGGCGACAGCCCTTCCACTCGGATCACTCGAACACCGGCAGTTGCCCCTGGGACAATACACAGAGGTGAACCCGCACCGCGGGCTCTCAAAACTGCTAACAAAAACGGCGGTTCGACTGAACTTATGAAGCGATCAAGACCATCTGCACCAGCCAATGCCTGCAGAACACGATTGCGAGGGACTTGCGGAGCCCCGAGAAGGCTCAACTGCAACTCACTTTCGGTAACGAAGAC
>NHEC01000109.1 GCA_002171655.1 Planctomycetes bacterium TMED75
CACCCCTCCTGGAGCGGAGTGGGCCGAAGTCCCAACCAGGCCGCGGATCGGCAGCGAACGGTGGAACGTGTCGCAGAGTCCATTCGAGAGCGGATCAACACCCTGGACAACGAGTCCGCTTGAAAACCCCGAATTCGGGGAGGGGACCAGCCAAGGCCACCCCGAGCCACACACCACGGTCCCGCTTTTCCCGGTACAATCCCGAACCCTTCAGGGCGATTAGCTCAGCTGGCTAGAGCGCTGCCGTCACATGGCAGAGGTCGGAGGTTCGAGTCCTCTATCGCCCATTGAGATGACTGATCGAACTCCGAACGGAATTCCACAGGCTCTGAGACTCACGTCTTGGAGCCTTTTTTGTTGAAAAAACAGATCGTCCGTGATGGATACGCTGATTGCTGAACACGTGAGCAAGGACTGCGAGGCGTCGTTTTTCTGGAAGCGAGCAGGACTCTCTTCATGTGAGCACTGTAGACCAGGTCGGTTTTATGACGGTGTGAACGTGGATGAAGCACCCCGACAACCAGTGCCCGAACCATGCATACCGCCACGCTGCTACGTGAAGTGGTGTTAGTTACCGACTGTCGGCGTCCCCCTCGCTCTCGCGGTCGGGGTCTTGATCTTCACCTTCTTCGACTTGTGGTCATCCCCCCCGCTGACCTCGCTGCCCACGCCACGCCATGTCGACTTTTCTTGACGTGAAAAACGATGAGACGTGTCCGCGAGATTCGCCATATCCCATCACTCCCCAAGGGGGCAGACAAGGCGCACTTGAAGCGCTTGGCAGAGGATCAGGGTTCAGCTTGGGGGCTTCCGAGATTGAGGATACCGCTGAGGGTTCGGATAGGGAGCTGCCGAACGGCCTTCTTTCTCGTAGCGCCTTTGCAGCCAAATCAGGATCAGACCGGCCAGCGGAATCAGAATGTCGGTCCAGAAAATCACTCCCGCATTGCCGGAATCGAAATCCCCATCGGAGATCATGCTGCGAATGTGAACACCGGCAGCACCCCAGAGAAAGCAAGCCACCGGCGCGACGGCCGCAAACCGCATGTGCAGACTTTTCCACGGCGCGATCAGGCCAACCACACCAAAGCCGATGCTTGCAAAGCCCAGCTCGATCTGGAACGGGCTGTTCGCCCAGCCGATGAATTTGGCTGCGAGATCAGGCGCGCCCACATGCAAGATCCCGTTGTAGAGAAATGCGCAGCCGATGGAGAAAACAGGAACCAGAAAAGAAACTTCTCGACAACTGCAGGGGCGGACAGCGGGCGCGCAGCCCGAGAAAGGGCAACGAGCGAAAACACCACACCGATCACCAGAAAGCTCAGCGTGAAGTTCTCCATCAAAAAGGCAATCATGTCAGCCATGCAATGCTCTCCTCTGTCAAGCCTCGGGAGCGAATGAACTCAACGAAACAATTTGGATAATCGAGTTTCAAAGTAATTTAATGCCCTGTGCCATGTCCGGTCCTGGCAGAAGAGGGGACACAGAGGCTCTTGAGAGCGGGCTGGTGTACATAGGCGAAATCGACTTGGGGGTGCGCATGTACGGTAGCGGCATCGACCCCCAGCACTGGCCACATCACATGGCCTAGATGGACTAGGATCGACGAATAGTTGATATTCCCCCATGAGATCCTCAAGCGGAGAAGAAAGATGGAAAAGTCTGCGGTGGTGTTTGGGGCAAGTGGGCAAGTGGGCAGCTTGCTCGTGACAAGACTGTCGGAAGAGCCTGAGTACGCGTCGATCAAAGCGGTCAGTCGTTCAGGACACATTGCGAAGTTGGAGAATCTTCCCAAGGTGACCGTCGTGAAGGGAGACGCCCTCGACCGAGCCAGCACCGAGAAACTGTGTTCGGGTGCGGATGTGGTGTTCAATTGTGTGGGCCTGCCTTATTCGAGCAAGGCATGGAAGAGCCTGTGGCCTCCGATCACAGACAATTTGCTGCATGCCGCTGGTTCTGCAGGAGCCGCATTGATCGTCGCTGACAACCTCTATTGTTTCGGCCCGGAGGGAAATCAGCGCATGCCGCTCAAGGCGACCGATGAAGAATTCACCAGCTTCGGAATCAAGCCGGCGGTGCGAGCGAAGATCGTCAGGGAGATGCTCCAGGCACATCGAGCGGGGCGCTGCAAGGTGGCACTTGTACGTGCAAGCGACTTCTTTGGGCCCAATGTCACATTGTCTATGATCGGCGACCGTTTATTCCCCAGTGTGGTTGCTGGCAAAGAAGTCAAACTCCTGGAAGATCCCGGGTTTGTTCATGCCTGTACCTATCTTCCAGATTTCGTCCGCGCCCTGATCGCCGTTTCCAATGACCCGGAGAGCTGGGGACGCGCCTGGCACGTCCCCAATGCACCCGCGGTTACGACAAAGCAGATCATTGAGAAGTCACGGTCGGCAGCAGGCTTTGATGGAGCTGCGAAATACTCGGTCATACCCCCTTTTATGCGGGCAATACTGGGGTGGTTCATCGGACCCTTGCGAGAAGTGGGAGAGATGAGCTTTCTCTTTTCCACTGATTACACCGTCGAGCACGGCGACTTTCTCGAGCGCTTTCCAGAATGTCAGCCGACGCCTCTGGAAACCTCACTCAAGGCGACCGTCGACTGGTATCGGAATGACTACGGAAGATCAGATCGAGATTGAGCGTGGCGGAATTCCCCTGCTTCGGCCCTAAGTGCGAAACGACGCAGGCAACGATCACCACCTCTGCTCCATGTAGTCATCGACCTGTCGGGCGAGATCACCGTGGTTGTCGGCTTTCATCCGCTCGGTGATTCTGGCTCCCCACTCGAACCCGAGTTCTCTCTGTCGGGCTGCACTGTAGATTTCATTGATCGAGGTGATCAGCAACAGCAGGACCAGCAACCACCCGAAGTACATCCACGATCCGCGCTTCTTGCACTTCGCCTTTTCTGCCTGCCACCGATAGGCCATCATCGCCTCTCGTTTGCGCCATTCGATCAGCTCCGCGTGTGTTGCTGCAGGGTACGAGTCCCAGTCATCCGGGCGATACAGAGCGATGTATTCATCAAAGACGGGCAGCACTCGCTGTGTGATGTAGGCCTCGGGACGAAGTCGATTCGCGCGTTCGGTTTTCTTGAAGGCCCACTGACTCGCATCCAGACCATCGGTCAAGCCGTGATAGGCTTCGCGTTGCGTGCACCCCTGAAAAGCCGTGGACTTCTCGGGCTTCCAGGCGTCGGGATGGTCCATGTCAATCGTGTCGGCCTCATTGATGGTCTCAGCCATGGTTCGCCTCCTCCAGAGACCAGAGTAGCGAACCACGGTGATGATGGGCGAGTCAGACGATCGCGAGTGTTCAGAACCGACAAAGACGCTCCCCCCGAGGGAGAGCGTCGAAGATCAGGCAATGGTTGGCTTTTGATCAGGGTGACGAAGCACAACTTCCCCATCCCGAGAGAAGCAAGGTGAGGTCTGCTCCATCGGTGCTGCCGCTGCCGTTGAGGTCGGTGATTCCGGAGGCACCCCAATTGGACAGGAACAGAGTGAGATCCGCGCCACCGATCGTGTTTGAACAATCAAAGTCGCCCAGGCACCGGTCAAGCTCGAGCGGACCAACGATATCAAGATCACGTTGATCGAAAGCCGGGTAGTCGATCGGGTATCGACTGGCCCGAAAGACACTGCCTGGCTCACAGCCCTGGGCAACCGGACCCGAGCTTCGAACGGGGTTGCTGTACTGCCAGATCAGATTTCCTTGACCGTCAACCTCATTGATCACTCCACCCCGCCCATTGCAAATCACCGTATTACCGTTCGGTTGTCGTTCGGCACCCGAAAGACCACTGCTGTAGTAATCAGTGGGGTGGTCGGCGATGTACACGACGGTGCCCACCTCGGGACCGTAGGCACCGGTTTCAGGAACATCGAAACCACCGTCAGCGTTGCGTGGCGGGGTGAATTCATAGATCGTGGAATAGTTGCCGTCCGGCCGACCATTGCCATTGTTGAAGAAGGTGATGTTGCCGGCGCCCGCGAATCCACTGGGAACGTACCGGGCATCATGGCTAAAGAAATTGATCTGATCCTCGGCGGTGCCGCGTCCGTAGTTCGCCGGATTGCCCCAACGATAAAGCAGATCACCAGCTTCGGTGGCTGCTTCTTCCGTGGTCAAGGCGTGGTCGATAATCCAGATCTCGTTCAGGAATGGGGTACTGATCAGGATCTGATCGTTGATTTCGTCGTAATCAACCGAGTTCGCGTGTATCCAATCACCCTGGGGACCACGGACTTGATTGAAGTTAACCTTCCGCGGGTTTTCGGAAATCACTCCGTAGTTCGCCTTGGTGAAATCGTAGTCCTGGACCAGGTGATCCATGATTCGCCATTCCCAGACGATGTCGCCTCCGGTTGGACCGTTGGGTTCGATCTCGATAATTGAAAGTGCCCAGACCGAGTTGTCGTAGTCGGGACTGAGGTTCATTGGATCTCGCCCGTTGTTCAGCGCCTCCACTCGATCGATGAATTCCCAGTTGATTGCAAGTACATTGCCGTTGGGAAGTGGTTCGATGTCATGGTGCAGTCGATCCTCGATGGTGCTGTATTCAAAGTCCCAAAGCAGCTCATTGTCCCAACTGAAGCGCCGAATGCTTCCACCATCACCACCCGCGATCATGATGCCGCCCTCAGCAGATCCGGTATCCGAACAACGCAACAGACTTCCGTCTTCCAGCAAGTAGACGGAGTTGCCTCCGGGGTCGGTATCGACCCACTGATGAACTTCCTGCCCGTCGTTATCAATCAGGTACGTCCAGATCGAGTTCAACGGAGTGAAGAGCGTATAGCCAGCGGTGATTCCACTTTCCTTCAACTGCAGGCCAATCGTGGTGGAATCGCTCTGCTGAGCATGCGCACCTCCGAGAAATGAGCAGAGGGTCACAACTGCCAAGCCCGCGCTGAATGGGCGAAGAGTCGTCTGCATATTGTCTTACTCCAAAAGTGAATGGGACGTGGGGGTATGGGGCTCGTGGTACCAGATCATTCTCTGCCGCAAACAAGTGGAATCAAATAAAGATGTTGATGATTCTAAAAAATCAACTAAAAGAAAGAGGAGCATTGAACCGTCGGCGAATTGGTCGGAATGTAGCCCGGGGCACGAACCCCATCAGGGCACTCCACGTAAAAACTCTGGCGGACTTGCCACATAACTAAAAACGGGGCACGACGCGGATCTCAGGATCACGTGTTGGAGTACTGCAATGACATCACTGTTCTCGAGCTCTCGGGCGATCACTTGCTCAATTATGACCCTTGCAGGACTGACCGGGGCTTCGGTGGCCCAGGAGAATCTTTTGGAGAATGGCTCCTTTGAGTCGGGGCTCACGGGCTGGACGAGCACGGGACAGGTCTCCCTGCAGGCTGACGCCTGGGAGGGAACTCAGTCGGTGCGGTTGCAACCTGCATCGCAACAAACCGCACAACTCATCCAACAGGTCAACGGCCTTGAACCGGGAGGCCGCTACACGATCGCAGCACGCATCAGAACCAGCAATCCACTCCACCCTCCGATAGTGGGCATTCGTGACGGGGCTCAGATCGCCAAAGCGCACGGGTGGGTAGCGGTAGACGATGCGGACATCTGGCTGGAGCGGCGATTCGAAGTGCACGTGGATGACGATGCAACCAGTTTCGAGGTCTACCTGCAAGGCTGGCAGTCCGACGACACCGCCGTGGTCGAATTTGATTCGATTCGTCTGTGGAAAGGACGGCAACCACCTCCAACCGCCGATCCGGGAATGGCCCCCTGGCCGGGGGCTCCGGAGATCAGCGTAGCGCCCGCTGCTGGAGATTCGTTGGCAGGCAACCCGGGATTTGATGACCCATCAGGTGGCGCATGGGCGCTGGGCATCAATGCATCGATCATCGAACTGGAGTCACAACCCGCACTTCGTCTTCTTTCAAGCGCAGACACCTCCAGAGCCAGCCAACCGATCACCTGCGCTCTTCCACCAGAAGGTGAATGGGTGATTTCAGTGGAAGCGCGGGTGGATCCCGACGTCGTTGCCAGTCTTTACTTCACCGGCTCCGATGAGTTTCTTGCCACCCATTCCTTCCAGAACACGCAGTGGGAACGGATAGAACTGCCGATCAGTTCAGGTGATCAGTGGATTCGAAATGGCAAGCTGACCCTTGAAAACTGGAAGAATCAGCCCGGATCCGCGTGGTTTCGGGATCTGAGGTTCATCGCCAACGGTGGCGAATGGACTCCAACCCTCGATTCCCCCCCTGCACGAAACACCGAGGTCTTCTTCGACGATTTCTCCAGCGGTCGACTGGACCCTCAGGACTGGCTGGTCTCGACCAAGGCGTGGGGAGGTGACAACGGGGGTGTTGCACCGGAAAACGTACAGCTTGTGGAGGACTTCGACGAAGGCGAGCCGATCATTGCGCTTCGCCTGGAGGCTCATGGCGATGAATACACCGGGGATCTGATCCACAACGGACGAAGCACCCGGGTCGGTGCCGCAATTGCAACTCGCCAGTACTACGCTTCCGGTCGCTACGAGGTCCGAGCACGCGTGGCTCCGGAATATGGAACCTGCACCGCATTCTGGCCGTTTCACTACATCGATCACCGCATGGGGGAAGCCGAATACTGGCACGAGCCGAATCCTCGACGCAACACCGAGATCGACTGGGAGTTTCCGACGGACCTCGCCGGCGCGGACACCGGAAACTTCTCGTTCACGAAAGCCAGGACGAATTCATGGGGAGGCCAGTTTGGCGGTGAGGGTGGCGAACACAAGGGGCGAATTGAACTCACTGATGAAGCGGGTGCACCACTGGACCTCGCAATGGAAGCCATCGACGGCCGGTACCACACCTTCACCATCGAATGGCGCTCAGGGAGTGACCTGGGTGACGAGTCGATCACTCGAGACGAGGTGGGATCCGTACGTTGGCTGATTGACGGACGATTGGTCGATGAGCTGCACGATGTCTCCTTCGGGCAGGGCAATGTTCCCTTCCGTGCCGCCAGATTCTGGCTGGGTACCTGGTTCCCCTCGGCGGGATACGCCGGTGACGTGGGGTGGACGGGTAATCCGAACTTTGACACGACCGCTGCGCACATCGCATGGGTGCGAATCACGCCGTTCGATTCACCCCGCGACCGCTGGGTGGATGAAACAGTGCCGAATCTTGCGTGGGCGGATCCGGTTGAATACCCCACGGGAATCGAAGTCAAAACCGCGGACCTCGACGGCGATGGAGTTGTCGGTGGTGCAGACCTCGCGATTCTGCTGGCCAGGTGGAACACCTCCGCTGAGGATGCCGACCTTGACGGCTCCGGAACCGTTGATGGTGCGGACCTCACCAGGCTACTCGCCGCCTGGGGGTGACACCGCCAGGTTCCAGGGCGACTGGCTTCAGTCGCGGCGTGGTTTGATTTGGAGTTCGGACTCGATCCGGTCAAGTACAGCGCGGTCACGAACCAGCTGCTGGATCTGCTCGATCGAACCATCCGAGACCTTCATGCGGGTGGTGTATTCCGCCAGGAGACTCTCGTAGTGTGTTCGAAGACGTTCCCGGTCCCGAGCATTCTTCTCGCGGGAGGCGATGTGCTCGGCCAGTCGTCGCTCAAGTTCTCGAATGCGATCTTGGTGGGGGGAGTTGATGTACTCGTGAGGTCGGTACATCGCCCGGCGATACCACAGCACCACCATCAGGGCGAGTGCCAGACAAATCAGAATGATGCTCAACAGCAACCAGATCATGGGAAACGTATCGACTGAGTTCAGGGAGCAGTTGATCGTAAATCAACGCCATGGGAGGGGTGGGGCGAGCGGATCTGAACCGAAAAAAGGTTATCGGATTCTCATGAACGAAGGGATCCCCGGTGACTAATCAGACAGTTCAGCCGATCGCCCGAGCCGACGCCATCGGTACCAGTTGCGGAGGTATTCCCACTCGTTGATGCCAGTCACTCCCTTGGCCCGGTTCGCCTTGCCGATCTTCATCGCGACGATCCAGTGAATGCGAACCAGCGACCAGGCTTTGAACAGTGAGAAGCTGGGGTCGTACATATTGGTTGATTCACTCCCCAGACCGTTCGCTTCGATCACGGAAAGTCCCTCACCGAGTTTGAGTGAGTCAATGTCCCGGTAACGAACATCAAGTCGGCCGTAGAAGAAACCGGGGACCGAGGAACAGACCTCGTCGAGCCATTGTTCGAGTTGAGGCGTCCGCAGATGTTCCCCGTCGACGAAGAGGCATCCCTGCGCATGATTCCCGGCACGAGTGAGTTGAATCTGATCGCCTTCCGGGACCACGTCATCAAGTCGATCCTCGAATCGCTTGAAGAAGATCTTGAACTGAAGACGAAGACGAGCATCGTTCACGATCAGCTGCCGAAGAGTCGAACGACCGTCCCCGTCGACCACCGGAAAGATCTTGTGGCAGATGGTGAAGAGGCGCCCGGTTGTCTCGCCGGGAAATCGCCACCAGAAGAGACCGACCTCTCCTGGTCCGGAGTGGTAACGCTGGAGGACCACCGGAATTCGAGTCTCGGATAGTTGATGTCGCAGCGCCTCGGCGTCTTTCAGTAGGTGCACGCCTGCCCCCCGCTGCCCTTCGTCAGGCTTCAGAATCATTGGCCAGCCCCAGCCCGCGGACTCCACTCGCGCCAGAGCCGCGTCGAGATCCGCACCGGGCTGGTGACGGAAGGAAGGTTCGACCGTGCCCTCCGGAAAAAGGGCGAGCACTCGCTGCTTGCTCTCGCCGATCGCGCCCCCATCGGGCCAGCAGGGATCGACCGCGGTGGCGGTGCGCATGCAGCCCAGTCGGATGTAGTTGTAGATGAACCAGGGAAGAATCGGCCCGTAGAAGAACCAGGGCGACCAGAATTCCCAGCGGGCAACTCGCGCGAAAAACACCCGCAGATGAAGCCGACCATCTGACGTGAAGGTGAGCGAGAGGAAATGCAGCAACACGAGAAGAACGATTCCGACCGCGATCCAGGCAAACACCCCGTCGCCGAAGACCGCCTGAAACGGACCCAGAATCGTGCCGCCGAGCAATGCGGTACCGATCACCAGAAACGGAACCCAGACTGCGACCGCGATCGCGGTCCAGAGACAGAATCGAGGCAGACTGCCCCGCGCAGCACCGATCGCGATGTAGAGCGGCACCCGGGTTCCGGGCATGAAGCGGCTGGCGAGAATCGCCGTCCAACCCCGAGCATCAAACCACAGACGAAGTCGCTCAAGGCGTGAGGGTGGGAATCGGCGGGCGAGCCAGTTCCAGGAAGACAGTGCACGACCCGAGAAACGACCGATCAGATAGAGGCCCACGTCACCGACGAAGATCCCGATCATCGTCGCCACGACACCTGGAACCGGCGCGATGCTCCCCGCACGAATCAGCAGTCCGACCGCAATGCTGGTCGGATCCTCCAGGATGAAGGTCGCCAGAACGATCAAGACCATCTTCCAGGCAACGCTGGAGGAGGGATCGAAGTCAAGCCCGCCCGGCAGGGGCAACCCGGATCCGGCAGTGGTTGCAAGAAGGTCGGGCATCACACCGAGCCATGGAACCATCCAGCTCATGTCTCCACCCTGCCTGACTGATCGATCCGGGTGAGTCGATCGATTTCAAGAGTGATGGGAGCTGGTTGCTCACGAGGTGGCGACTGATGATGCCTCATGCATGCTCGACGTGAATCCATCTCGATCACAGTCCAACTGACGGTGCAGGCATCGGCACGAGACATGTCGATTGAACATTCATCCCGACCTTCAAATCGAAGTTGGTGAAAGGCATCCTGCTCGGAGGGACCAACCGAGTCGGCGTCGAGCAGAGTACGCTCAAACGCAGCACGACGGATCGGCTCGACGACGTGGTCCCCCAGACCGGAGGAAGAGCGCATGAACGGTCGATCCAGTGGGTGAAGCGTGCAGTGCACCCTCCCGCTCCCACCGAGAGCCTCAAGCACCGAGTCCCCATCGGTCACCACCAACCGGAAGGGGCGCCGTACCTGTGCGACCAAGGGCTCGAGACCGGAGCGAACCGCATCCAGGGAATGGCACGAAAGAAGTTCGGGGATCAGAATCCCACGGCTCAGTCCCGGGACGGTGGATGATTCAATCTCAGGGGGATTCACATTGAGCAGGGCAAATGCCAGACCGCGATCGTTGGTGGCTATCCAGGTTCCGCCCCCCACTGGGTCGCGCGGCAGGATTGCGTGACCCACACCGGTTCGCTCCACGACGGGATCCGTGCCGGACGCTCGCGTTCTTTGCTCATCACGGCTGAACACCAGGCGAAAGCCACATTGAGTGGATTCACCCGGGCTTCGAGGCAGGATCGTCAATGTGCACATCAGGTGTCCTGGTCGGCAGCCAGTGTGGCGGGCGCTCGACCAAGTTCTCTCTCCATCGAGATGCCCAGGTATTCAGCGTGCGCCGCCATCAATGCAAGATGATGGACGGTGTGGTGGAAGACATAGAGAAGCTCCCGGGACCCCGTCGACTCGAAGACCGCCTCGGGTTGGTCGGGACTCACCAGCGCCAGCACCCGGACCGGCGACTGAAGACTGATCGAATTGAGTTCTCGTACCTGGGTGCATCGATCCTTGCAGACGCTCATGGCGTACGAACGATCCGTTTCGAGGCGAGTTCCGCGTTCCCTACGGTCGTAGCGAACCTCAGGATCGGAGACCTCCTCCTGCAGACCAAGCAGCAGAGCATCCACATGGTCCAAACAGTGACGCACGTGCGCACCCAAGGGACTTGCAAAGCCCTTCATGCCAGATCGGATGTATTGTTCGTCGGTGACCGATACGATCAGGTCATGGACTTTGCCAAGGGCCCCAATGAGGGCCTGACTCGGTTGAGTGGCTTGAGATGTTCTGCGATCCATCGTACCCATGAGGTACCTCCCAACGGTCAGTAGGATAACAACTACGGTGGGTTGAGTGCTCGAGGACCGGGTAATCCGACCTCAACCGACAGATCCATGACCGGAGAGCACGCCGATTAGCCCGGATTCAAACGCTGGAGCGAACGTCTCAGCCGGAGTGAATTCGCGACTACCGAGACACTGCTCAGCCCCATGGCGATTCCCGCGACCAGAGGACCATGCACGCCCAGCAGCCCGAATGCAGCGACCGGGATTGCACAGGTGTTGTATGACAGCGACAAGATCAAATTCTGACGGATCGTCCGGCGTGTTGATCGGGAAATAAGCACCGTATCGGTGATTCGCAAGAGCTGATCTCCGGGGATCACGATGTCCGCCGATTCGATCGCAACATTGGTTCCGGATCCAATAGCGATCCCGACCCCGCCGCGGGCGCCAGCTTCCGAAAGCGCCGCAGCGTCATTGATCCCATCACCCACCATCGCCAGCGGCTCGGTGGACCCTCGAAGAAAATCAACCTTTCCTTCCGGAGTCAATTGCGCGTGGACGGCCTTGGAATCGAGACCAACCTGCTGTCCGACGATTTGAGCGATGGAAGTTCGATCTCCTGTGAGCAGATTCGAACGAAGGCCCAAAGAGGAGAGGCGCTCTATCAATCTCGTGGCATCCTCACGAACCAGATCACGGAACGTCAGTACACCGCGAACATTCCCTTCGCGCATCAGAATCGAACAGGTTGCGTCTTCCGGCACATCGGTGCGTTTGATCCAGCCCCGATCCAGAGCAACCGCGACGGAAACCAGCTGCCATTCGACCCCTTCCATGCGGCCGGACAGACCGATTCCCGGTTTTTCCTCAATCGAATCGGCGGTGATCGGCTCCAGGCCACGGGCCGCGAGCGCCGAGACGATTGCAGTCGAAAGTGGATGGTTGGAACCGGCGGCAAGACCCGCCGCGTACTGAAGTACATCGTCATCGGCCGCGGTGACCTCGGGTCGCCCCTGAGTGAGTGTTCCGGTCTTGTCGAAACAGATGCCACGGACTACGGCAGCACGTTCGAGGGCGTCGGCGGAGCGAACGAGAATACCCCGGTGACTCGCAGCTCCGGAACCCGCCATGACCGCGGTGGGCGTGGCCAGTCCCAGGGCACAGGGACACGCAATCACCAACACCGTCACCGCGTTGACCAGCGCATGCTGAAGCGCATCATTGGGCGCGAAAACCAACCAGAGGATGAAGGTGACTGCTGCAATCACCAGGACGATCGGAACAAAGACCGAGGCGACGGTGTCAACGAACTTCTGAGTGCGGGTCTTGGAAGCCTGTGCCTGCCGGACGATGTCAACAATCCGACTCAGGCTGGTGGAGTTGCCATCGACGTCAGCCCGCAGAGTGATCACTCCGGTGGTGCTGATCGTTCCCGCAAGTACCTGATCACCGACGGTTCGTTCGGCAGGAAGCGGCTCCCCGGTGATCGATGATTCGTCAAGGGCGGTTGCACCGTTCACGATTTCACCGTCGACTGGAACCCGATCACCGGGTCGAACAAGGATCAAATCACCCGGAGTGACCTCGGAGGTCGGGATCTTGCGGCCCGCAGTGGCCTCGGGAGTCTCCAGTTGCTCGACGTGGTCGGGCTGCAGTTCCAGCAGTGCGCGCAAGGCACCACCGGCCTGCGCTGTGGTTCGAGCCTCGAGGTAATGACCAAGTGAGATGAATGCCAGCAGACCCGCGGCGTCCATGAAGTAGGTCGCCGATGGCGAATGCAGACCAAGGGTCTCGAGAATCAACACCACCAGGGAATAGACGTAGGCGGAAATCACCCCGATCGATACCAGGGTGTCCATGTTGGAGGTTCGTGCACGAAGTGCGTCCCACGCAGAGCTGAAAAAGGCCCAGCCGACGTAGAGAAATGAGATCGTGGCGATCGCTGCCAGGACCCATTGAAGTGCGAGGTTGCCATGGGTCCCCGGGCCGAACCAGTGGATGCCAGCCAAAGGAACCCACAAGGCAATTCCCACGATGGTGCGCACCTTCCATCGATTCACCCGGCTTCGGACCCGAAGATCGAGATCGTGTCGCTCATCGGCCAGAGAGCGCTCCGCGGCAAGCGGCGTGGCTGCGTAGCCTGCGTCACGAACCGCCTGCGCCAGTTGCTCGGGAACCAGGGCGGATCCTGCGACCTGAGCGGTGGAATCCACCAGGCTGACCATCGCGTCATCGACTCCCGCGACGGATTCCAAGGCGCGTTCGACGTGCGCAACACAGGAGGAACAGTGCATCCCGTCTACTTCAAGTCGAACGGAATCAGGATTGGAGGCAGACGTAGAAGGGGTCACGTTCAGATTCTCACCATGTCGACGATTGTGCGATACTGCTCATTCACGAAACCTGTCATTCAACCTTGAAGAGCATCACCACCATGTCCATTCATGAACTTGCGGGGCACCCTGCGCCCGAACACCTGCTGATCTCAATCGAAGATCTGTGCGACGAGTATCAGAAGACCATACCGGATCCGCATGTTGAGCACGAGCGGGTTACCTTCGGAACCAGCGGCCACCGGGGCACTCCCGGTAAGCATACCTTCACCAAAAACCACATTCTCGCGATCACCCAGGCAATCTGTGATTACCGGCGGGAAGCGGGTATCGAAGGCCCGATGTTGGTGGGCAAGGATACCCACGCACTTTCCGATTCGGCTCAGGCGACCGCACTGGAGGTGCTGATCGCCAACGAGGTCGAGACCCGTATCCAGGCAGGTGACCTGCCCACCCCCACACCAGTGATGTCGCATGCGATTCTCGATCACAATCGTGGGCGGGCCGAGGGACTGGCCGACGGCATCGTCATCACGCCCTCGCACAACCCTCCCGAAGACGGGGGCTTCAAATACAACGCGGTGAACGGTGGTCCCGCGGATACGGTGGCGACCAGCTGGATCGAACAGCGAGCCAACCAGATTCTCGAGGACGAGAATCGATCCGTGAGGCGCTGTTCCAGCGATGGAACGGGAGGACGTTTCCTGCACGAAGTCGATTTTCACGAGGCCTACATCGAACAACTCGACCAGGTCATCGATATGGCCGCGATCAGGGAATCAGGTATCCGAATCGGAGTCGATCCCCTGGGTGGCGCATCCGTTCCTCTGTGGAATCCGATCGCGGAAAGATACGGACTGAATCTCGAGGTCACTAATGATCAGGTGGATGCAACCTTCGGGTTCATGCATGTGGACCGGGATGGTCGAATTCGAATGGACTGTTCGAGCCCGCATGCGATGGCCGGCCTGCTCAAGCTCAAGGACGACTATGCCGTCGCCTTTGGAAACGATCCTGACGCCGACCGACACGGTGTCGTGGTGCCGGGAATGGGCCTGATGAATCCCAATCATTACCTCGCGGTGGCGATCGACTACCTTCGTGGAACCAGAACCAACTGGGATCAATCGACCGGCATTGGAAAGACGATCGTGACCAGCGGGATGGTCGATCGGGTTCTGGGACGACGGGGCATGAAGCCCTATGAAGTACCCGTTGGATTCAAGTGGTTTGCCGGAGGGCTCTTCGAGGGAAGCCTTTGCTTCGGAGGCGAAGAAAGCGCAGGCGCTTCCTTCCTGCGACTCGATGGCAGCCCCTGGTCGACTGACAAGGATGGTTTGATCATGTGCCTCTTGGCGGCGGAAATCACCGCAACCACCGGAGCCGATCCCGGTGAGCACTACCGAAAGCTCGAAGCGGAATTCGGAGCTCCGGTCTACCGCCGGATCGACGCACCCGCGACGCTCGAGCAGAAGAACCGTCTGAAGAAACTCTCGAACGCAGATGTTGAAGCCGATCGGCTTGCCGGAGAAGAGATCACATCGATCATGGTTTCGGCGCCCGGCAACGGTGCTCCGATCGGGGGCTTGAAGGTTACGACCGAAAACGGCTGGTTCGCCGCTCGACCCAGCGGCACCGAAGACATCTACAAGATCTACGCCGAAAGTTTTCGGGATGAGGCCCACATCGACCGCATCATGGCCGACGCCCAGAAGATCGTGGATGGCGCACTCGGCTGAATCGCGAGGTGATCAGGCCTTCTTCCAGCCCCAGTCGACCACTCGGTTGGTGAACGTGCCATCGGCACGGAGATCGATGATCGCATAGGCGGGAGGAAATTCATCCCGAGCGCCATCCCACCAGGAACCACACACCGCATGGTTGCAGGCGTAGGTCACCCCGAGGTACTGCACCATGTCCGCAAGGTGGATGTGACCGGAGACACAAAGCTTCACATTCGGGTGCCGGTGGAAGAGATCCTTGATCCGCCGCGCATCCAGGTGCATCCAGGCCCCGGGCACCACCCAGTCCCCACTCTTCTCATTCTCACCATCCAGGAAGGTGCAGGCTGCGAGGATCGGAATGTGACTGGCGACCAGAATCGGCTGCTCAGAGGGAGTCTGCTCGAGGGTGGTGCGCAACCAGTCGAACTGCGCCTCGTCAAGACGCGCCGTATAGGACCCACCGCCCTGAACCGGATGCGTGGAATCAAGCACCACGATGCGCCAGCCTGCTCGATCGATCGCGTAATACGGTCTTGTGAGACCGAAGACATCCATCGCCCACTGCTTGCCGTAGCCGGGATCATTCGGAGTCACTCCGGAGTCTTCATGAATCCAGCCGAAGACGTCATGGTTCCCGATCACATTGACCAGGGGGACGGAGCATTCGTTCTTCATCACCGACTGCCAGAGAGTGAAGAGTTGGGTTGCGCGTGCACGATCCGCACCCATCACATCCATGACCTGGTCGCCTCCGTTGAGGATCAAGTCCGGATTGAATCGTTCCTGTGCATCGACCAGCGCCCGGGCGAGCCCCTCGGCCGCCTGCTTTTCAGGCTGAACGTGCACATCACAGAAGTGGGCGATGCGAAGCACTCGAGGTGCGGTCGGTTCCTGGGCCTGCGCCATGGCTTGCATGGCAGTGGACCCGACCATCGCACCGGTGATGACCGGGGCTCCGACCGAAAGGAACTTCCTGCGATCGAATTCGGGCGGATTCTGCATCATGACTACAGAGTAAGGGGACGCGAACGGATTGGAAGCCGGGAATCACTCTGACTCAGAAATTCCAGCCCAGGCCGAGCACCAGCTTGAGGTCGTTGCCGGTCTCTCCGGCCCCGGGCTGGGAATCGTAGATGTTCAACAACGAGGCATTGAAGGTGAGTGGTGAATCCTCGAAGAGCCTCAACGCATAAACCATGGAAAGCGTCAGCAGGTAGTTGTCGAAGGCACTGACATCCGGGGCGATGGAAAGTGCGCCGGTGAGCGAGGATCGCGAATCGATCGTCCAGTTGGTGTTCACTTCGAAGAGCAGCTGAGTGTCCCAGAATCGAGCACTGTCCCCGTACTCCCAGGTACCACCAGCACCGAATCGAAGCTGGGTCTTGAGGTCTTCCTCGCGTATGACCGCGTAGCCCACACCGCCGTAGGGACTGAATCGCTGCTCCCAGAGCTCGAACTGGTCCCACTGATAGGTTGCCTTGGCGAAAACGCTCCAGGGACCGTCCTTGGCGAAGAACCAGGTCTGGTCGGCATTCACGATGACGTCGTTGTCGGTCACGACTTTCTCGTCACGAGAGTAGAAGTACTGGGCGGTCAGCCGGAAGTTTTCCAGATCGGTCCGGTAGGCGAGGGTGGCACCGACGTTGAGCGTGAGGTTCAGCGTCGAAGCGTCTGCGTAGGTCAGACCGATGTTGACGGAACCGGACCAAGGACTGGGAACTGCTTCCTTCTCGACCTTGTCCACTGCGCTCGATGCAGCACTCGAAGCGGCATCCGCTTCGGTCGGATCCTTCGCTGCGGAGTCCGAGGAAGCGCTTTGGTTGATTTCAGTGACCGAATCAACCTGCTCGCGCGGCAGAGTCACGGTACCGAGAATCGGCGAGACCACGATGATCGATTTCTCATTCTCACCCGCAAGACTTCCACGGATGATGTCGCCGTTCTTCAGTCCGACCGAGACCTCTTTGGGAGAGGAATCAGTGGGGGCTTCATCATCGGACTGGGCCATGGATGAAGCTGAAGTGAGAAGCATGAAGCAAATGGAGAAAATCAGGGAGAGCCTGTGGTGGGTAAACATGATGTGTGCCTTTCCGGAAGGCCCACAGGCTATCAAGCCAAACAAATCACCGCCAGAGCACGAGGTGCTCTTCGAGGTCGACGGATAATGAGCCAAGCAAGGTCTCGTGCAGTTCAGCTGGTCTGCTCGGAGTCTGCATCGGACTCCTCGGGTACTTCTTCAATGTTCTTCCAAAGCACCACGGCGAAGAACAGAGAAATGCCACCCAGGACCACTCCAACGGTGGTTCCCAGTGCAACGAGCATGAGAAATGATGTGATGGTCTCGTCCACGGTGAGTGCTCCAGGGGATCCGGTACGGACTGAAGATCATATCGGAAGCGGTGGGCCGATTCCACGAACTCTTCTCACAGAAGTTCAGAGAGGATGTGAAGGGGGATTCTGTACCTCTAGAGGCCAATGGAGCAGACGGTGGTGATCACCAANGCNCCCAGCANGTTGAGCNCCAGNCCTTCCGNNTTCATNCGNCGCATNGGGATCAGGCCNGTGCTGTAGACCGCAGCNTTGGGNGCNGTGGCNACNGGCATCATNAANGCACAGGANGCACTCATNGCGGCGGGAATCATCAANCGNGCGGGNTCCATNCCGGTGGCCATNGCCACGCTGGCNAGAATCGGCATCAGCAGNACGGTGATCGCGGTGTTGCTGGTCACCTCGGTGAGGAAGGTCACCAGCAGGCAGATGCAGANNATCATGAGCACCACCGGNATCTGAGTGAGTCCGATTAACTGGGCGGCGATCAGATCACTGAGCCCNGANGCGACGAANCCNNNCGCCAGGGCGATNCCNCCNCCNAAGAGCAGCAGGATNCCCCANGGNATCGANGAGGCGCTCTTCCAATCNANNAGNCGNGANTTTNCACCNTCAGGNATCAGGAACATCACGACCACCATCAGAGCTGCGATCGTGGAGTCCCCGATCTGACGCGGCTCGGCCCCGAGCAGGCTCGACCATCCGCCCGCAGGATTGGAGCGGAAGATCCAGAGACACGCGGTGACCGCGAAGACCACCAGGACCCGGCGTTGCGCGGTGGTCCAGGAACTGGCTGCCGGCAGTTGTACGGACGTGCCACCCGACATCCCGCGAGTAAGCCAGAGCCAGAGCAATGGAATGAACACCACCACCACCGGAAGCCCGATCATCATCCAGCGGGTGAAGGACCAGGGAACGAGATCGGGATCCCCTCCCTGCTCAATGAGCTCATCAAAGGCTCCCATGAACACGAGGTTGGGTGGCGTGCCGATGGGGGTGCCGATGCCACCGATGTTCGCGGCATAGGCCAGGCCCAAAAGCAAAGGCACCGCGACTCGTTCATCCTTGAGGACTTTGAGAATCGCCAGAGCGACCGGAAGCATCGCCAGAGTCGTGGCGGTGTTGCTCACCCACATCGAGATCAGAGCGGTGGCGATCATCATTCCCAGTACCAGCCGTCGCGGACTGTCGGCACCAACCACCCGCATGATCACCAGGGCGACCTTTTCGTGGGCACCACTCTTCTCCATCGCACGAGAGAGCATGAATCCACCCATCAAGAGCAGAATCAGATAGTCCCCGTAGGCGGTCGCGACCGTGGCCCGGTCCAGAACTCCCGACAGAGGCAGAAGAGCGAGAGGAATCAGGGAGGTGGCGGGGATCGGAATCGGTTCGGTGATCCACCACGCGGCACAGAGAGTGGTGATGCCGGCCATCCAGCAGATCGGCGCGGGTTGACCTGCGAAGTGGAGTATCAGACCGATCAACACCCCCAACAGAGGGCCGATGAACAGCATGGCGGTTCGAAAGGGATGGTGATCGACTTCGAATTTCACGGGAACGGGGTCATTCGTGACCGATGATCGGCTGGAGCTCGACGGTGCGGAACTCGATCGCAACCCCTTCTGACTGCAGTGCGATAAAGCCCTTGATCTTGGTGCACTCGGTGGCAGTGTTCTGGAGGAGACCGTTGACCTTCAACTCCAGGCGCTCACCATCGAGCGTGATGTCGTAGCGATTCCATTCACCCAGGGGCTTCTCGTTGGTCGGTGCCATCTTCTTGGTTCGACGACCGGAGATGCGCTTGGGATCGGTCTTCATTGGAAAGTCACCGATGTTCCAGATGTCACCGGCATCGCGGGAATTGAGCTGGGCTTCGATCGAGTTGGGCCAGACGGTGTCCTCGCCGTTGAGGCGCATCAGGATGCCGCTGTTGCCTCCCCCCGCTTTCGGATCGAACCGCCATTCGACCACCATTCGATACGAGGTGTACTGCTTCTTGGTCCGGATGTAACCGATCGGTTGACCGGCGCATTTGAGAATTCCATCCTCGACCCGGAAAGCAGCCCCGGGGTCGTTCGAACCGTTGATGAAATAAGCGGTCCAGTTATCAAGGTTCTCACCGTTGAATAACTGAATCGTCTCACCGAAGATCGGTCGGGAAGCGGACGGATCCGTTCCAACCGGAGGAGTTGGTGCCGCTTCGTCCTGCTGGACGTCGCTTGAAAGAGCGAATGAAATCCAGGACGAAGCAAGGATCACGATGAGAGCGGTGTTCTTCATGCGGTTGAGGATACCCGGAGAGCAACCCGCCGTCAGATCGTCTCGAGCTGCCCGTCGGAATCGCCAAAGGAGTCCGTGGCCACACCCATTCTCTGCAGCATGGAGACGAAGAGGTTGCACACGGGGGTTCCCGGTTCGTGTCGAATCAGGCGTCCGGGAGAAAGCGTCCCGCGGCCGCCACCGGCGAGGATCAACGGCAGGTCGTCGTGGTTGTGTCGGTTTCCATCACCGATCGCACTGCCGTAGAGCAGCATCGAGTTGTCCAGCAGGGTCCCGTCGGATTCCTCCACGGCATCCAGCTTGCCCAGCAGGTCGAGCAGGGTCTCATTCTGAAACTGGTTGATTCTGCGTATCTTCTCGATCATCACTCCATCTCCCTTGTGGTGCGAGAGGTGGTGGTGCCCCTCGTCGACCCCAATGAAGGGAAATCTGCGGTTCGAGCCCTCGTTGGCGAGCATGAAGGTCGCAATGCGCGTTTGATCGATTCGAAAGGCGAGCACCAGCATGTCGTTCATCAGCCTCACGTGCTCACGATAGTCGGAGGGAATACCCTCAACCGGCCGGTTGGATTCAAAGGAATCGGGATCGAAGGCAGCACGTTCGTATCGCTCGATTCGCTGCTCGACCGAACGAACACTGTCGGTGTATTCGGCCATGCGATGACGGTCGTCGGATCCGAGTCGGTCGTTCAGGCGCCGAGTGTCGGAACGCACGAAATCCAGAATTGACTTGCGGGTGGCGATTCGACGGGTTCTGGATTGCACACTTTCGCCGGGGGTTCCAAATCCAAAGAGTCGCTCGAAGACATCACGGGGCCTGATCTCCTTGAGATTGGGCATCGACTTCGAACGCCAGGAGATGTTCGCGCTGTAGGCACAGGAATAGCCGGAATCACAGTTACCCGATTGAAGAGCGGGTTCGCATCCGATCTCGAGGGATGGAAGCGTGGTGGCTCCCCCCACCGCCTGCGCCGCGAACTGATCGACGGAGATTCCAACCTGGATGTCGCGACCCGCCGTCTTGTAGGGATGGGCTCCGGTCAGGAAACAGGCCGCAGAACGAGCGTGGTCACCGGGACCGTCGCCCAGCGCCTTTGCATTGCGGTGATCGAGGCCGGAAAGAACACTGAATTTCTCCCGCATGGGAGCCAGCGGCTGAAGCGCATCCGACAATTGGTAATCGGAGTCCTGACCCGTGCAAGACCACCCTTCGACATCCACTCCGTTTGGAATGAAGAGAAAGGCGGTCCGAAGCGGCGAAGCGGTGGACGCAGGCGCCGCGGAGAGAAACGATCCCGCCCGGGCGAAATGATCGGGCGTCATCGCTTCCAACCAAGGCAGCGCAACCGCGGCCCCGAGTCCTCGGAGGACCGAACGACGACCAAGTGGGGTGTTTGAGCTACTCATGGGGTATCACCAGCTTCCATCATTGCATCCTGGGCGGCGTAGCGGTGGAGGAATGGCTGACTCTCGATGATTTCAAGGATCATGCGCCTCAGAGAAGGAGCATCCCCCAGTCGCTCCATCAGCTGATCGATCCTGGCGTCATCGCGATGGTCCAGGCCGCGGCCGAGCGCGTAGATCAGCAGCCGTTTGAGCAAGGAACGCTGAAAACGCTCCCGTGAGGCGCCACGGAGCAGTTCATCGCGAAGTCCCACCGCACCGTCGATCACCGTCCCGTCGGGCAGTTCGCCTCGATCATCGATCGACATCCCGTTGATTGAGACCTCTCGATACCGACCGACCGCATCGAAACGCTCGAGGGAGAAACCCATTGCATCCATGCGAAGATGGCAGGCGGCACAGTTCGGATCCGCGCGATGCTGCTCCATGATCTGTCGGAGTGTGGCACCCGCCTGGAGGTGCTCGCCATCCGGAAGATTCGGAATACCTGGCGGCGGAGGTGGTGGAGCATCATCCAGCAGCGCCTCGAGGATCCACTTCCCGCGCTTGACGGGAGAGGTTCGCGTCGGATTGCTGGTGGCCAGCAGAATACTCGCATGCCGCAGGATCCCCGTGGACTGATGGTCCCCGACGAGGGAAACTTTTCTGAAACCGCCTCCGGTCACCCCAGGGATTCCGTAGTGTTCCGCCAGAGCGGGATCAAGCCACGTCCAGTCGGCATCGAGCAGTCGCGTGATGGGGAGGTCCTCAGCGAGCATCTGATCGAAGAAACGACGGGTCTCCTCGTGCATCGAGAAGAGCAGCGCTTCATCGACCTCGGGAAACTGCGACTCAGCGGGACGAAGATCGGTGAGCGTTCTGATCTGCAGCCACTGTGTGGCGAAGTGCTCACCCAGCGCGCGAATCCGATCATCCTCAAGCATGCGCCGGACTTGACGCCGACGACCTTCAGGAGTCGAAAGCGCCCCGTTCGACGCTGCCACACGCAGCGAATCATCGGGGGTGGTCGACCAGAGAAAATAGGAGAGTCGCGTGGCGATCTCCCAGTCATCGAGTGGTCGCCTGATCTGCGGAGGATCGGGAAGTCCGGGTTCAATTCGGAAGAGAAAGCGCGGATGCACGAGGATCGCGGTCATGGCATCTCGAACCCGGATCCAGGGAGGATCGGCTGGAGGCCCGAGGGAACAGAGCTGATCGATGAGCTCAGGTTCGACCGGACGACGCCAGGCGCGCTCCGCCAGTTCCTGCACCATCTTTCGAAGAGTCTCCGGCCCGCGCAGTGGACCGAAGTCGTCCACCAGTCGCTTTTGAATCGCGGAGGGGAAGGCCGGCTGCAACGGACCCTCGATCTCAAAATGATCAACGGCGGCGTTGCGATCACGCTGGGACGGGTCCGGATGATTCGGCTGGTAGTAATCGTTGAGAAATGAAACGGCAAGAACGTGCGAACCTGGATCGAGCACTCGCTCCACTTCGATGATCTGGTTGACTTCAAACGGATCCGGGACTTCCACCGGATTCAATCGATCTCCGTCGACCGACAACGCCATGCGCACCGGATCAGGACCGGCCTGCTGACCGCGGACGATTGCGCGAAGGCGGTAGGGACCCCCGACCTCGACCGTGAACTGAAGACGAACCGTAGAACGAGAAGACATCCGCCAGGTGTTGCCCCGACGACGAGCGGCACCCTGGGCTGAAAGTGCCGCGCCCTCGTAGACACGAACCTCTGGATCGATCAATCCGGGTTGAGGGAACGCTCGAAGTGACGCGAGTTCCGCCAGGGTGAAATATTTCTCGAGCAGAAGCGGGGAGACCGAAAGCACGTCACCGCTGTTGTCGAAACCGTCGGCGATCTCATCCACCGGCAAGCGATCCTCTGCGTCGAATCGAGCATCAAGCTCGAGCAGGGCACGAACACTGTTGGCGTATTCGAAGCGGTTGAGTCGACGGGCGATGGTGCTCCTCGGGGTGGACCCCTGCTCGAGTGCGTGTGAGCGCATGATTTGCTCTAAATGCCCGATGGCAGTCTGATAACTCGTTTCGTCGGGCTGTTCGAACTCAGCAGGCGGCATGTCACGTCGCTCGAGCCGATCCAGGATTCGAGCAAGACCATCCGGTGCGTCACCGGCCTCGACACGATCCATGAGGACCGCGAGGTCGAGGTCACCTTGGACGCGCGGCTCCTGATGGCAATCCAGGCACCAGGTTCCCACGAACGTTCTCAGGGGGACCTCCTCGACCGATTGACAGGCCAGCAGCAGCAGAAGCGAGGAAATCCAGATCATAAGAGCGAGCCTATCGCTCTCAGAAGCCCCCTTCAATGGAGCAGAGGAGACTCGATTGAATTCGAGGAGTGAAAAGTGCGTGTAAAACAGTTGCCTGAACTGGCATGAGGGGGGACTATGAAACAGGCGCTCCCCCACCCCGACCCTGGCGCCCACGCCCATTCAGGCGGAAATAATGACGAATACCAGATGAAAGGTCCCCCCATGAGGCTTTCCGGCATCACGAGACAGAGGACGCTTTGGAGTGCCCTAGGGGCTTCTGCAGCCTGCCTTTCACTGGCGGCTGCATCCTTCGGACAGATCGACCCAGGCGCCGAGGACGGCCCCGCTCGATTTGATGGCCATTCCGTGGTGCGGGTCAAAATGGATTCGATCCGTGCACTGCAAACGATGATGGCCCTCTCGCCGGACTGCTGGAGTGAGTCGGTGGGCATCGGCACCCTTGACTTTCGGATCCCCCCGGATCGCATGGGTGCCCTGGTCAAGAGCGGACTTCCGTTCGAGGTTCTCATCGAGAACGTTCAGGTCCTGATCGATCAGGAAAAACAGTGGCATGCCAATCACAAGTGGTTTCCCGCAGCGGAAGCCGGCGGACTCGCCGGTGGCGCCGACTTCTTTGATGACTTCAGGCGGGTCGAAGAGATCAACGCCTGGTTTGATCAGCTGATCGCACAGTACCCCGACCTGATCAGCAAGACCCAGGCGGGCACCTCGATCGAAGGACGGGCGCTGTGGGCCTATGAGATCACCGCACCCGGCGACAACGAGAAACGCGGCATCTGCGTCAATGGCATGGCACATGCCCGCGAGTGGATCTCTCCGATGACGGTCTCCTGGCTCGCAAAGTCACTGCTTGAGGGATACGGCATCGATTCACAGATCACGACGATCATGCAGGACATCCGCTGGCACATTCTTCCCGTGATCAACCCCGACGGTTACACCTACGCCTGGGATCAGAATCGCCTCTGGCGAAAGAATCGACGCAACAACGGCGACGGCACCTTTGGGGTCGATTGGAACCGGAACTTCGATTCCAACTGGGGGGGGCCAGGCTCCAGCAGCAACACCAGCTCCGACATCTACCACGGGACCTCCGCGTTCAGTGAGCCAGAGACCCAGGCACTGCGTGACTACATCCTGAGCCGACCGACAATCTCCGCCCATGTCGACGTCCACTCCTATTCCCAGCTGATGCTCTATCCATATGGATACGAAGAGTCGATTCCTCCCGGATCGGAAGGTACGGTGCTCGCGAGCTTAGCCGTCGACATGGTCGAGGCGATTGCGAGCTACGACGGCAGGATCTACATCCCGGAACCGGCACATGCTTTGTACGTGGCGTCGGGCGTGTCCGATGACTGGTCCTACGATGCCGCCAACACCTTGTCCTACACGCCCGAGCTTCGCGACACCGGTCAGTTCGGCTTCATTCTTCCCGCAGACCAGATCATTCCGACGGGGAGCGAGATGCTGCTGGCATTCAAAGTGCTCGCAGAGGCGGTTCGTGATCGAGTGTTCGTCGTCCTGCCGAGTGGATGGCCGGAACTCGTCGACAGCGGTGCCACCACGGGCGTGACCGTAGACATTGCACCAACCTGGAATCGGAACGCAGTGATCACCAACGTGGAGATACTCCCGCAGACCGCCCCTCCCGTCGGGCTGAGTGACCAGGGACTGGGTCGCTGGGCGGGTACCCTCCCCGCTCTCAGCTGTGGCGAGACGATCTCCGCGCAACTGAGAATCAGTGATTCCGAAGGAGGGGTGTTCATCTGGCCGTCGGATGGAACCCTTCTCAACACCTCCGCGACCGAAAGTACTGTCCTGGTTGAAGACGACCTGGAAAGCGACCTGGGATGGAGTGTCGTGAATGACGCCGCACTCAGCGCCGGCGGCTGGCAACGAGGCGTGCCCTCCGCAGACAACACGTCAGTGGCTCAGTGCAGCGCTCCCGGTTTCGACAGTGACGGCAGCGGCAGCTGCTGGGTGACCGGCAACGGCAACTCGAGCTTCGCCTGTGAATTTGACATCGATGGCGGGGCCACTGAACTGACCTCGCCGCTCTATGCCGTCAAGGAAGCGTCTGCTTCAATCGGATTCTCGTGGTGGTACGACAACACCAGTGCGAACAACACCGAATACGACGACGACTTCCTGGTTGACATCTCCGGAGACAATGGCGCCTCCTGGACTCCGCTCTTCAGCCGGAGCAATGGCAACAGCGCCCAAACCGGCTGGTCCCAGGAAAGCTTCGTGATCGCCGACTACGTGACGGTGACCGATGGAGTCCGACTGCGATTCACCGCTTCGGACAACGACCCGGGATCCGTAGTCGAAGCGGGAGTGGATGCGATTCGCGTGACCCTCAACGGTTGCCCGGACGACAACCCCGCCGACATCAACAATGATGGTTCCGTGAATGGGCAAGACCTGGCCACCCTGCTTGCGAGCTGGGGCATCTGCGGAGGATGTCCCGAAGACATCAACGGAGACGGCGTCGTGAGTGGTCCGGACATCGCCACCTTGCTGGCCGCCTGGACCGGCTGACGCGCACTGTTGCAACAAACCCGCCATACTGGTGGTCATGAAGAACCTCATGACCACCGTTGTGGTGTTTTGTACCGCCCTGCTGTACAGCACCGTTCAAGCAGACCTCCGACTTCCTTCGATCTTCAGTGACGGCATGGTGCTGCAGCGCGATCGGCCGGTGACCGTCTGGGGGTGGTCAGATCCCGGAAGCAGGATCCACATCCTGCTCGCCACACGTGGTGCCACACCAGCTCAGTCCGCCACGGCCACCACCCGAGCGGACGGTTCTGGGAGGTGGTCAACGACGTTGGGAAAAGAGGACCACAGAACTGAAGAGACGAATGTCGAGTGGACACTGACGATTACAGAACACTCAGGATCAGTACCGGCGCCGAAAATGGTCATCACGGAGCAAGGCACCAACGTGAGTGCGTCCGAAGCGGATGGCCGTACCACGCACCTCGACCGGGTTCGCCTCACCGATGTCCTGGTGGGTGAGGTCTGGATCTGCGGCGGGCAATCGAACATGGAGTGGTCGATCAACGCCTCGGATGGTGATGGTCGAAGCCGACAGGCGATGGCCAACCCTCGACTTCGGCTCATCAAGGCCCCCCATCGCGTTGCGACCACACCGCAGGAGGACATCGAGACACGCTGGGAAGCGTGTACGCCAGAAGCCCTGGGCAACTGGTCCGCGGTCGGCTACTTCTTTGGTGAACGACTGATCGCAGAGCTCGATGTCCCCGTCGGTCTGATCTCCACAAACTGGGGCGGGACACGCATCGAACCCTGGATCGACCGGGCCGATCTGGCCGCGCATCCGATGTTTGCCGCACGAACCGCCGCCCTGCAGAAGCAGATCGATCAGTGGGAGGGACTGGGCGAGCAACGAATCATTGAACTGCAGGCCGAGGCGGACCGGGCCCTGACCCGGGACCGAGCGCGCTACTGGCAGCAGATCAACCAGGAGGACCCCGGTCATCAAGCCGGTTGGATGAAACCCGCATTCGATGATTCTGACTGGAAGCAGATGGAACTTCCTGCGGAATGGGAACGTGCCGACACCCAACTGAATGACTTCGACGGAACCGTCTGGTTCAGAAAGTCGATCAACATTCCCCAAGAGTGGATCGGACGGTCGGATGTCGTGCTCAACCTTGGAGGGGTCGATGATTCCGATCAAACCTACGTCAATGACGTCCTGGTCGGAACCAGTACCGATCAGGTGGGCAGGAACCGTCGGTATCCGATCTCAGCCGAGGTGCTTGGGAGCGGAACCGCAGTGATCGCAGTTTGTGCACTCGACCCCCACGGTGCCGGAGGCATGATCGGTCCACGCATCTCACTCGACACCTCGGATGGACGAAACACGATCGACCTGGGGGGGCCATGGCGGTGGAAGGCCGGCCTTCGCACGAATAAGACCGTGCAGTCACGCCTGACGCAACCGACCAATCCGGGAGCCCGGTCCACGGCGTACGGTGCACTCAACGATGCGATGATCAGTCCGTTCGTGCCTTATTCAATCCGCGGAGCACTCTGGTACCAGGGTGAGGCGAATGCGGAACAGGCAGAGGAATATCGAGAACTGCTTCCTTTGATGATCAAATCCTGGCGAACTGACTTCGGTGAGGACATGGCATTTGGAATCGTGCAACTGGCCGCGTTCCGTGCGACCTCCACGGACCCCGACCAAGGCGGATGGGCCTACCTCCGTGATGCGCAACGACACGCCTTTGAAACCGTTCCCAACACCGGGCTGGTGGTGACGACCGACATTGGTGATGCCGAGGACATCCACCCGCGAAACAAGAAATCCGTTGGCGATCGGCTGGCGGACTGGGCCCTTCACGACGTCTATGGGGATGATGAAGCCGTCCCCAGTGGTCCGATTGCGCGAGAGGCCACCCGCTCAGGGGGCGGGGTCCTGATCAATTTCGAACATTGTCGGGGTGGGTTGTCGGTTGCTCAAGGTGGCCAGAATCCAGGTGGATTCGCTCTGGCGGGTCCAAATGGACGGTTTTTCTGGGCCGATGCCACTGTGATCGGAAAAAATCAGGTCATGGTCGAGTCGAACAAGGTGCCTGACCCGCGTATTGTCAGTTATGGATGGCAGGACAACCCAGTTCGCGCCAACCTGACGAATGCCAGTGGCCTTCCGGCCTGCCCGTTCAAGACAGAAGTTGGAACGACTGGCCGCGATTGAATGCCTCTAAGAGGCTCTGATTCCGGGATGCTTGCACATGAAGAATGATGATGATGACCACGAGATTCGACTAGAGATCATCGAGGTGGGCTCAGAAGAGTCACAGGTGATCGCAACCAGGATGGCGAATGATCCCAGCGGACTCGCTGCTACCGGGAACGAGATCCCGCGCGACCGAGGGTCCCTCAGGAGTCTGATCGAGAAGGCGCTCAACGATGGACGTCGGTTGTGGAGAGTTCCACTCGGGGATGACTACTTCGCCGCGATCGTCGGAGACGACCCATTCCACCAGGGTAAGGAGCGGGGCTTGTTCGTCTGGCTTGATCCGCGTCATCGTGGTGATGATCTGGGCATACAAGTGGTGGCGGAAGCCGTGAGAAGGTTGGAACTGGAGGGTCGTGATCGCTTGGTGGCACGACCTCCGAGGTCGAACTACGCGGCGTTGCGCATTCTCAATGCGCTCGAGTTCACCTACGTTGGTGAATCGGACGAAGAGATGGATACCAAGTTGAAGATCGAGCGTGTCGTATTCGAGCATCGCACCAGCGGCGGCGCGAAGAACCCTGCACGCCCGAGCTCACGCCTCTGGCGCTGAGCGCGGGTTGGTCAGGGAACGACGACTTTCCACAGTGCACCCGGGCCCTGCTCATTCTGTTCGAAACTGGTCACGAAGAGTGCTCCATCGTTGGCCTGGCCGAAACTCGAAAGCAACGAACCCGGCTTGCGGCAGACCACTCGGGGCGCACTGATTTGCGTTCCATCCTTGCGCAGACCCCAAATCGTTCCAAAGGCGTAGTCAGCGTAGAGGTAGATGCCGACGAGTTCGGGAAATTCCGTTCCGCGGTAGACGAAACCACCGGTGACCGAAAGGCCTTCGCGGTGAGAGTATTCGGCGACCGGATCGATCATGCCCTCCTGCTTCACGGTCTCAACCTTTCCCCGGGATCGTCGAGTGCGGCCAAAATCGTGCGCACCCTCTCGCTTGTTCCATCCATAGTTTCCCCCCCGTACCAGTAGATCGATTTCCTCCCACTTGTTCTGCCCGACGTCTCCGGCCCAGAGATCTCCGGTAGCGTGATCGAAACTCATGCGCCAGACGTTTCGAAGACCGTAGGCCCAGATTTCTTCGCGAGCTCCTTCCCTGCCCACGAAAGGATTGTCCGGAGGAATCGAGTAGGGAAGACCACCCTCGCTTTTCGAGACATCGATTCGAATCACTTTGGCAAGCAGGGACGACAGATCCTGGCCGTAGTTATGGGGGTCGTTGGCCGCTCCACCATCCCCGATGGAGAGATACAGCATGCCGTCGGGTCCGAACGCGATGTCACCACCATTGTGATTCCAATAAGGCTCTTTGACCTCGAGGACAACCTGCTCGGAATCGGGAAGGATGCGCGCACGCTGTTCATCCATGGAGAATCGACTCAGAACGGCCCGCCGTGGTTCGACCGCGGTGTAGTAGATGTACAGCTCGTTGTTGCGCTTGAAATCCGGATGGAAGGCCATTGCCAGAAGACCTTCTTCGTTGCTTCGCGCATTCACCCGATCAGTGATGTCGAGCACCAGTTCCGAATCGGAACTGGTGAGGTCTGACCCATCGACGGTTCGGATTCGACCGAACTGTTCGAGCACATAGAGCACGTTCGAACCGTCGGGTCGAGCGACCAACTGGACCGGTCGTCGAGTCACCACCTTGGGCCAGACACGCTGGAGGGCGATGTCGGGGGCGGGGGCGGGGGCGGGGGAGCTGGAATCCTGAAGAACCGAATCCCCGGTCTCGGAGGAGGTCGCTTCCGCGAACGATTGACTGAGCAGTCCGATCACCCCGACAAGAACCAGGAGCAAGGAAAGACGAAAAGTGAGTGCATTGTCCATGCCAACACAATAGCCTCGAGCCAGCGAGGAACGGCGAAGAACCGGTTGATACGGCCGCTCGGAATGAAAAAAGCGGATTTCCGGTCATTGCCTCCAGCTGGACTGAATCAATCAGTTCGCCTGCCCATCCACCCGACACTCGGGGGGTTGACCGCACCTCCGGGGTCAAGGAGGGTATGCAGGCCAGTTCAGCAGATAGACTCGAAGCGGAACATCGCCACAACCCCCCTGCCAAGGTGCACCCATGAAGACCACGCCCGCCTGCATTCTTCTGATTCTTCCACTGATCTGTGCGGTGGCTGGCTGTTCCAACACCCCCACTCCGTATCAGGGAGGGGGCATCGCTCCCGCCGCCGGACTCCCCGGAGAAGCGATTGATCCGGAATTCGCCGGGTTCGAGCAACCCTACGACGGTGATCAGGACCCGGGCCCCGGGACTCCCAACTCACTGGAATGATCCCGCCCTGCAGCGGAGTGAAGGGCAATGGACGGGCGATGAGCCTGCGCCACGGGCTGTCCATGTGGGCACCGCGACAAAAAACTCGGAAAAACCCATTCAAAGGACGAACCCCACTCATGGGAGAACGTACCAACGGTGTAAGGATGCTTTCAGCGAGCGCCAAGCGAACTGGAAACACCTTCACTCCAAACTCTTCTCTTCTCTCCCCTTGAGGGGGTCCGTACAAGGGATCCAGTCAAAAACGGTGACGTGGGACCAGCGCGCTGTTTGCTAACCAATCGTTCGACTCGCCCCCCTTGAAAATCCCCCCGGCGACCGTGATGTCCACCCCCCCCGGACCTCACGGTTGTCTTTTTTGCATCCTTCGGACTTTTCGTACCATACGACCAGAGATCGAATGACCCGCTGCTCTTCAGGCAGCACCATGCAGAAAAGAGAATGGAACGAGATGGACCTGACTGAATCACCACTGGTAGGCGTCGTGATGGGATCCCAAAGTGACTGGGACACGATGCAACACGCCAACCGAACCCTCGACTCCCTGGAAATCTCAAACGAAGCCAGGGTCATTTCAGCGCACCGAACTCCGGACCTGCTCGAGGAGTGGATTGGCGGGGCTCGCGAGCGCGGAATGAAGGTCATCATCGCGGGCGCAGGAATGGCGGCGCACCTTGCTGGAGTGGCCGCAGCGAAGACTGCCCTACCGGTCCTTGCGGTTCCCATGCCGGGCGGCGCACTCAACGGAGTCGATGCGCTCTACGCGATGGTCCAGATGCCCAAGGGGATTCCGGTGGGGACAGTGGCAATCGGTCGGTCGGGAGCCATCAACGCGGCCTTGCTTGCGGCGTCGATACTGAGCTTGTCCGATGATCGGATCGCCAAGGCCTACGACGCTTTCCGTGCGGAGCAGACCAGACAGGGTGAGGCCAATTCCATCCCCAAGGATGGCTGATAACCTGAAAAGGCCCCCACCGGAACACTCCGGCATGCTTCGCTGAAACGGATCAGGACGGTTCGATTCACGTCCACATCTGTTCTGACCGATGACGTTGGCATGTCGGGATTCTCCATACAAGAACTCAGCGTTCGGGAGCGTCGGTTCATCCGATCAGCACTGTGGCAGTCGAAGGCTTCACCCCAAGTCGCCACAGTCTGTCTGCTGCTGGGCACCACCAGTGCTTTGGCGGCAGTTGCTTTGGGACTTGGCTCGCGTTCAACGTTCGCCGCGGTGGTGCTTGCGCTGACTTCTTTCGGACTGATTGGGCTTGGCGGCGTCCTGCGGTTGCGTGAACGGCGACGCAGAATGCCCGACGCCCTGATTGCGCTCAATCGCTGTGGAGCATGTGGGCACGATCTCAAGGGGGCAAGACGAATCGAAAGCCGAGGAGTGGACGTCAGAACCTGCTCGGAGTGTGGTTGCAACTGGACCAACCTTGATCGGCGATTCTCGATCGAGCAGGTCTACGGCACTCGATGAATCGTCGGTGAAACCAGACCACTAGGTTGATGATGAGGAGCCTGCTTGTAGTATTGATCCACCTGGAGGTGAATCATGCTCAGATCCGCGCTTACGTCATGTTGCCTGCTCATGAGCTGTGTGCTGGGAGGATGCAATCCGTTCATGCAGCACTACTCCGGAACGACCTATCCCAGCGTGCGTGCACCGCAGGTGGTTGAAACCGCACCAAGCGAGTCGACCCTCATCGGAAGCTCAAACTTCACGACTTCGGAAACATGCACGATCAATCAAGCATTGGATGCTGCAAGCAAGGTCGGTGCCCAGTACCTGGTGTACACCGAGGAGAACCTTGGTGAACACCGCAGCTGGGAGCAGACCACCTTGATGACTCGCTCTGGAGCTGCAGGCGGCACCATGCCGGTCAACCTCTCCGTTCCGGTGACCAGACAGTGGTACGAGTACCGAGCTGACTTCTACCGACAGTTGAAGGAAGCCAATTCAGCGACCGCGAGCGAGAAGAAACCAAGGTGAGCGAATCACTGCCACGAAGAACTTGCTCCGTCCGACCAGGAAATGACTGGTACGCGCCATGAAGAAGGAAGAACTTCGAACTGCGTGGCTGAATACGGTCACCATCGATGAATTTGCAACCGGTGATCCGTCGAGGACCTACCGTGCGCAATCCGATGGCGGAAACAAGGCCGATCGGTCACGGAGCGAGGGTGCAGCGACGGATGAACAGAATCTGCAGGAGAAGCTGCTGGATGATTCTGCAATTTCCGATCGATCACGATACCGATTGCTGGAAGAGATCGGTCGCGGAGGAATGGGTGTCGTGTATCGAGCGGACCAGGGAAGCCTTGGTCGTGAAGTCGCCATCAAGACTCTTCTAGCTTCCAGCGCGAAACGACACAGCCTCAGACGATTCGTTTCTGAAGCACAACTGACGGGGCTGCTGGATCATCCGAACATTGTGCCCGTCTACGATCTCGAACTGACGAAAACAGGTGAACTGCATCTGGCCATGAAGCTGCTCACTGGAATCGAGTGGAAGCACCTTCTGCACCCGAAGACCGACCAGGATCGATCCCGTGCCGCTGAATACGGACTTTCGGATCACATCAAAATTCTGATTACCGTCTGCAATGCAATGGCCTTTGCGCATGAACGGGGCATTGCACATTGCGACCTGAAACCAGAGAACGTGATGATTGGTCAGTTCGGCGAGGTCTTCGTCATGGACTGGGGAATTGCGGTGGACATCACGCCCATCGACCAGAGAAAACCGAACATGGTGCGAATAGAGCACCACACCGAGGTCTCAGTACCCCGAGGGACTCCGCGGTACATGCCACCTGAATTAGCTCGCGGCGATGGCGCAAGGATCAGTGCAAAGACCGACGTCTATCTTCTGGGTGCCATCCTGTACGAACTGCTCGAAGGGTTGCCTCCACACCAGGGCGCCACGATGACCGAGGTACTGACACATTTGTCGAGCGAAGACCCGATCGCCTTCGAATCGGATGCTGCACAGGAACTTCAGACGATCTGCCGGTGTGCTCTGAACAAGGAAGCGAACGATCGCTACCCCACGGTGAGTGCATTTCGTTCGGCACTCGAGTCCTACCTTGAAAGCAGGGAGAGTCGGCTCATCACTCGCTCAGCCCGCGAACTGCTCGAGCGTTGTCAGCAGGGGCAGAGAGTGGGCGAGCTGGACAAGGGAGCATTGAGCCAGCTCTACGCGGACTTCTCGGAAAGTGCAGCAGGCTTCAGCCAGGCGCTGCTGCTCTGGCCGGAGAACAGGGACGCGGCGGAAGGCGCCGAAGAAGCGAGGTATGCCTACGCTCGTGCCGCACTGGCGCACGGAGATCTTGGACTTGCCGAAGCTCAGGTTCTCAAACTCGATCAAGACCACCTGGAGACCAAGGAACTGCGGCTTCGAATCATCGCAGCCCGCCAGCAACGCCGGGACCTTGAGTCCGCCTCCAGAAAACTGCGCGTGGTCGCCGTCGTGGCGGTGGGCGTCATTCTGCTGGGACTGACGGTGGGGCTCGTTCTGGTGAGCAGCGCACGAGCAAAGACCGAGGAGGCACGGCAGGAAGCCGTCGCCCTCGGGGTCAAGGAACACCGTGCGATGGAACTCGCCGAGCAGCGGCTGGCAGATGTGAATCGACTGGCGGACGTCAAGCGACTTGAGAATCTCGAGAAACAGGCCACCTGGCTCTGGCCCGCTTATTCGAAGACCATTCCCGCGTACCAGCTTTGGCTGAGTGAAGCGGAGGATTTGCTCGAGCATCGCACCCTGCACCAGGACACATTGGTCAGATTCCGGGCAGGTGAAGGCGTGTTCGAGAAGAACGGCTTGTGGATCTTCCCCACGGTCGAGGAACAGTGGATGCATGACACCCTTGCGGAACTCATTCAGAAGCTGATGCTTTTCGCCAATCAGACCATACGCAATGTAGATGACCGACTCGTATTCGCGCAGACGATCCGCCAGCGAAGCATCGTGAAGTACGAGCCGGAATGGAAATCGACGTCACGTGCGCTGTCGCAATCAGTGGTGTACGGGGGACTAGAGATAGAACCGCTCGAGGGGTTCGTTCCGCTGGGCCAGGACCCCGATAGTGGTCTGTTCGAATTTTCCGACCTGCAGAGCGGTGCGGTTCCGACCCGAGACGAACGAGGCAGACTGCAGATCAACGAGAACACCGGGCTGGTGTTCGTGCTGATTCCTGCAGGAGAGTTCTTGATGGGAGCGATTCGGCCTTCAGCGACGAATCCCCTTGGTCAATCCAACGTGGATCCATTTGCCGAAGCCGACGAGCAGCCGATCACTCGGATCAGACTCGATCCATTTCTCATCTCGAAATTCGAGGTGACTCAGGCCCAGTGGGAACGACAGATGAGTTCCGCCCCCAGCCAGTACGGTCCACTGATCGAGGCCGGTCGAAGACACCCGGTCACCAACGTGAATTTCGAGGACGTCAGCACTTTCACCTTCCAGCTGGGACTCACCCTGCCCACCGAAGCACAGTGGGAATACAGCGCACGAGCAGGCAGTGGCAGCACCTGGTGGACAGGTGATGAACGCGAAAGCCTCAAGGGACGTGCGAATCTGGCGGATAGCGGCTACGAGAAGCAGATCCTTGGTCGACCGGGTGCCGAGGATTGGAACGACGGACACACTCTGCACGCCCCCATTGGAAACTTTCCAGCCAACCAGTTCGGACTGCACGATGTTGCCGGCAATGTCTGGGAATGGTGTCTCGATCACTACGGTTCATACGAGATCGAACCCAGTCCGGGGACGGGACTCCGAAGGGTCGCCATGCCCACCACCCGGGTGATGCGAGGTGGAGGCTGGGACAACGACGCGCTCTGGCAGCGTTCTGCACTACGACACAAGGTGCCGCCAGAAGCGCGATGGAGCGGGCTGGGGTTGCGACCAGTGAAGCGCCTGGTGTTGGAGAAGAACGGACGCCGCGGCATCGAATGGAGTGCTCCACCCGAGAGTGTCGTTGAATCCATCGATTCCGAGGCTCAGCCGACGAGTGAATCGAAGCCGTGACTCAACCAGTGCGTGCACTCAACCCCGCTTTGATGGGTGTGGTTGCTCGAATCGGCTGATTGTCATTCTCTTCCAGACGAGTGCGTGCTATGGAAACCGCATCAGGAAGTCGATCAAGACCGATGGAGCGCCGACCGGTGTTGGCTGCGGCCACCAACGTGGTTCCACTTCCGCACATGGGATCAAGTACTCGTCCCCCGGGTGGACAGCAGGCGCGGACCAGCATTTCAAGAAGAGCCAGTGGCTTCTGAGTGGGCCAACCTGTTCGTTCGCGAGCCATGTTGTTGATGGATGGAATATCCAGCACGTCAGTGGCCTTCTTGAGCATGCCCTTCATTCGATTGGAGGTCGCCGGCACCATCGGAGGATCGAAGTACCAGTTCGAGGACACGCTGTAGTAGAGAATGTCATCGTGCTTCCGAGCAAAACGCCGAGGGCTCGACCCTCCCAAGCCGTACTGCCAGACCAGCTGATTCTGAAATCTGCTCTCGCCCAGAAACTCATCCAACATGATCCGGACATGGTGCGAGGTTCTCCAATCACAGTGAAAGAGAATGGATCCTTGCGGAGAAAGGGTCTTCAGGACGGCCTCCAGACGTGGTCGCATGAATTCGACCCAGGCTGCGGTGCTGGGCCATCGATCCTGGAAGGCGTTGCCCGAGCGACCTGACTGGGTGCGTCCGGTCGAGAATGGTGGGTCCATGTAGACCAGGTCCACGGTCTCCCGGGGGATCCGTTGGAGCAGGTCGATGCAGTCGGACTGCATCACCACGTGGTCAGCCTGGATGGTTGATTGGATGCTCACTCTTTAGTTGTCGGGATATCGGCTCACTCAGCAACAGGAATTTGGTCACGGAGGGCGAGTGCCGCCGCAATCTCAGTCTTCTGTTGGCAGGCAATGGCCAGATCGGACATCGTGGCAGGCCGGTGGAGATGCTTTCGGGCCTCGCAGAGTATGGTCCAGAGTTCGAGTGAGAGTTCAAGTCGACCTGATTTGCCCGCGGAATGAGCTACTCCACGAACGAAGCTCAGCGTATCGGGGCCATGGTCAAATTCAGGCTGGGTTCGAACCGATTTCAGCCAGTTGTGGTTGTCCGAGACCGCTTCAAGGTATGCCTGATCGTACATGCCGGCACTGTCGAGCAGCTGGGACAGGGTGTAGCTGCTCCAGGAAACCAGATCCGGACGATCGATCTGCTGGGCCAACTGCTTGGAACGTCGAGCGAAGTCGATCGCCTCCGTGGACTGGCCGAGGAGACTGTGCACATGAGCGATGTTGTTGAAGGAATACCAGAGGCGTGTGGACATCGGGCCGGTGAGAGGATCTGATTCGATGGCCATGATGGTTGTGCGATGGACGGACAGCGCCTTGTCGAGTGCACCCTGGAAGGTGTAGATGTTGGCGAGAAAGTCGTTCAGGGAAGCGAGCGTTGCCGGAGTCAGCGTTGCATCCTTCCGATGCGCCTCCATGCAGAGGTCAGTCAGCTGCAGGGCGGAATCCTGGATGTCGGCTTGCCAGGCGATCTTGCTGTAACGCTGGGCCAGACTCTTCGCCGGTCCGTACTCGCCGAGTTCGATTAATTTTTCGACCTGCTCGATGATTGGTTCATAGATGAAGGTGGCAAGGAATTTCTTCGAAGCCAGGCCAGCCCGAACCATGCGACCGGAATCCGGATCGAGGTTCGAATCGAGGATGGGCTCCATGAATTCAGGTGCAAAGTTGTCCACCAATCGGTTCAGGACGAATTCAGGTTCCATTGAAACCGCAATTTGGTTGAGTGCATCGAGGGTTGCATTTACGGTCTGCAGATTACGCTGGGATTCTGCGAGAGCACGTTGCTCTCGAATCCAGAGGGCGGTGGTGGCCAGGCTGGTGATGAGCAGCAGGACCGCCATGCAGAAAGAGAGCAGCGCGACCGTACGGTGTTTCATCACGGTCTTTCGTGCCCGGTAGAAAACAGACTGGGGACCGGCGATCAGAGCTCGCCCGTCTAGAAAAGACTCGACGTCAACTGCAAGAGAATCTGCAGAACCATATCGGTCGGCTTTTTCAGACTCCATCGCCTTCAGTGGAATCCATCCGAGTTCACCACGGAGGATGACCGCGAGAGATTTGACCGATGTCCCACGGGCGGAAGCGATGGTCTGCTGTTCGGCCTCGGTGCCTGCTTGGTACCTGCTCGCCATACGTACCGGTGCCCCACTGGCGATCAATCGATGAACGTCGGCGAATCCGACACCCCGAAAGGATTCAGTGGATCGAGGCAGGACACCACACAGAATCTTGTACATCAGGATACCAAGGGCATATACATCGCTTCGGGTGTCGATGTCCGCGGGATTCATCACGGCCTGCTCGGGGCTCATGAATTCGGGGGTCCCGATCAATTGCCCCATGCGCGTGATGACGGTCTGGTCGGTAAGTTCCGAATCCAGTGCCTTGGCGATGCCAAAGTCGATGACCTTGGGACACAATGCACCGGTCTTGGGATCTCGACTGACCAGAATGTTGTTCGGCTTGAGGTCTCGGTGAATCACGCCGCGAAGATGTGCATGATGGACCGCACGACAGACATCGATGAACAGTCGCAGTCGTTCTGAAATGGTCATGCATTCGGAATCACAGAAGAGATCGATGGGCTTTCCCTTGACGTACTCCATCGCAAACCATGGTCGACCATCGGCGGTGACGCCCTGGTCGATGACACGGGTGATTCCATCATGGCTCATCAACGCGAGCGCCTGCTGCTCGGAGGAAAACCGTGCAAGGACCGACTGGGTATCCATCCCAGGCTTGATCAGCTTCAGCGCGATACGACGGGAAACCGGCTCACGTTGGCGACCGAGGTAGACCACGGCAAATCCACCTTCACCAAGCTTTTCGACGACCTCATAGGGACCGACCTTGTCACCGGGCGCCAGCTCGAGTGAACGCAGCTGATGCTCGACTGATTGATCGGGGGCGGAATCCGGGCTTCTGGGCTCAGATTCGGCATCATGAAACTCCAGGAGTGAACTCAACTCCGCGTGGAGCTTTGCATCATGGCCCGCAACCTCATCGAGGAAGGCGGCGCGCTGCTCAACCGGACGATCGATCGCCTGAATGAACAATGCCCGTACGGAGTCGGCTGCAGAAATTGCTCAGCCCTCCTTCTCTTCGAGAGTGGCGAGATGGCGACGCAGCCAAGCACGCGCGAACTTCCAGTCATCGACGACGGTACGTTGGGAGACCTTGAGTATCGAAGCAGACTGGTCGATGCTGAGTCCCATCACGAAACGCAGCCAGACGACTTCCGCGGCCCGAGGGGCGATCACTTCAAAGTCCTTGAGGGCATTCAGAAGAGTGAACCCCTCAAGACTGGTCGCGACTTCCAGCTGTGCACATTCCCCTTCAGCAAGATTGATTGGAATACGTTTGAGATCTCCACCACGCTTTTCGGTCATGCGTGCACGGGCGAAGTCCGTGAGGTACTGACCCATCACTCGAGCGACGTTACCAAAGAACTGGTGCCGGTCATCCCACCTGGGATTGGTTCCGTCCTTGGGCCAGATCCGAAGAAACGCTTCATGCACGAGCAAGGTCGGTTGCAGCTGGGAGTCACTTCGTTCACGAGAGAGGTGCGCAGCTGCAAGTCGATGGACATCTGAATACGCGGATTCCCACAGACGCTTTGCCGCTGAGGAATCTCCGTTGGATGCAGAATCGATCAAGCGGGTGATCGATTCACTTTGAGTCTCGCTCATCGTCCACTCCATCCCGGGGTCAACGACAGTCCGAAACGGACCATCCGCTCGATCAGACTTCCTGGTGCCGCAGGCAAGGAGTCCCTGCAAGCTCTTGTACACCGACTGCTTGATCGGAGCTCAAGAATATTCTGTTTGATTCAGGGATGAAAGAACAGCGACTTGCCCCCGAAATACGGGAAAATGTCTCGGTGTTTTCAGGAAAAAAAGTGCCGGCATCTTGTCTGCAAAATGAACAATCCATGCAAAATGACCGCTCGGAGTCCGTATTGATGGATGTGTATCCGGTTCGCCCCGATCTGACGATCTGAATCGAGCCACACCAACCTTCACCGAGCAGAGCGTGTTCAGCGAATCCAGGCTGAACACGCAACAACACACAAGGGGCTTTTCTTGTTCTCTTTTCCGGGGAGGGCATGCACCGAAGGGTGCATGCCCTCATTTTTTGCAGTGTCCCGGTAAAAAAACAATCCGCCTCGTCGGATACGACGAGGCGGATGTTCATCCACTGTTCATTCGGTGTCCGCGGCTCAGGCGGATTCGGCGCGAGGGTGTGCCTGGTCGTAGCCATCCCTCATTCGCTGACGGGAAAGGTGGGTGTAGACCTGGGTCGAGCTCAGCGACTGATGACCAAGCAGTTCCTGAACGGATCGCAGATCAGCACCATTGTCCAGAAGGTGAGTGGCGAAACTGTGTCGGATAGTATGGGGACTGATCTCAGGATCGAGTCCAACGGCCGCCAGGTACTTCGAGACCTTTCGACGGACGGATCGGCTGCTCAGTCGACCACCATGCTTGTTGACGAAGAGCGGGGATTCCGCGGAGGCGGAGAGTCCGGCCGCGGAAAGCTGCTTCTCGAGCATCCCGACATAGTGGCGCAGAGCCTTGAGCGCATGTGCGCCGAGGGGGACGATTCGTTCACGCTTACCCTTGCCACGAATGATCAGAGCCTCGCTCTGATCATCGATGTCACCTCGATCGATTCCCACGACTTCGCTGACACGAATGCCCGTTGAATAAAGGACCTCGAGGATCGCACGGTCCCGAGCGCCAAGCAGATCCGCGTCATCCGGGGCTGAAAGCAGTCGTTCGATCTGATCGACGGAAATCGCCTTGGGAAGTCGCTTGGTTTGTTTGGGGGTTCGAATCAGAACCATGGGGTTGTTCTTGATGATTCCCTTGCGTTCCATCCACTTGTGGAAGGAGCGAAGAGTGGCGATCTTCCGTGCCATGGTGGCCGCGGAATAACCCTGCTCGTCGAGATGGGCGATGAAACCGCGAATGATCTCGATGTCCGCCAGGAGCATCTGGTCAGTGCAGGTTGCCGCAGTCGTCTTGGGATCTGCACCTTTGAGGCGATCATCAAGGGCCGCCTGCTCCGCCTGAGCGTCACAGGAGATCTCGTACTTTGATCGGATGTGGTCAGTGAACTGACGAAGGTCGAGGCCG
>NHEC01000110.1 GCA_002171655.1 Planctomycetes bacterium TMED75
TTCGCCGCTGGGTCATCGCTTGGTTCCGACGATCGTCCTGAACATCGCGGAGATCGATTGGTCGTGGTGAATTCGGTGTATCGCCTCGCCGAGCAGCTTTCCTACGGAAAGTTCGACGAGCTTGTCATCTATGAGCTGGCACCGATCGGTGCAGCTGATGGTGTCGGTCACCACCACCTGACTGATCGGGCTTTCCTGGATTCGTTCAAGGGCCATGCCGACGAAGACTCCGTGGGTGGCCGCGCAGATCACGTCGACCGCCCCCTTGTCCATGACCAGGCGGGCCGCTTCGCAGATGGTGCCAGCGGTCGAGATCAGGTCGTCGAACATCAGCACCGTGCACCCCTTCACGTCGCCGATCAGGTTCTTCACAGTGATCTGTTCCCCGCTGTGTCGCCGCTTGTCGATGATCGCCAGGTCGCATTCCATCAGGTCCGCGAACATGTTCGCGACCTTGACGTTCCCCACGTCGGGGGAGACCACCGCGATTCGATCGTAGCGATCGCGGTTGGAGAGGAAGTGCTCGCCGATCACCGGGGCCGCGGAGAGGTGGTCCACCGGAATGTCGAAGAAGCCCTGGATCTGCGCGGCGTGGAGGTCCAGGCAGAGCACTCGGTTGGCGCCGGCGGCCGTGATCAGATTGGCCACCATCTTGGCGGTGATGGGGACGCGTCCCTCATCCTTGCGATCCTGACGCGCGTACCCGAAGTAGGGGATCACCGCGGTGATGCGCTTGGCCGAAGCTCGTTTGAGGCAGTCGATCCAGATCAACAGTTCCATGAGGTTGTCGTTGACCGGGTCGCAGGTGGACTGGACGAGGTAGCAGTCGCGGCCTCGGACGTCCTCTTCGAGCTTGACGATGATCTCGCCGTCGGGGAACTTCGTGGCCTTGCCTCCACCGAGCGGAAGCTCGAGGTGATCGCACATCGCCTGGGCCAGGTGCTGGCCGGCGGTTGCGGCGAAGATCTTGAGGTGTTCGCGGTCGTTGGCACTCATCTCAGGCGTTTCCTTCCCGGCTGACCGTCACGCCATCGGAGGATTCGAGCCTCTGGCGCATGATCGAGTCCACGATCGCGAGCTGCTCGGGATTGTTGATGCTGAGCACGTCGCCGGGGTCGACCGAATCAATGACCTCCACCCCCAGGCCGTCGTCCTGAAGCAGCTTGAACACATCGGTGATGTAGTACTCGCCGCTGGCGTTGTCGTTTTTCAGCTGTGAAAGTCGATCGAACAGCGCGTCGGCCTTGAAGACGTAGTAACTGGGATTGACCTCGTTGATCGCTCGCTGCGTTTCCGTCGCGTCCTTCTGTTCGACGATGCGGTCGAATCCACCTTCCGGCGTTCTCTGGATTCGACCGTAGCCGTCGGGATCCTCGAGGCGTGCGGTCGCGAGGGTTGCCGCGGCCCCGGTGGCCCGGTGCCGCTCGAGCAGCGCGCGAAGCGTGCTGGTTCTGATCAGAGGTCCGTCGCCGCAGAGGACGAAGACATCGGTCGATGCCCGCAGGCCGGGGTCCGCGAAGGTGGGGCTGGCCATGTCGATCGCGTGTCCGGTACCGAGTTGTTCTTCCTGCACCCTGAATTCCAGCCAGTCGGGGCTCTCGGGGAAGGAGTGCTCCACCACGTCCCGCTGGTAGCCCACCACCAGCACCACCGGAGCTGCCGGGGAGTCTCCGCTGCGAACCGCATCCACCACCCAGTGCAGCATCGGTCGGTCCGCCACCTCGTGCATGACCTTGGGCAGGTCCGACTGCATCCGGGTTCCCTTGCCGGCGGCAAGGATCACTGCTGCAGTCGATCGAGTTGTTTCAGGAACCGGGGACATGACTTCGTGCGTCTTCTTTCAACAGGGTCGTGCGTTTGAAACCGGAATTCTCGTTTCTGGAAACTGGCCCACCTAGATTTGAACTAGGACTGACTGGATCAAAACCAGCTGTGCTACCGTTACACCATGGGCCAATGAGTGAAGCTGCGTTCAGGACGGAATCGTCTCTGGTTCCGTTGAGGATTCAACGAGAACACAGGCCTCTTGAGAGGGCCTCTCACCAAATTGTCGTCCGTGAAGGAAGCGCCTGGCGCTGACTCCGACGAACCGCGTGCTTGCGGTTCCGTCCTCACCGGTGTCTTGACACCGACGCGGGGGGAGCCGCGGCACACCCACCAGGCTGCAGCGTGCGGTATGCCGCTTGTTGCACGCTCCATGCGGCGCCCGGAGTTCCGGTCACCGACGGCCCTTTACTGCGGGGGTCGAGAAGCGTACCCAATCCTCGGGTCTGAGACAAGTTCAGCAGGGTGCTGCGGCGCTCGGGTTCCTCGGCGTCCGGGGAACCGAGACCGGCTTAATCGCCCCCCAGGGGGGCTTCCTTGCTCAGCAGGGCCCCGGCCAGCAGGTCGACAATTCGTTCCTGGAGTCGCTTGGCGCCGGAAACCCCGACCGAGGAGGGGATCTCGTTGCAGAGAATGCTGAAGGCGTAGCGGTGGCCCTCTTCGGTGCTGAGCACTCCGCTGAGGCAGCTGACCCCCCGGATGTAGCCGGTCTTGCAGGCCAGTTCCACCCCGGCGGGCAGGTCGTCGAACCGTCGCTTGATCGTCCCGGTGTCGTTGGGGTCCGCGAGGCTTTCGGTGAAGAGGGGCCCGAGTTCGGGATCCTGGGTGAAGGAGGCGAGCCACGCGGTGGTCGTCTCCGCGGTGATTCGATTGTTGCGACTCATCCCCGAACCGTCCGCCTGCCGGAAGGTCTCGGCGTGTTCCGGGCCCAGGCGTTCGACCAGAAGCATCCGCACCGCTCGGGCTCCGTTCTCCCACGAGCCGGGGGAGAGTTCCACGGCATGGCCGACTGATTTCAAGAGGGACTCTGCGTGGAGGTTCTGGCTGTTGGTGTTGCAGCGCTCGACCACCCGTGAGATCGGGGTGCTGATGCGAAGGATTTCACGCGTGTCCTTCTGGCTGCTGGTCGGGGCGGCCTCGGTGAGTGCGACGATCCGTGCGTCCTCCACCGTGACGCCGAGTCTGGTCAGACGGTCCTGGAGCAACCGGGCGAAATTCAAGGGCATCTTCGAAAGGGTGACGTCGGCGCCGACCGGCTCGGCCACGTTGCCGTAGATCACCAGGTCGTTGCGTCCGGGTGACCGGCGGACCCCGATCGCGGTGTTCTTGCGGGGCGACATCGAGAGTTGTTCCCCGGGCACCAGCCACGGCATGCGGGGAATCATCGCGGTGATGGTGGGGGTGCCGTCGCGCCCCGGCCTGAGGTCGAGGTGGAGTACGTTGAGCGCGAAGTTCATGCCCGCGACTTCCGCGCAGTACCGCTTGTCCAGCTGGTCCCGGGGCCAGTCGGGGTGGACGTGCTCTCGGTCGAAGATCCGGTCGTCGACGACGATCTCCCGCAGCTGGGTGACTCCGCTGGCCTGGATCGCCAGGGAGATCTCATCCAGAAGCGCTTCCACGTCCTGTCCGTTGCGATCCGCTCCATCGGTTCCCGTCCAGCCCGATTCCTCGAGCACGACGGGATCGCCCAGACCCGGGTCACCGCTGCCCACCACCCAGAGTCGATCGCCTTCCAGGATGAAGGAGGTCTGGAAGGTGTGGTCGGTTCCCAGCACCTGCAGGGCGGCCGCGCTGGTGTAGATCTTCATGTTGCTGGCCGGAATCATGGGGCGTTCGTCGCGGATCTCCACGAGCTCCCGACCCGTCTGCACGTCGCGGACGCTGACCGAGACCGGAGAATTCTTGAGCCCCGCCCGGTCGATCGCATTCTGGATGCGACTCTCGAGTTGCTGAAGGCCCGCCCCCGCGCTCGAAAGCAGCACTCCCCACGCGAGGAGCAGGCCGGCTGCCAGGGTCAGTGGGGTGCTTGAACCATTCGTTCGATCTCGGGTGGTCTTCACGGTCTGGATTCCTTCATGGAAGCGGGGCCGGTCATCTTCCTTGATCGGCACGGGTGCACCCTATTCTGCATGCGAAGTGCGTGCAGGGGAATCCACGAACGGAAAAAGTCCGATTGTCTCCCTCCGGAGGGGTGATTCATCACCGCCTCCGGCAGCATGGGATCCTCCTTCGGACTTGCTCGGCGGCGACCTCCGATCCGCGTCGATGCTACGCTGGGCCACCGAGATCGCCTGATCTCGATGGATCGGAAGGCATTCGATCCCGGATCAGCTCCCGGAGGCGACACAGCGCATGGATCAGCACGGCAGTCCCAAAGGCGGACCCAAGAGAACTCTGACCGTCTTTGCGCTTGTGATGATCACCACCGGCATCATCACCAGCGTGCACGGCGCGCCCTCGATGGCCGAATACGGGTTTTCGCTGATCTTCATCTACGGCCTGGTCGCACTGGTCTTTCTGCTCCCCTCCGCTCTGATCTCCGCGGAACTGGCCACCGGCTGGCCGGAGGACGGGGGCGTCTACGTCTGGGTGAAGACCGCCTTTGGTGAACGCATGGGGTTCGTCGCGGTCTGGCAGCAGTGGATCGAGAACGTCATCTGGTTTCCCTCGATTCTCACCGTCATGGTGGTGGTGGCGACCTACGGGTTCGCCCCCGATCTGCACGAGAACCGCTGGTTCATCTTCTGTGCGATCAACGCGCTCTTCTGGGCACTCACCATCGGCAATCTCTTCGGCATGCACACCAGCAGCTGGGTCGCGATCATCTGCACGGTCTTCGGCCGGATCCTTCCGATCCTGTTCCTCTTCGGACTGGCCCTGCTCTTCATCAATCGGGGAAATCCGTCTCAGATCAGCTTCGACTGGAACAGCTTCATCCCTGATTTCTCCGAGACCAGCAAACTGACCTTCATCGTGGGGGCGTTTCTGACCTTTGCGGGCATCGAGGCTTCCGCCTCCAATGCGGCCTCCGCCAAGAATCCCCGCCGCGACTACCCGGTGGCGATCATCTCCTCCGCGGTGATCGCCCTGGTCCTGGTCACCCTGATCAGCCTCGCGATCGCGATCGTGGTGCCCCAGGAGCAACTCGACCTGGACGCCGGAATCATGCAGGCGATCACCATCCTGCTCGATTCCAACGGACTGGGTGCGCTGGTCGCCGTGGCCGGACTGATCATCGCTCTGGGCATGCTCGGGGAAGTCAACAACTGGATCCCCGCCCCGACTCGAGGCCTTCTGGTGGCCGGACGTGACGGATCACTGGCGCCGATCTGGCAGCGTGAAAATCGCTACCAAGCCCAGCAGCCGATCCTGATCATGCAGGCGGTCATCGTGAGTTCGATCTCCACGATCTACCTCTTCTTCGATGACGTGCAGACCGCCTTCTGGTTGATGAACGTGGTGCCGACCCTGCTGTACATCGTGATGTACCTCCTGATGTTCTCCGCGGCGATCCGGCTGCGCTACACGCATGCGAACGTGCCCCGTCGCTATCGGGTGCCGGTGGGCAACGTCGGCATCTGGGTGCTGGCCATGCTGGGTTCGTTCGCGGGACTCATCGCGATCGTCTTCGGCTTCCTGCCGCCGGACCTGGTCAAGCCCGAGGATCGGAACAGCTACGTCCTGGTGGTGGCAGTCGGATTCGTGGTCTTCACCATCCTGCCGTTCGTCATCTACGCCCTGCGGCGCCCCTCCTGGGTGACGCCTTCGCAGGCGTCCTAGCGTCCGGTCGTCCTGCCGCCGTAAAAAAAAAACCCACGGGCCGGGCCCGTGGGTGGTTGTTCGGTTGTTCGGGGATCTCACCCGTCGACTTCGGCTTCGCCGACTCGCATGCGGATGAAGTGGGTCACCTTGACGCCCTTGGGCAGGATCGAACCGACCTGCATGGAATCGTCCCTGACGTACTTCTGTCCGACCAGGGTGACTTCCTCGAAGAACTTGCGCATCTTGCCTTCGGCGATCTTGGCGGCGATCTCGTCGGGCTTGCCGAGGTCTCGTGCTTCCTGAACCGCTTCGTTGCGCTTGGCTTCGATGAGGTGGGGAGGCACGCCGGTCTCGTCGACCGCCATCGGGGTGGGGACGTGGGCGGCGACGTGCTGCGCGATGCCCAGAGCGGCCTCGGGGGTGGGGTCGCCGTCGAAGACCACCAGCACACCGAGCTTGCCGTCGTGGTGGACGTACTTGCCGAAGTGGCTGCCGGCCACCACGCTTCCGCGGGAGAAGGAGATGTTCTCCCCGGTCGTGATGCGGACGTTGTCGAGCGCTTCCGTCATCGGAGCGGTGAAGTCGACGTCACCGGCAGGCTGTTCGAGCGCGAGCTTCGCCGCGTCGTTGGCCATGTTGACGAACATCTCGTTGCGAGCGGTGAAGTCGGTCTCGGCCCGGACCTCGATGATCGAAGCGGTGTCGGAACCGGTCTGGATGGCGATGCACCCTTCACCGGCAGCGCGGTCGGTGCGCTCGTCCATCTTGCCCTTGAGCTTCGCTCGCAGGGCCGCTTCGGCCGCGGCGAGATCGCCTTCGGCTTCCACGAGGGCCTTCTTGCAGTCCATCATGCCCAGTCCGGTCTTCTGCCGGAGAGCCATCACGTCCTTGGCGCTGATATTGGCGGTCGACATTGGTGTCCTTGTCCCGTCGGCTGACGTTGCGTCAGCATGCTAGTAAGAGGTGATTCAAGTGCTCGAGTCGAATGGTCCCGAGCCGGTACGAATGGAGGGAGCCTCCCTCCGTGGGGTTCAGCCGTCGCTGGCTGCGGGTACTTCGGGGTTGCCGGCTCCGGCCTCCGGTGACGCTTCGGCCACGGGTTCAGCCACTGCGGCGGGGGCGGGTTCCTCGGCTCGGAACTGAGTTCGGCTCGAACGGCGTCGCCCTGAGCCGCCTTCGGCGGCAGGTTCCTGGTCCGAATCGCCCTGCTTGTTGGAAGCGACCTGTTTGCGACCGTCGATGACCGAGTTGCACATCTCGCGGACAAAGATCGCGATCGATCGCATGGAGTCGTCATTGCCGGGGACCGGGATGTCCACCAGGTCCGGATCGCCGTCGGTGTCCAGCAGGCAGATCGTGGGAATGCCCAGGTTTCGTGCTTCTCGAAGCGCGTTGGTCTCGCGGTTGACGTCGATCGCGATCAATGCACCGGGGAGCTTCGACATGTCGCGGATGCCGTTGAGGTTGCGGTGGATCTTCCGCATCTCGCGCATCAGCTGGGATTCCATCTTCTTGGAGTAGGTCTTGATCTCACCGCTTTCGACGAGTCCCTCGAGTTCNACGAGTCNCTTGAGTCGTTCNCGGATGGTTCGGAAGTTGGTGAGCGTGCCGCCGAGCCATCGTTCGGTGACGTAGGGAAGCTTGGCTTCGCCGCACTGCTCTTCGAGGGTGGCACGTGCCTGGCGCTTGGTGCCGACGAAGACGATGTCCTTGCCGTCGGCCGCGACTCGNCTGACGAACTTCTTCGCCAGGAGGAGGCCCTTNACGGTCTCCTTGATGTCGATGACGTGAATNCCGCCGCGCACACCATGGATGTACGGGGCCATCTTCGGGTTCCAGTTGCTTCGGCGCTGGCCGAAGTGAATACCTGCTTCGATGAGTTCCTTGACGAGTGACATCAGNTTCCGTTTCGTTTCTTCTGCAGCGACACCGGCGACTCGACTGCGGACCCTTGTCAGGGGACGGGTCGCCCAAAGAGGGCGCTTCCTGGTGCTCGNCTCCACTCGTTGGTGGAGTCCGTGCGGGGTGGGGCGGGAGAACCTTTCTCCTGCCGTGACACTCCGGTGCAGTCCGCAACCACACCGCAGTCACCGGGATTTTCTGGAATCCAACGGCGAAGCGATGAGGATATCCGAAACCCGGAGGGTTCACCAGCGACGATTCAGGATCTGGTGGACTACGATGAGACCTCAGCCATGTCCCGCCTTGAGCAGGCCGCATGGTTATCGGCACCTGATCCCGACCCGGCCCGCCCCTGGACCGGGTCTACGAACCGCTGGAGGGGACCCATGCTGGGCAAGGTATTCAAGGCATACGACGTGCGGGCGACCGTACCCAAGCCACTCACAGAGCGCATTGCCTGGCAGATCGGGCACGGCACAGCGGACCTCCTGCTTGACGAAGGGGTGTCCGAGGGGCGCACGGATCCCATGTCGCAGACGATCGTGGTGGGTCGCGACCCTCGTCCGACGTCCCCCGGCCTGCGGGATGCCCTCATCCGGGGCATTCGAACCCGGGGCGCCTCGGTCATTGATCTGGGCATCGTGGACAGCCCCATGATCACCTTCGCGATCAACTACCTCGACTGCGGCGGTGGCATCCAGGTCACCGCCAGTCACAATCCGCTTGATTACAACGGCTTCAAGTTTTCACGGCAGCGTGGACGTCCGATCGGAACTGGCACCGGGCTTGAACAGATCCGGGAACGTGCGGCACTTGCGGATCTCAAGGACGCTCCGTTGGTGGGTCTGCTCGAAGAGCGTGACCTCTGGACCCCGTATCGAGACCGGTTGCTTGAATGCCTCCAGACGGATGCGCCGGACGGTCTGCTTGCCGATCGTTCACGACCGCTTCGAATCGTGATCGACGCGTCCAACGGTTCAGCGGGTGCGATGGTCCCCCGGGTCTTCAACGACCTGGAGGGACTCGAACTGATCGAACTGAATTTCGAACATCAGAANGGCCGATTCGCCCACGATCCCAACCCTCTGGTCGAGTCGAATCTCGCCGGACTCCAGGAGGCGGTCCGCACCCATGAGGCCGACGCGGGCATCTGTTTCGACGGTGATGCCGATCGCTGCGTGCTGGTCGATGAGACCGGCCGCACGGTGGGGGGNGACCTGCTCACCGCCTGGCTCACGCCCGGTGCGCTGGCTCGGCACCCGGGCGCGGCGGTGGTCTACGACCTGCGCTCCAGCCGGATTCTCGCCGAGACGATCGAGTTGGCCGGCGGTCGTCCGGTCCCAGCGCGGGTGGGGCACATCTTCATGAAGACCTCCATGAGCGAGAACGCCGCGGTGCTGGGGGGCGAGCTCTCCGGTCACTTCTACTTTGCGGACATGTTCAACGCGGACAACGGCGCGCGAGCGTTCATCGCCGTCCTGGCGCGACTCGCCGCTTCCAGCACGCCCGTCTCCGGGGAGATCGACCCTCTGAGAAAATACGCGCAGTCGGGGGAACTGAACTTCGTCAACGAGGACATCGAATCAACCCTCGAGGAACTCCACGAGACCTACGCCGAGGCGAAGCTCATGCACATGGATGGACTCAGCATCGACACCGGTCACTGGTGGGCGAACATCCGCGCCAGCAACACCGAGCCTCTGTTGCGCTTGAACCTGGAGGCCAACGATGAAGCGACTCTGGCCGCCGCGGTGGAGGAACTGGGCGCGCAGTTGGGTACACCGAGCGAGCACTGACTCGGTTTCGCGAGCCCCTGGACGGTCTCTGGGGTGGGCCGCACCTCCTATCATCTGAGTCATGGACGCCGTTCTCGCCTCGATCGCCCCCGATGCGGCTCCCGTACTTTCGGCGGGCACGCTGTTGGTCCTCGCACTGGTCGCCTTCGCGACCGCCGTCTTCTCCGCGATCGTCGGAATGGGCGGGGGAATCGTGCTTCTGGCGGTGCTGCTCTTCTTTCTCGACCCGCTGGTGGTGATCCCGCTCCACGGCGTGATTCAACTGGTCTCAAACGGCAGCCGCGCGGTCGCGCAGCGCCGGCACCTCCACTGGTCCCTGATCTGGCGCTATTCGATCCTGCTGCTTCCCTTTGGCGCGGTGGCGCTCGCACTGGTCAGCTCCGTTCCCGAAGACGCGATCAAGGTCCTGATTGGGTGCTTTGTCCTGCTGGCGACCTGGCGACCGCAGTGGTTGCTGGTCGGTGCCCGACCGGAAGCGATCAACCAGAATCGTCGGTTCATCCTGCTCGGGGCCGTGGCGGGGTTTCTCAACCTCCTGGTCGGTGCGGTGGGGCCGTTCATCGCACCGTTCTTCTTGAACATGGACCTCTCGCGGCAGGCGATCGTCGGGACCAAGGCGGCGTGCCAGGGGGTCGGCCACCTGGTGAAGATCATCCTCTTCGGACTGGCGGGCTTTGCGTTCGCCGCGTTCCTGCCGCTGCTGGCGCTGCTGATCCCGATGGTGCTCCTGGGCACCTGGGTGGGGACCCGACTGCTCGAACGCGTCAACGAGCGCGTCTTTGTCGCGCTGTTCAAGACCGTACTGACCCTGGTCGCGGGCTGGTTGATCGTCTCGACGTGGTTACTCGCCGGCTGAGCCTCACTCCGTCGCAGCGTCGAGGCGCGGGTCACTCCCCGGGAATCGTCGAGATCACCCCGTCGAAGGGGCTGCTCGCGCTGGCGTAGCGTCGCATCGAGATTCGGCCGCTGCGCGCGCCGTGGTAGCCGGATTCAAGTGCGAGGCGCATCGCGTGGGCCATCCGCACCGGGTCCTTCGCGTGCGCGATTCCAGTGTTGAGGAGCACGCCGTCGGCGCCGAGTTCCATCGCGATCGTGACGTCGCTCGGGGTGCCGACGCCCGCATCGACGATGACGGGGTAGTCGGGGTCGCCGCCCTGGGCAGGGTCCTTGAGCAGTTCAAGCAGGAGCGCGATTGCGTGGGGGTTGTTGACTCCGCGTCCGGAACCGATCGGGCTTCCGGCGGGCATCACGCTTGCCGCACCCGCATCGCGCAACGCGACCGCGAGTCGCGGGTCGTCGGAGGCGTAGCAGAGGACCTGGAACCCGTCGGCGACCAGTTCGCGGCAGGCTTCGAGGGTGCCCACGGGATCGGGCAGCAGTGTGGTCTTGTCGCCGAGCACTTCGAGTTTCACCCAGTCGCGTCCGGGGTTTCCGAGTTGGTCGAGCAGTTCACGACCGAGGCGCGAGACCCGCACCGCATCCTCCGCGGTGAAGCAGCCGGCGGTGTTCGGCAGGATCGTGATCCGATCGGTGTCCAGGAAGTCCAGGAGGGAACGGCCTTCGGAGTCGACGAGTCGCTCGCGTCGCACCGCCACCGTGACACAGTCGGCGCCGCTGGCGTCGATCGCCTCGCACATCACGTCGTAGTTCTCGTACTTGCCGGTACCCACCACCAGCCGGCTGGCAAGCGTGCGCCCGCCGATCTGAAGTCCGGGGACCGGGGTGGTGTCTGGCTTGATGGTCTTGGTCATCTGGGGCAACTCCTTGGCGGGCCGGTGTCCCGCCGATTCAGCCGGTTCCGCGTTCAGCCGCCCCCGACCAGGGTCACGACCTCGACTTGATCGCCCTCGGCGAGTCTCGTCGAGTCGTGCTCCATCCGGGGCACCACGGTTCGATTGCGCTCGACCGCACAGGGGCGCCCCTCCAGTCCGAGTTCACGGAGCAGGTCCGCGATCGTCAGGGGGTCGGTGAGCACTCGATCGTCTCCATTGAGGGTGATCTTCATCGAGGCATTCTAGTCGACCGGTCGAGCGGTGGATCGTTTGCAAACCTATGCTGTTGGCATGATGTGGACATCTTCCACCAATCGAGCGTTCATTCTGCTGCTGCTGCTGTCGGCATTCGGGCTTCTCCCAGGCTGTGAGCGCCCCGAATACGACACCTCCACGCCGCAACGCGCCCTGGACGCGATGCAGGAGATGATCGAGGACGGTCGCCCCGAGCGACTGACCGAACTGATCTACCTCGAGCCCCGAGACATCGAGTTCGAAGATGGCGTCACCGAAGCCAGTGCGATCGGGGAGGTGCGAACCAAGCTCTCCGACATGATCGCCCAGCTCTGGAGGGTGGCGGTCAAGCTTCAGACCCAGTTTCCAAACGACGTGGATTCCGAGGCCGAGGGCGTTCGCATTCGGTTTGGTGGCGATGGGTTCGGGGACTGGTTTGGTCGCATTCTCTCCGACCCCTTCCGGGTTCTGCGGGACCAGAAGGATCGAATCATCGTGGAGGACATGTACGACGGCACCGCCGCGGTGCTCTTCGACGGCGAGCCGGTCCTGGGCGGTCTGCTCGCGATGGTCGAGACTCCCGATGGCTGGCAGGTGGCGTTGCCGGTCCAGTACGCCCAGACCAGTCAGTACTGGCCGCAGACCCGCTATGAATGGTCGGTCATCGCCTCGATGATGGTGGCGATCGAGAACTCCCTCAATGACTTCGAACGAGAAGTCGATCAAGGTGAGTTTCGCAATCTCTCCCAGGCCAGCGAACGAGCGGGCCGGCTGCTGGGTGAATCGGTCGTGGTTCAGTCGGTGATTTACGCCATGATGAAAGACGACGACGACGACGAGGACTCCGGCGAGTGAGGGGTCGTTGCGTGTACCAGGTCGTCTTCCCGGTGCTGTGCTCAATGCTTTTGGGTGTTGCCTTGATTCCCGTGCTGGGGCCCCCTTCAGATGGCGATGTTCCGCAGCGTGCTTCGCAGCGGCCGACGTCGATTCCAGGAATCGAACGCCTCGAGCGCATCGACGAACGGTTTCTCGTGGGTTCCGAACCCTCGGCGGATTCGATCGCCTCGCTGCAGCAGGAGGGCGTGAAAGTGTTGCTGAGTGTCGACGGCCGACGCCCGCAGCTGGAGCAGGCACGGGAGCTGGGTATCCGTGTGGTGCACCTGCCGATCGGGTACGACCGGGTTCCTCCGGACCAAGTGCGCTCTCTGGTGCGCCTGCTTCAGGAAGAATCCGGTCCCTTCTACATCCACTGCCACCAGGGAAAGCATCGGGGCCCCGCGGTCGCAGCGATTCTGTGGATGCTGGCCACCGGGGGGTCCAACGAAGACGCCTGCCGCATCCTCGATCGTTGCGGAACCGATCCCGGGTACCTCGGGCTGTGGAGCAGCGTTCGAACCTTCCGTGCGTCGGGCACCGCGGTTGAAGACGTCAGTGATGCACCGCTTCCGGAATTCGTACCCGCGGCGGGGCTCTCTGCGGTCATGCTGCACATCGAAGAAGCCCGTGATCGAATCGAAGACACGGCCCGCCCCGATACCAAGGTGAACCTCGCGCACGAATGCCTCCTGCTCGAGGAGTTCCTTCTGGAACTCGGTCGGCCCGGACTGCATCCGGGGGCCACCGAACGGTCCGTTCCTCCGCAGCACCTCAGCTTCGCTCTGGAAGCGGTCCGGGAACTCAAGAAGGGCTTCACCCCGGCCCGCCTGGAGCGTCTGGATGCCAGCTGCACCGGCTGCCATGCCGCCACGCGGCACTGAGCCGGAAGCTGCCGTTTCGGCAGTCGGTTTGCCGAGATTTTCCCCCCAAATCCTCGCACCTTTCTCCGCACCCTGCGTATGACTGGTGTTGCCTGGACGACGACCCAATCGGGCGCCGCAGGCAACGGAATCGGAGGATTCAATCATGCTTCAACTGATGCGCACTGAATCAAAGATCTCGCCCGTGCGAGACATGTTCAACACCTTCACCGACGGTTTCGCCGGTTCGGTTCTTCCCACCAACCTGCCCCTGGACATTCATGAATTGTCCGACAGGTTCGAGATCCTGGCTTCGGTGCCGGGACTGAGCAAGGACCAGATCGAGCTTGAGCTCGACGCCGGCGTCCTCACGCTGAGCACCAGCGTGTGCTGCCAGGACACAGCCACCCCGGACCCCGAGGCCTGCGATTGCGCGGCTCCGGGCACCGATGGCAACACCGTCCTGAGAAAGGAAAGGATCGAGGCATCCGCCTCAAGGAGCATCCGCCTTCCGGTCGATGTTGACGAGGATTCGATCACCGCCTCCCTTGAAAACGGAGTGCTCACGATCGCAGTCACCAAGCCGGATGTGCAGACCCCCAGGAAACTGTCGATCAGCTGATCGGCGGCCGAATGGGCGGAAGGCTCAGGAAAAGGGAAAACACAGCCGCGCACCCTCATGGTGCGCGGCTGTTCGTTTCGGCGGATGGTTCGGGTCGGCTCGGGTCAGATCAGGAAGATCAGCGTCACCAGGACGAACAGCGGCAGCAGGATCAGGCAGCTGTAGGCCATGTACCCGAAGAAGCTCGGCATCCGGACGCCTTCCTGCTCGGCGATCGCCTTGACCATGAAGTTGGGTCCGTTGCCGATGTAGGTGTTCGCGCCCATGAAGACCGCCCCGAGGCTGATCGCCACCAGCAGGTCGTGCCGGATGAATTCACCGCCCATCAGGGTGAGAATTCCATCGCCGGGCTCCTGGCTGAGGGATTCCGCGGTCTGGAAGAAGACGAGGTACGTCGGGGCGTTGTCGAGGAAGCTCGAGAGGATCCCCGTCGCCCAGAAGTAGTGCCAGGGCTCGG
>NHEC01000111.1 GCA_002171655.1 Planctomycetes bacterium TMED75
ACCGTTGAGACTCATGGGTGATCAGCTCCTGATGTTGATGGAGGAGTGTCGGGGAAGGGCACTGACCAGGCGCCCCGTACGTTCGTAGATGCCGGTTCGTCCGAGGCCGATCTCGACGGACTGCACGATGCCCTGCATGTGTCGCGCAAGGGATTCCGCAGCCGTTCGAACGACCCCGCTGGCGGCTCGGGTCTTGCTGATGAGGCGCCGGAGTTCGTCGGCGATGGTCACCAGACGGCCTCGGCGAGGGCCGGAATGCTCAAGCAGGTCGGTGAGTGTTGGCGAACCCGGCTGCGCAAGTCCCAGTTCAGCGGCAATCGCATCAACCAATTCGACCCGACGCGTATCCAGTCGTCCGATCGCATCGAGCAGTTCACGTTCGGCGTTGCTGGCGTTGGTCAGAGCGGTGACATCGGCCACTCGCAATGCTTCCCGCTGAGAATCCACGAGTTCCTCGACTCGGCGGTAATGCCCGCACTGCGTGTCGAGCAACTCCTCAAGTCGCCGAAATCCTTCAGCCAGCACTTCTGTGATCTGGGGAGCGGTCATGCGGAGATCCCTTCCTGGGGCATCATTTTCCTGAGCATGGAACGTTCAACGGCCTCGACCATGGGGAATCGATCGGGGCGGACCATCGCATCCGCAACCGCACGGTCGAAGATTGGCCCGAAGCGCTTCTCGACGTCGGTGGTCCCGAAGGGTTCGGCGGCCTGATTGGTCTCACGAACCTTGGCGAGAATTGGTGCGATGAATGCTTCGGCCACGAGCTTGCGGGACTGCTCACGCACGGTCTTGAGCTTTCGCTCGCCACCTTCCTGTTCCAGAAGCGATTCCATTCGCTGAGCGAATGAATCGGGACTTCCGGATGCGCTGAAGCCAGGGAGCCCAGAAGCTTCTGCAACGGGTGGTCGAAGGGAACTGATTGAGCCGAGTGAAGGCGTCATTCGATCACCTGCCAAGACTCGATGTTCAGAAGTGCGCCATCCAACCGCAGACCGATGATGACATCGATCTGCTTGGAAACCGGAACCTGGAGCTTTCTCATCTGAGAAACCAGTTCCTGAAGTCGTGCCCCGCGTTCGGGAGACGTGGCGGTCGAGACCCCCACCGTGCTGTCGGTGTTGATGATCGGCTCGAACTGGGTCGGAATCGGAACGGGCTCGATGGTGACGTGCTCGAGTCCCTCCACGGAGACCGCGGTGGGCTCGAATCGGACGCCAGCACCGACAATGATCAACCCGCGGGTTCGATCAAGCAGGACCCGGGCATTCGACGTGATCAATCTGGGGTCGAGCGAAAGCTGCTCGACTTCGCTGATGAAGGACATTCGCTGATCGACGTCAGTCGCCCAAGGAGGGAAACGGACGATGACTCGCCCATCCTCCCGAAGGGTCGCCAACGGACGCTCGTCCTCGTTGAACCAGTCCTCGTTGATTCCCGCCGCAATCTCGCGAGCGGCCACCACGGACTCGTTCCAGGGGTCGTTCAGCCGAAGCTGAAAGCAAAGAGGAGAATCGGGCGCGTTGGAGACACGCTGGACGAAGTCGTACTGGCTGAAGGGAACCGCATCCCATTCGATTCGACCTGCATTGCGCAGGGTGGTTCGAACCGGATTCCCCAGGTCCAATGGAATCGGTGCCCCCACCACGGTCGCGATCAACGGCGATTCCTCGATCGTGAAACCGGGAGGAATCAAAGTGGCGTAATCGAGACGCCCGCCGGCCAAACTCTCGGCGTCGAAGGCGCTGGTGAGCGAAACGTCGATTTCATCCCCCTTACCCGCGGTGTAGGGGACGTTCGAGGTCACGATGACCACCGCACAGCTTCGCTGTCGAGCAAGGGACTGTTCGTTGAGCCCAGGAAGTTGAAGATTCTGCAGCAACGACATGTAGGATTCGGCCAGCGAGGGCGACTTCGAAAAGTCATCCCCGGTGCCGTTGAGCCCGGTGACGACTCCGTAACCCACGATTCGATCGCCGATTCCATCTCGACCGACCACTTCCGTGAGGGAGCCGATGGAGGTTCCTACCGGCGCAGATTGTGCGCTTGCAGGAGTCACTGCCAGGGGAATGAATGGGATGATGAGGGCTGAAAAGAGCAAATTATGCCGAAACACGTCGGACCTCCTGTCCTCAAAGGGTGCTGTGAAGACTTCATGCAAGCCCCGGGCCAATCCGAGGGAACCCAGTAAACCGAGCGAACATCGTTAGAATCACGCCTCGTGAGCAGCAGCCAGAATAAGAACCACGTGTTGAAGGAAGGCAGCAGCCGATTTGCCGATGCGGGCACGGTGCTGCTGCTGGTCTTCCTCATTGGAACTGCAGTGATTCTGAGCCGGTTCACGGCGCCCGAAGACACTGAAGTTCTGAGTCGGTTCATGTCCACCTTCTGGCGAAGCGGACTCACGGTCTGCTGCTGGCTGATGGGCGCCACCGGCTTCGGAGTCTGGATCCTGCGCTGGCTTCCGGAAGAGCTCTCGGTCGGCATCGGCCGGGGCTCCAGGCTGTTGGCTGCCATGGGCCTTGGAACCGCTGTCCTGCTCTGGTTGGACTCGCTTCTGGGCACGACCGGACTGCTGAGTTCACAGACCGTTGCCTGGGGCGTATTGGCGGTGGGCATCCTCTTGCTGGCCTGGGCGATCAGAACTTCGAGCAGTCGGCTGGCAATCGGACCGGGAGAGGGCTGGCTGCCTCCGCTCAGCTGGGCGGCGGCGCCCGCCCTGGCGGTCCTGTTCGTTGCCGCCTGCTCCGCACCCGGCTGGCTCTGGCAGACCGAATTTGGTGGATACGACGCGCTTTCCTACCACCTGCAACTTCCTCGTGAATGGTTCATCCAAGGGCAAATTCTCACACCGACCTGGAACGTGTACGGAGGCTTTCCCAGCTTCGTGGAAGGCGCTTACCTCCATCTGATGGTGATCGATGGCGGACCACTGGCCACCGCGATCACCGCCCAATTGCTCCATGCATCGTTCGCCCTGCTCACCGCGGCGACCACCGCGGCGGCGATCGGTCGCTGGTTTGATCGAAGCTACATGGGCTTCGGATTCGCACTGTGCCTGGGCGTGCCCTGGCTGATCGTGGTGGGATCACTCGCCTACAACGAAATGGCGGCGTCCCTGATGGGAGCCACCGCCATGTTGCTGCTGGTTCCGCGCACGCAAGAGCCTCGCGTGAGTAACTCAGGCGGACTTGCCGCGGTCGGAATCACGGCGGGCCTGCTCGCCGCCACGGCCTGTGGGGCGAAATTGACGGCCTTTGGCTTCATCGCCCTGCCCATCGGATACCTCATGCTCAGACGGTTGCAGCCGCGCGGATGGCGGATTGCAGTGCCGTTGGGTCTGCTCGCCGGTGCGGTGGTCCTCGCACCCTGGTGGATCAGAAACATGCTCGCCACGGGCAACCCGGTCTTCCCCTTTGCCTCTGGACTCTTTGGCAACGGTCACTTCTCGGGTGAACAGATGACCCGCTTCCAGAACGCCCACGCCTCCGGACTCGGTTTTTTCGGGCGACTGGGCGAACTCTGGCACCAGGTCTTCGCCTTTGGATTCGGCGCCAATCCCACCCCGGGTGAACCGTGGAGACCGCAGTGGTCGCTGCTGCCTCTGATCGCCACCGCCGGAATCGTCGTTGGAATACTCCGCGAGCGCAGTCGACGAACAGGCATCGATCTGCTGGTGATGCTGGGGTGTGGTGTCGTGTTCTGGCTGTTCTTCACACACCTCAAGAGTCGCTTTCTGGTGCCCGCCATTCCACTGATGGTGGCCGCCGCAACCCTGCTGCTGCCTGCACGACTGCCGTCACTTCGAGCCGGCCGGCCTCTGCTCGGCATCGCGCTGCTGATCTGGTGCATGCTGCCGCTCTGGCTCTTTCGCTCGGAGCGGCTGCTGCGAAACGACCGCAACGACCCGGGAGTGCCGGCCTCGGCAATGATGGTCGGCAGAATGGATGTGGCCACCGGTCTTCTGTTCACCGAACAAGCTCGTGCAATGGCAGATCCCGAACAGCAACAAAAGATCATTTCCCAAGGTGGGTTCAAGGCGCTGGGACCGGTGCTGCCCCCCGACGAACGAATTCTTGCGCTGGGCAACGCCAGTCCGTTTCTTTCCAGTCGGCGGTACGAATACGCCACCGTTTGGGACAACCACCCGCTGGCGGAGCTGCTCGCGGAACACCCCGATGACCCCGACGCCGTAGTCCGCGCACTGCGCGAGCGGGGAACCACCCTGCTTCTGATCAATTACCCGATGCTGCAGCGATGGAGACAGAGCGGCTGGCTTGATCCCCGCCTTGATCCGGAGCAACTGGCGGCGGTCACCGAACGCCTGCTGCTTCAAGCCCGGTGGTTGGATGGAGAGGCGCTGTATCAAGTTCCTCAGACTGAAGTCAGCCGGCCACAACCAGGGGACGCTGGGGTCTCCGAGGAAATCAACCCACCACTGGCACCGGAGTCAGAGCAACTCAAGTCAACGCCCAACGCAACCCCAAGCCCTGAATCACTTGATTAAGAGCTTGAGGTTGAACCGCTGAGAATCTGCTGCTCGATCGTTGTGAATTCACCGCGCAGAGCAGCCAGCCTGGCGCGAAAGAACTCATCGGTCTCTTCCACGGGGAATTCGTCGATCAGGCTGCGAGCAATCTTGACCGCCTCCAACCGCACTCCGATGGGCTGCACGGGGTCTTCCGCGCGGTCCAATTGAACACGGAGTTCCTGAAGCAGTGCCCGTTGAGCGGGCGTCACGTCACGCATCACCTCCAGGACTTTTTCCAGAGCCTCCTTCCCCGCATCGGTCCCCGCATCGGTGGTTGCCCCGGACTCCAGAGCGTCCGGTTGTTGGTTCGCACTCTGCGGAGACGATGGTTGCAACGAGGCTGGCTGAGGTTCGGCGCGCAGAGGAATCGATTCGACTTCAAGTATGGAGTCGACAGCGTTAGCCTGCGAATCGGAAGTGAGCGTCGAGTCGGTCGTCGGATTTGATCCCATCGCCGACGGACCCGAATTGGGTCTGCTGAACTCCAGGGGATCAACCTCGTCCTTCATGAGGCCCGGCACGAGAAAAAGTATGAGTACCGCCCCCAGCAGACTGATCGAGAGCGCAAGCCCAATGAGCTGGATCCGGACCGTATTTTGAAGCCGCTCGATACGTCGGTATTGCGCCCGGGAGACCAGGTCCACTGCAGACCCGACGGGGGACGTCGAAGAACGTTGCGCAGGCTGCGCTGCAGGCGCGGACACCGAACGCTGAGAGACTTCAGGATTGATCGCCAGGGGAGCGTGGCACGCCGCACAGACCACCTGCTTGGGGTGCACGGCTTCACCGCATGCATGGCAGATGCCCAACAGATGTGCGATCCCGGGCACCCGATCGGCTGGCATCCAAAATCCGTTGGTCGCTGGCCCTCGAATCACCGAGGTGCGAGTGATGTGGCCGGACTGAATCATTCGAGTCAATCGCCCCAGGGAACAGCCGGGGAAGAACGGCCTTCGAGTGTCACGAGTGAACCAGGGCCCCACATCCGCGGCCGTTGCATCGCGACTCTCCTGATCCTGCAGTCCACCACACTCGGAACAGCTCGATCCGGTGAGTCCGGAGGTTCCGCAATAAGGGCAGATGTTTGATGGAGATGAAGGCATCGGGTCGGGCTCTCGGACAAGATCCAATGAGGATTCCACGAGGGTGTGGGGCGACCAGGAGTTGGCCGCACAACGGCGGCCGGGAGGAACTCGCGGTCGCAGTGCGCAGAATACTCCGTCTCAATTCAAGAGGAGGCGAGTTCGGAGGAAAAGCGGAGGTTCGGTAGAGGACATTAGGCTACAAAGCGTCACAAAAATGGAGACCATGATTCGATCGATAAAGGAAAAACCATCGCCCAAGGAATGCAGGCCGAAGTCCTGGAGCAAGACGGAGCTCAACGAACCACCACGTCTGATCGAGTGCACACCGACCGACCCGATCCCCGCGAAGGACACGAAACCACACAGACCGGGGTCGATTCCAGAAATCACTGAGCACGTGTACGAGGCCTCTGACCTGGAAGCCAGGATCATCCACCTCCACGCAAGGAAGATGAGGGCAGGCCCCGGACTCGGGAACCGCATCGAGCTGAACTGCACGTGATGCAAACTCGCCACTCATCAGGAGCTGATTCAGCAGATCCACCAGCTCGCCGAGATTCACGAACAACCGACCATGACCGCCAGGGCCCTTCGAGACGAAGGGGTCCTGGTTGCCTGATCGGAAGCTGGCCGCGCGACACCCGGAGTGTCTGCACGCTACCTTGGAACCCACCACCCCCGAGCACGGCCGGCTTTCGGATCGGCCTCGGGGCAAGGAGTCCACCAGGCAATGCCAGAAACAACCCATACCAGGCGATTGGCAACCCTCTGCAGCATCGCTGCGATCACTCTGACTGCTCTGCTGATCACTGCCTGCTCGAACACCCCCTCCTCGACGACCGGGCAGAAACCACCCTCACTCGAAGATTCGATCGAGAGAGTGCACAGCATCGATCCCCCGGTCGCCTATTGGAAAACGGACCGGGAACGCGGAAGAGGGACGGCCGTTGACCGAAACACGATGGACTCCTTGCTCATGGAGATGGCTGGGCGACTGGCGCTTCAGGAAGCCATTCTCGATGGGCTGCTCGCACGAACGCTCGAGCAGCGAGGCATCACCCTGGAGGCTGATGCCATCCAGCGGGAGCAGGCATTGCTGACCCGCATCCTCTCTCGGGATGAAACCGAGGCGATTCGTCTTCTGGAGGAGATCCGTCGTCGAGAGGGGCTGGGGCCGGTTCGGTTCAGTGCCCTGCTGAGGCGCAACGCCAGCCTTCGCCGGCTGATCGAAGCGCAGGTTGATCTGCGGGAAGAGGCGGTCTTCGCCTCCTGGAACACACTGCACGGACCGCGCCGATCCGCCCGGGTTCTGGTCACTCCGAATTTGGCAGAGGCCCGTGATGCCCTGGAACTGATCCGCAGTGGACAGGATTTTTCCGAAGTGGCGGCAAGGTTCTCGACCGATGAGAGTGCAAGCACGGGTGGGCTTCTGGAACCGGTCTCGCGCCTGGACCCGAGCTGGCCCACTGCCTTTCGAGAGACGCTCTGGGCCCTTGAAGCAGGTGCGATCTCTGAACCCGTGTTGGTGGATGGCGACTATCTGGTGATCATGTTCCTCGAGGAACTGCCGGGAGACGGCATCGATTTTGAACAAGGCCGTGCCGAGGCGCAGGAATACCTGCGCCGTGCACAGGAAAGAATTCTGATGGATACGGAAGCCAGAAAGATGCTTGACTCAGTGGAAGTCGATGTCATCGACAGCGAACTCGACCGGGCCTGGGATGGGCTGCTCCCGGCACTCAAGTCCTCAGGGTTGCCATCCTCCAGAATGACAACGGAATCAGAATCGCGGTAGGCAGAATCGCCATCACTGCAGGCGACACCCCGGGCACGGGCAGCATCATCACCAGGACCGAGATCAGAAGCGTGGGAATGCCGATCGCGGCACAATGCACACTTTGCACGAGCAAGGGACCGGGGACCCGGTGCAGAAAACTCGGGAGGATCAGGAGGAGCACGAGGAGATTCACTCCGATGCTCCCGATGCGCGACCACATCAGGCGCCCAAGAGACCGGGAGGCATCCGCCCCTTGTGAACGCAGGGCGCTGATCTCCAAGGTGGAGAGCATCTGCGCACGCTCTTGATCACGCCGGACCGAGAGTGCATGCGGCGAGAGATCGGTCGCATAGGAAGGGATCGTTTCCTGACGTTCCAGGGTTTCCTGATCCGGTCCTGAGCGGGTGGTCACCACCCCACCCTCCAATTGCCAGGAATCCGTAGCATCATCCCAGTAGGCGGCCTCGGCGAAGATGCGGCTGGAGGCCTTGCCCTCTTCATCGCGGACCATGACCAGAAGGTCATCGAGCATCTGGCGATCCACATCCAACCGGCTCCCCGAGAACAGATTGTCGTTCGCATCACGGGTGAGGGGAACCTGGAACACGGTCTTGGTGGTGGAAAGAATCTGGCTGTGCTCGCGAAGCAGCACCGAGGCGAGGCGAGGAATCACGAATTCCTGATTGAGTACCTGCAGCGCGTTCAAAAACGCCGCGCAGGCAAAGATCACCAGGGCGACACGGTGCAGCGGTATACCCGAAGCCAGCATGGCCACCAGCTCCCGAGACCGCTGCATCTGACTCAGCGTGAAACCGGCCGCAGCCACGGTGGCAAGTCCGACCATGAAGCCGAAGAACTGGAAGATTCGAGGGCCGTGAAAATCGAGGATCGCGAGCAGGGTCGTCGCCCAGACCGAGGTAAATCGCTTTTCGTCAACGGCCTCTCGAGCAGCATCGACGTAACTGTCGAATTGAAGTACGACATCGACCGAGACGTAGAAAAGGAAGATCAGACAGAAGATCGTCAGGAAGTTCCCGAGAAAGCGGTAGGCGATGAATCGGTCGATAAGCGTCATGGTGCGGCCTCAGTTCCTCGACAATCGAAACCAGGCCAACATGATGATGCAAAGCATCATGAGGTTGCCGGAGAACATGACCAGACTGCCAGAGATCGGGTCGCCATACTTGATCATCTGTTCCCCACCACTGATCAGGAGGATGTCGATTACCGCAGGAATGAACGCAAGTCCGTAGATGGTCAGAGGCAGGGCATTGCGCAGGAGCACCGCGAGCACCGCACCCATCATCAGCAACAGGATCACGGTCAGCGACTGCGCGATGCGATGAAGAATCCTGGCAATGATCTCGAGATCCAGGTTCCGCTCTTCGACCACCAGACGATCAGCCAACCGTTCAAGCTCGGATTGGAGGGCCTTGGTGGGCCCGTATGATCCCGCCGGAAGCGGAGTACGTGCTGCCTTGATCAACTGCTGACTTGAGAAATCAGACCGATCGACGGGAGAACAGTCAGGCAGTTGCAGCGATCGCAGGCGTTCCGGCCACCTTGCACGAAGTTCTCGTCGTCCCCTCAGGTCAAAGGCCTCGGCATCAGCCACGAGCAATTGGAAGGAGGGAGTGTCCAGCTGGGAGGTTTTCGAGAGTGAAAGCGTCGCTGCGCGCGTGGTGGCCTTTCGAATCGGCTCGTCGTCCTCGTACTGGACGAGTCTCATCACGGGATCGCCTTCGATCACGTTCTGGTTCATCCGAAAATCCGAGATGCTGATCCGATCAATTCCCTGATCAGAGAAGAAATCGATCTTTTGTTTGGATTCCAGTTGAAGGTTCAGACAGTTCCAGAAATCAGTGGCAACGAGTTCCGACTGGATCCTTTCACGCTCACGGGCGATGTACGGATACTCATTGGAGTCGTGAGTGAGTTGCAGAAGCTCCGGAAGGGTCTTGGTCTTCGGCCCGCTGGTGATGTCCCTCTGCAGCCGCACCGCTTCAGGCATCGCACTGGGCACGAAGATCAGGGAATCGTCCTCGGGCCGGTAGATGGTTGCGTCGACCAATGCGAGTTTCAGGAGCGTGTCCTCGGTTTGGTGGTAGATGTCGATGGTCGCGTATCGGGCAGTGAATTCCGAGCGGGGCACACCGTTGTCGGCCATTTCCAGGGCAGCTACTCCAAGCAGGATCAATCGTTGATCGGCCCCGGTTTCCGGCAGAGTGTCGGGAACGAGCACCTCGTCGGCGAACAACTGAGTCCCATCGATGGAGATCGCTTCGCCCCGCTCGATGGAGGCAGTGAAGACGCGAGTCACGTCCCGTGCCACCATCTCCTGGAGCATTCCCCAGAAGCGTGGAATGACCAGATTGACCAGGACCAGCATCACCAGGGTCAGGACGATCCCAAGCACGATCGCTGGAGCGAAGATCCGCCGATAGGGAACTCCGGACACGCTCATCACCAAGATTTCATTGTCCGTGACCATGCGATGCATGACGATGGTGGCCGCGAATCCCGCAGAGAACGGCAGAGCGAACTGAAGCATGGGTACGCTGGCGAAAAAGGCGTACTTTCCGACGTCCAGCGGATCAATCTGGTTCTGAACCAGTGGCTTGATGGTGGCCCCAAAGGCAATCACCACCACGAGCACGGTGGTCGTTAACAGCATCACTTTGAGAAGTTCGACGCAGGTATAGCGCCAGAGCAGCCGGGACATGAACGTATGTTCGCCGCGTTGGCCGGGATCTGCAACCAAGGGTCCGAAAACGAGGGGGCGGGCTCCGACTGTTCAACCTGGTGGGGTTGTATCGACAGGTCCCACACCGGAGTTCGAACAAGCGGGAATTCACCGGGGAAGAGCCCCTCTGGGTTTCCGATCCTGAAGAAGGCCACAATCGGCCAGGAATGAGCTCGAAGGAACGGAGATGCGGCAGATCACTCTCAATCGGACCCCGAAAAACGCCACTGATCGGATTCGCCGGAGCCGACGAGGTTTCTCCCTGATCGAGTCGGTGCTGGCACTTTCGATTCTTGCGATCACCTTCACCGCGATCGCCTCGGCGATCGGAGCCGGCTCCTCCTCGGCGATGGAGGAGCGGGATCAGGTCACGGCGACTCTGGCCACCGAAGAACTCCTTGCGGAAATACTCGCAGAAGAATGGGACCAGCTTTCCTCGTGGAATGGATTCGAGGAAGCACCCGGGGAGAGCTTCGCCCCCGATGGCGGTCGGTACCCCTCGCGCTCTCGGATCTGGAGATCCGCGGTGGTCCTGGAACACACCCTCCAGATCGAGCCGGCAGGCAAGCAGCTGGAGGGACGGATCGTGCGGATCACGACCAGAAACACAGACGGCCGGGTTCTGGTGGCGGTGGATCGATTCGTTCCCCGCCCGGGAGGAGCCGTTCAATGACCCCACCGTCCACACCGGGCAGAAACCGCCGAGGCATGACCCTCGCCGAGTTGATGATCGCACTTTCGATTGCCTGTCTGGTGGGCGCAGGCGTCGTTGCAATGACGGAATCCGTGGGAAGGGTCCTGGTCGAAGGACGAATCCAGAAGGAAAACACCATCGCTTCCGCCACCGCTTCATCCAGATTGTCCGCAGTGGTTTCGGCATCCAACTGCGTCCTGATGCTCTCCCCGGATTTGGTGGTGTGCTGGGGCGCGGACACCCGACGCGATGGACGAATCCAGAGCTCTGAAGTGAGCTGGATTCGGTTTGATGAGAAGCAGGGAACACTTCATCTGGACCAGATGGTCTTTCCGGATGATTTCGGCCCACGGGACGAGCAACTGACCGATCGCACACTGGAGACCGAGGATGACTTTCGAACAACTCTGATCCAGCTCACTCAGGACGGACTCGTGGACTCCAAACTCCTGCTTGACGGTCTGGTGGACATTGATCTGTCGATGCGACCCGGTGACCTCGATCGACCACTGGAACAGAAGCGAGTCTCCTGGAAGCTCAACTGGTCCGAAGGTTCCTCAGCGCACGCGGAGACCATCATCACCTGCGGAGTCCACGCACACGCCCTTCCGGAGGAATTCTGATGCGAAGACGACTGAGTGGAATCACCCGCCGAGGCAGCAGCCTGCTTCTGGTGACTACCGCAATGGGTGCGGCAGTCATTCTCAGCGGTGCCTATCTCGCCTCACGTGCGAACGGTGCACTGGTGGGAGCGAATCTGAGTTCCTCCAGTCTGGCTCGGATTCAGGTGGAATCAGCGCTGGGGATCACCCATGCGGCACTCACCGGCTCCGGAAGCTGGCGTTCGGACCACAACAACGGACTGTATCTGTTCCAGGAATCTGAGGATTCGATGCTTCGGGTCCAACTGCTGGACCTCGCGACCGACCGGCCGCCAGATCAGGAAACGGTGGACGTACGAGCCAACATCACAGCGGATCAGGGTGGCATCATCCGGTATGCGCAAGCAGATTTCTTCGTCCCTCTGGATGAACAAGTGCAGTCGATCGACGTTGATCTGGGTGAATTCGCCTTGTTTGCCGGTGACTCGATCCAGCTGGGAAGTGAAGCGGTGGTTCAAGGATGGTCGGCCTCACCGGGAATAGGACGAGGTGACCCGCTGCGAGTCGGCACCAGTACCGGCAGCTCGATGGGAATACAGGTGAACGACTCCGCGACCATAATCGGGGGGGTCGAATATCGATCGACTGGATCCTCAGGTGGATCATCGGGCATCCCCATCGACCTGCTTCCGGACAATGTGGTGATCCACCAACCCGCCCCCCCCGCCGAGGATTATTCCGAGACTTTGGTCGACGAACTCAGCGATGTGGTGGAAGGTGAGTTGCGGATCATGGAGCTCGAACTTCGCAACGGCGACCAACTGGAATTCGAGGAAGGTTTGTTTCTTCGAGTCGAGGGCGATCTTCTGATGCGCAATGGATCAGTGATTGACGTACGTGGAAACTGCTCACTGGTGGTCGAAGGCAATCTGAGCATTCAGGGTGGTCAGATCAGAGTGGAGGAAGGATCGGAACTGACGGTTCACGTCGGCGGCGATCTGGACCTTCGAGATGCGAAGATCACCGAACCAGAAGGCACCGAGGACACCTGGGTGCCGAAGATCGATCGTGTGAGTTTCGTCACGGCTGCGCTCCGTGAAAACATACCGTGCTGGAGAATTCGTGGCAGCACACTCTTCAAGGGTGAACTCTACGCTCCTTCCGCCGAGGTCGTGATCGAACAACGTGCGGTGGTGATCGGGCGAGTTGCCGCTCAACGAATCAGGATGAGTGGATACGCACGCATGCTCTACGACCCGACTCTGGACAATCGAAACGGATACACGGCCGCGGATCAACGCCTGTATCAACGGGACGGGCAGGTTCTCGAGCAAGTGCGAAAGCTTGAGAGTCTCGCGCCGGAAGAACTGCTCAAAGCAAGTCTGGAAATAGGAGTACCCGTCACCGCGGGCGACCTCACCGCACGAGTGCCCAATCCGCAGGTTGAGCAAGACCAAGCAGCCGACAGGCATCGGTGGTGGTCCCGTTTTTCGGAAGCTCGAGAGAGAGGCCGGGAACGGAGACAACGCTGGAGAAGCCACTTCAACGAACTGAAGCGAAACAGCAGCATGACCATCCGGGGAATCGGGATGAACGCCCACCAATTTGGGGCTGACCGGTGAACAAAGCGCGCGGATTCACACTCACGGAGGTGTTGATCGTGGTTCTGGTCCTCTCGATCAGCGCGATGGTGATCGTCCCGCTTGCCGGATCCGACGAGTTGACCGATCTCAGAGCTGCGGCCGAACTTCTTGCCGCGGACATCGAAGAGGTCCAGGCGCGGAATCTGGCATCTCCGGAAGAACCCACTGCACTGGTGACCAGCGAATACCTCAATGGGTGGCACCTGGCCAGAGCGGCAACACCCGAAGAACCAATAACCGGGATCGATGGACGCCCCCGGACCCGTTCCTTTGGAACCGGAGCGCTGGCCACGGCCGATTCGCTGCGCCTGGAACCCCCATCTCTTCCCACCGATGGACTTCGATTTGACGATCAGGGAGCGCCGCTGATGCAAGACGTCGAAATTCTGTTCAGAATCCAGGGAACCGACACGGGAAGCACTGCGGAAGTCAGTTTGTCCTCTGCCACGGGAAGGGTCTCAGTCACCATGGTGAGGAATGATTGAAGAAAGATACCGACGAACGATTCGTGTCGCTGGTGCGAGCTGTGGTTACAAACCGCCCTCTACGGGTTTTAAACGGCACATTCATCAACTTTTTGAAGCTTCGTAGAACTGTTCCCGGCATCAAGGGGTAGCATCGTCTCGTCCACGAATTGCGATGTGAGGCATTCAATTCCAATTCGTGTGCGATTGTTCATCACCCGGCACCAAAGCCGGACTTCAGGGGCAATTGTGGAAGGTACTGCCTTGCGCTCACAAACTCGATTCACCGGGGTCGCAACCCTGTCGCTGCTCGCGACGACCGCGGCCGTCATCGGACACGGCTCGCTCTCTTACCCACCGAGCCGCATCTACATCGCATGGCAGGATGGACCGGAGGCACCGATTTCCGATGCCGTGGCCGATGCCATCGCCATTGGTGGCACGCAGCCGCTCTACGACTGGAATGAGCTTGTTGCATTCCATCCAGGCACCGCGGACTATCAGAGAACCATTGACTATTCACAGAGCATTCCGGACGGTCAGCTGGCGAGTGCCGGCAATCCCAAGTACGCCGGTTTCGATCAGGTACGTGATGACTGGCCAAGCACCGTCGTTGAGTCTGGCCCATTCGAATTCGTGCTTTCCGCAACGACTCCGCATGACCCCAAGGTGATGCGAGCCTTCATCACCACCGCAGACTGGAACCCGATGCAACCGCTCAACTGGGCGCAGATGGAGGAACTCCAGCTGGGCCCCATCACTCTGGTCGATCAGGAGTATCGATTCAACACCATTCTTCCTGAACGAACCGGCAAGCAGGCGGTGTACGTGATCTGGCAACGCCTGGATCCCGCGGGAGAAGGCTTCTACTCGATTGCGGATGTTGATTTCGGTGAGGGCTCCCCCGTGAACTCATGCGCCGGAGACCTTGATTCCAATCTGAGCATCGATGGATCAGATCTGACTCGACTGTTGGCCGCCTGGGGAACCGACGATTCCGAGAGCGACCTCAATGGAGACGGCTTGGTCGACGGGCCGGACATCACGGTGCTTCTGGGCAACTGGGGCGTCTGTGGAGCGGACTGCAACTTCAACGGAGTCGCCGACTCCCGTGAAATCGCGGAGGGCGCCACGGACTGTGATGCGGACGGCGTGCTCGACGCCTGCCAGGGGGCGGATGACTGCGATGGAAACGGCCAGGCCGACATCTGCCAGATCATCGATGGATCACTCGCAGACTGCAACAGCAATCTGATCCCCGACGTGTGCGAACTTGCCGATGCTGAGAACAACGATGTTGATGGCGACGGCGTGCTGGATGACTGCCAGGTGACCGGAGTCAGCTACACCTTCGAAGTGAACAGCGACTGGGGAGATGGATTCGTCGGATACATCAATCTCCAAAACGACTCCGGACAATGCATCATCGGATGGGATCTGCAATTCGACGCGGAATTCCAGATCACCGAGGTCTGGGACGCAGTACTCGTCAGCCAGATCGACGGAAGGATCCGATTGGTCAACGAAGCATGGAATTCACGAATCTGCTCTGACAAGACTGGACGAATCGGATTCCTGGCAGAAGGTTCACCGATCAGTCCAACGAATATGACCATCAACGAAAGCGTGGTCAATCCAGGTCAATGAGAGTCAGAAGCGTGTGAAACGACCTGGCAAGCAACCAGAAGAGTGAAACCAAGACAGCCCGGTGCATGCACCGGGCTGTCTTCATTCAACCAATGACGTCGCATGCGAACAGGCGTTCGCAAACACTCGATTCAAAATGGCGTTGCGAACTCCTCAACACATCGAAAAGTTCGCGGGCAACGATGTGAAATCCAGAAGAATTGCAACCGCCAAAATAGAATGACTAGTATCAACATGTTCCCGAACAACCAAGCGGCATCCCATCGGTGCTTCATCCGAACAACACAAGCAGGTAGACGAGCAGTCGACTTTGAAGAGGCAGGAGACCCAGTGACTACGAAGCGGGCAAAGAGACACTTTTGGACAAACAAGAGAATCAAGGCGGCATCGAGTCTTCCCTGCAGAGACCTGCTTCTCGCTCTGGAGGATGGAAACGAACATACCGCCAAGGAGCTTTCCAACAAGACGGGCAGAACTCCTGGAGCGCTGCACGCTCCCCTTCAGCTGCTGTGCAAGGAGGGAATCATTCAACGAAAAATACTGATGAGACAGGAATCCAAGCGAGGTCGCCCAGCCCAAGCATTCCTTTTGAATCCCAAGGCTGCAGAAGAACCGATGGAGCTCACTTCGGGGGCGTCGCTCTTGAGAGTCGAGGGAGATGGCGCAGCCTTGCGGATGCTCAATCGGCGTGCAAAAAGCAACCTCACCGGACGCCGCAAGAAATCCACTCCCCCGGTGAATAAAACCTCCATTGAATACAGCTTTCTCAACGAGCGAGAAGTCGCCCAGGTGGAGCGCAAGATCGCTGAGATCCAGAGCCTTCTTCGTCGAAAACGGGCTGAGGGACCGACCGAAGCCACACATCGAATTCGGGTGGGATTGATCATGGTCGAGGAACGGGACTGACCCGGCGATCAGGAGCACCGGTGTGGTGCAGAATCCGAAACGCCAATTCCCTCGACCCGATCGTCGCGTTCGACCAGGGCTTCGGGGATCAACTCATTCGATGGGCGCTCACCCGGATGCGATGCTTTCGCCCGAAGACCCGTCTGCAGCATTCCCCCCAGGGTGTGAATCTGTTTTTCATCGAACCCGTCCAAACCAACCGCCACGGTGCTGGGTCGTTCCCGCCAACGAAAAGAGCCGAAGACACGATCCCAGATTGAAAAGACCGGCGCATAGTTCGAATCAGTCTCCCGGACCCACCTCGAATGGTGGATGAGGTGCATCCCGGGAGTAACGATGACCCAACTGAGGATCCGATCGAGGTTGCCCGGCAGAGAGACATTGCAGTGGTGGAAGAAGGCGATTGGCATCAGCACGAGCTGATAGAGCAAGACCTCCTGAATTCCAACCCCAAGCAAGAAGTAGATTGGAAGAGAGAGCAGGCCCTGCAAAGCGATCTCTACTGCATGAAATCGCAGGGCCAGAGTCACTTCGAAATGATCTGCGTTGTGATGCAACGCATGGAACCGCCAGAGCCATGGAACCTGGTGGGCAAGTACGTGAAAGGCGTACCCCCAGAGATCGAGAAGGACAAAAGAAGCAAGCACCAGCAGGAGGGTGAAGGTGGAGGATTCCGGAAGGAGGCTTCGTGCCTGATGCAGCAGACCGAAATTGGTCTGCTGGGAGAGGTTCGTCACGAATAAGATCAGGCCCGCAAACCCGCTGGCGACGAGAATGTTCAACCCCGCTAGAAAAAGGTTTCGCCAGCGCCCCCCCCGACTGGAACCACGGTGCTCAATGAAGGCTGGAAGCAGTGATTCCGCAATCCAAAGCAACGCGAGGCTGATGGCAGCCGTGGCCGGCGAAATGAATGAGAGGTCGGTTTCGTGCATGTTCAGCAAGGATAGCCCTGAGGCGACACCCGAGCCAATTGAAGTACTTTCAAAAAAAAATCGAAGGGAATCCGGCTTCCATGACTGGGAATTCATTGGTCCAAGGCCACCAAACACCGGTTTGACTCCTTGCTTCAACCGGGGCACGAAGCTTCCTATTCTCTGAACCCATGTGGCTGAATCAGAAATTCATCATGCCAGTTCATCCCGAAAAGATGATCTGGATAACGCCGAGAAGACACGCCCTCTGATCGGTTTTTTTCGGGGCCAATCCCATGGTGGGTCGCAGCTGAGACAGAGTCTCATTCTCACTTGCTCTAATTCATGACTAAACCGCATCAGTAGCTTGAACCGGTCCGAAAGAAAGGGAGTATTAGGAGTACGGCTTATCCGTTTCGTACAAGAAAGGAAACACAGCCATGTCTGAGACCGAGAACTCACTTTGCGGAACCTGCGAACACTTTGGAAATGACATTCCGGAGGACACTCTGGTTCAAATCCGAATCAATCCCCAAGCCAGGGGGCAGAGCATCGCTGCCTGTGATCTTCCCACCAACGCCTCGTTGCACCTGAAGGTATCGGCCGTCTCGAGCTGTGACGCCTACAGCCCCGCAGCCTGAACCCAGGATTTCCGGCAAGCTCGGCAAGCGCTGGATCCGGCGAACATTTCATACGAACCATCAGAACCTCCACCAGACTCATTCGGTGGAGGTTCTCTTTCGTCTACCGCAGTCCGTATTCCTTGAGCTTGCGGTAGAGCGTTCGTTCTCCGATGCCCAGAAGTCGTGCGGTCTGTTCCCGGTTGCCCGAAGTCATCGCCAGAGTCTGACGAATCGCCTCTTTTTCGAGACGGTCAAGCCCGACTCCAGCCAGGCCGCGCATGGAACTGTGCTCCTCATCCTGATCGGACTCACGTACGTCGTCCGGAACGTCACGCACGGTGATCTCTTCATCAGCGTTGACAATCATCCCATGCACGACATTGAAGAGCTCGCGGACATTGCCCGGCCATGAGTAGGAGACCAGACGCATCATCGCCGGCTGGGTAATCGAGGGACGCGAGATGCCCGCGTCGGCGGAGAGACGCCCAATCGCATGATTCACGAGAACGGGGATGTCCTCGCGACGCTCACGCAGGGGCGGAACGTGAATCTCGGCTCCACGAACCCGGAAGAAGAGGTCGTCACGAAAATCCCCGCGTTCGACCATCTGCTTGAGGTTTCGATTGGTCGCACTGACGAAACGAACATCGGTCTTGCGCGAATCATTGCTGCCGAGCCTGACCACGTCCCCGTTCTCAAGAACCCGCAGCAGCTTTGGCTGCATGCCCAGAGGCATGTCCCCGATCTCATCGAGAAAGACGGTTCCACGATCGGCGTACTCGAAGACCCCTTCACGGTCCTTGTCGGCACCGGTGAAGGCACCCCGGACATGACCGAAGAGCTGATCTTCGAGGAGACTTTCGCTCTGTCCCGCGGCGTTGAATGTCACGTATCGCTTGGCGGCTCGCTTGGAGACCTTGTGAATGGCGGCAGCAATCAGCTCCTTACCGGTTCCGGACTCGCCGGTGACCAGGACCGGGATAGTGCTGGGAGCGACCTTCCGAATCTGATCGATGACCTTTCGGATGCCCGCACTCTCCCCGATGATCCCTTCGAATCCATAGGCGGCACCCACCTCCCCACGAAGCTGCTCGTTCTGATTGCGCAGCAGCACTGTTTCGGCCGCTCGAGCCACCAGGTTTCGGAAGACGGGAAGATCCAGAGGCTTTTCGATGAAGTCGTAAGCACCCCCCTGGAGGGCGGCCTTGGCCGTCGGGACATCCCCGTGCGCGGTGACCATGATGGTCTCGGCACCCACCTGGTACTCCGAAGCGAGCTTGAGCACCTCAAGGCCGGCGGTTTCGCTTTCCATCACCAGATCGGTCACGATCACGTCGAAATTGCCATGAAGCAGTTCATCCCGCGCGGCTTCGAGCCCGTTGACGATGGTGCAGACGTGACCGGGCTTTCTGAGCGCATCGGCCATCACCTCGGCATGATCGACCTCATCCTCGACGATGAGTACTTGAGCACTGGGGGTGCCGGTCTGGTCCGTTTGAGCTGAGTCGGTCGCCACGATGAAGCCACTCCGATGGATTTGAAGAGGTCCATTGTAGGGCACGAGGGAATCCTGCCGTACCGAAGCTCGTGCGGCCGATAGAATCGATGCCGATGAGTTCAGAAAACCCCACCACTACCACCACAGCTGACTCCGCTCACAACGGATTTGGCTGCCACCACGTCCACCTGGTGGGGGCGGGGGGATCCGGCATGAGCGGGTTGGCGATGATGCTCAATGCCCAGGGCCTTGCCGTCACCGGTTCGGACTCCCGGGAAGGCCCGGAGCTGGAACCACTCAGAGCGGCCGGAATCAGCCTGTCCGCCGGATCAGCGGGTGGACTGCCACCCGACTCCTGCGAAGTGGTGATTCACTCTGCTGCGATCACCGAGACTCATCCGGAACTCGAAAGCGCTCGCGAACGGGGACTCGAAGTGCTGAGCTACGCACAAGCACTCGGGCGACTCCAGTCGATGCGAAGTGGGATCTCGATCGCCGGCACCCACGGCAAGAGCACCACCAGTGCCCTGCTTGCACACATTCTCATTCAATCCGGCTTGGACCCCAACGTCATAGTGGGTGCCAACTGCCATCAGATCGGGGGGGGCTGGCGCCTTGGGGCCGACACCGTCCCCGAGTCCGGGCCGCTGGCAGGACGACCCGGTTTGATGATCTGCGAGGCCTGTGAATTCAATCGATCATTCCACCACCACCATCCACTGCTGGGACTGATCAACAACATCGAGGAAGACCACCTGGACATCTATGCGGGAATCGAGGAGATCATCGATGCCTTTCAGTTCTTTGCCAGACAACTTCCCTCTGCTGAGGAGGATGGATACCTGCTGATCGCCCACGAGGGTGCGCACCGCCTGCAGGTCGTAGCTGGGCTCGAATGCACCGTGGAGACCTTCGGATTCAGTCCCGAATCAGACTGGCAGTATGAACTGGAGCAGGATCGGGTCACCCTGATGAACCGGCAGAAGCAGGTGGTGGCCACCTGGAAGATGCCGATGCCCGGAACGCACAACGCAGCCAATTCGGTCGCAGCTGCAGTGCTCGCCCATCGTGTCGGAGCGGAGTGGAACTCGATCCAAAGGGCGATCGAGGACTTTGCCGGACTGGACAGGCGAACCCAACGCCTGGGCAGGAGAATTCTGGCCGACGGAAGCGTGGTCGAAGTGATCGATGACTATGGGCACCACCCCAGCGAAGTGGAGCTGACCCTCAATGCCCTGCGAGCGGCCTATGAACCGCAACGCATCATCTGCGTGTTTCAACCACACCAGCACAGCCGGACCCGGTTCCTGCTTGAACAATTCGCCATGAGCTTCGAAGGAGCTGATCTGGTGATCGTTCCCGAAATCTACTTCGTGCGAGACAGTGAGGCGGAACGCCAGAGGGTGAGCGCCGGTGACCTGGTCGAACGACTGCGCAATCGCGGGACCCGTGCCCTGCACGTGCATCCCTTCGAGGCGATCGTCGAACAGCTCGAAGTCCTTTGTCGCGACGGCGACCTGGTGGTTTCCATGGGTGCAGGGCCGGTCTGGGAGATTTCCCATGCGTTCTTCGAAGCGGGGAACGACTGATGGGCGTGGAGCACTCCCCCACCCATCTCTTTGCAGACCTCGATGTGGAGGTCCATCCTGACCATCCGTTGGGCAAGGACACCTGGTTTGGAGTCGGGGGCCAGGCGGACATGATGGTTCGTCCCCGCCAGGAGTCGGCGCTGACCGAACTGGTTCGCCGATGCCATGAACACGAAATTCGCTTGAGAATCTTCGGAAACGGGGCCAATCTGCTCATCGCGGACGAGGGAGTGGACGGAATCGTGCTCCGACTGGATCACCCGAACTTCAAGGAGGTTCGCTACAACCTCGACGGAGGAGTGGAGGCGATGAAGGCGATGGCGGGCGCGGACATGGCCAGGACCCTCAATGAGTCGGTGCGCAGAGGTCTCAGTGGCCTGCTTCAGATGGCGGGAATTCCCGCATCCATCGGCGGTGCGATTCGCATGAACGCTGGGGGCGCTTTCGGTTCGATTGGTGATTCGGTGCACTCGGTTGGTTGCATCGATCCCCGCGGAGCACTCGTGGTCTACCCGGCCGACGAATTGAAGATGGGTTACCGGGAGACCAACATTCCGGAGGGTGTGGTGCTGTGGGCCGCATTCAATCTGGAGCCGGATGATCCCAAGTTGCTCAGAGAGCGGCTGCTGGAGATCTTCCAGTACAAGAAGACCACCCAGCCCATGGCGGATTCGAGTGCCGGATGCGCCTTCAAGAATCCTGTGGACCCCGCCACCGGCGATCGAGTCAGTGCAGGCGCCTTGATCGATCGGGCCGGGCTCAAGGAGCATCGAATCGGCAGTGCGAGCGTCAGCCGGGTGCACGGGAATTTCCTCGTGGTCGATACCGGAGGCTCTGCGGGTGACGTGATTCGGCTGATGGAAGAGGTTCGGGCCAGCGTGCAGGAAGCCCACGGGATCCGCCTGCACAATGAAGTCGTGGTCTGGTCCAGATCCTAAAACACCGCCCGGGACAACCTGCCCTGGTGTAATCTGGACCCGAAGCGCTTGGCATGCCGATACATGAGGGCCGCGAGCGCTTCGCAGTGAAGTTGCGGTCGACCACAGGAACCACGAATGCCATGACGCACCAGACTTCCCATCTTCGAGTAGCCGTGCTCAAGGGCGGCCCGGATCCCGAGCACGAGGTCAGTCTGGCCTCGGGGACACAGGTGGCCGAGGCACTGCGAGGACACCGAGGCTATGAAGTACTTGAAAGCGTGATCGATCGTCCCACCGTCGAGGAGCTTCAAGCGCTGGGTGCGGACGTGATCTTTCCGGTGCTGCATGGCCCCTGGGGAGAAGGCGGCCCGCTTCAGAAACGTCTGGAAGCCTCCGGCATTCCCTTCGTGGGATGCACCGCCCGCGCGGCGGAGCTCGGTATGGACAAGCACGCGACCAAGCAGATCTGCCGCCACGCCCGGATCCCGACCCCCGATTGGGAAGTTCTGACGGAAGACACCACCGCCACGTTGCGCCCTCCCTGCGTGCTCAAGCCGACCCACGAAGGGTCGAGTCTCGGAGTTCGAATGTGCCGAAGCAACGAGGAATTTCGGCAAGCCCGAACCCAATTGCAGGCAGTGCACCCTCAACTGATGGCGGAACGGCTGGTCGAAGGCAGAGAACTCACGGTGGGAATCGTTGGGGACCGTGTACTGCCGATCATCGAGATCCGAAGCGAATCCGGCTTTTATGATTACGAGGCGAAATACCAACGCAACGACACCGAGTACCTGCTCCGGCCACGCCTTCCTCAAGGCATTGAACAGGACTGCAGGCGGCACGCACTCAAGTTGTGGCACGAACTGCAGGCAAGGGACGTGGGCCGGATCGATTTCCTGTTCGACGGCGAATCGGTCTGGCTGCTGGAAATCAATACGATGCCCGGGTTCACCGATCATTCCCTGATACCGATGGCCGCACGACATGATGGAATGGACATGACGACCCTCTGCTCCACGCTGGTCGAGATGGCCAGAAAGCGCCGATCCACGACTCGAGGATCTGGACTCCTTCACGCCAAACCCTGACCACACTGGAGCCTCACGGACGATGGCACGCAGCGCACGAGACACGAAAAAGACCACGAATGACGACCGCCTGGACCGCTTGTTCGATCGGCTGCTTGGAACCGGACGGCTCCGTGCGTCAATGACCTTCCTTGCCTGGACCGGACTGGCTGTCGGACTGGTGCTGGTCTTGACGGTCCTCGTCCCTCGCCTGGAGGAAAGAAGAGCGCGCAATACCGAAGGGAACCTGCCGCCGGTGGTGATCGAGCAGGCTCCGGCCTGGCTGGTGACGACCCCCGAACTGGTGCAGGAAATCGAGCAGATGATTGGGCAGGCGGCTGGCAGCAGGGCCAATGACCTTGAAGGACTGCGAAGCGCACACTCGGTGGCCGTGGAGAGTGGCTGGTTTGAAACGGTGGAACGCCTCGACCGCGATGCGGATGGAATGATCCACGTGCGGGGAACCATGGTCACTCCATTCGCCGTGGTTCGCTGGGACCGCAACGACCACCTCGTCGACGAAGCGGGTCGACTTCTCGACTGGACCTACCCTTCGGGCACTGCCGGAGCTCAGCTTCCACTTCTGGTGGGCACTCGAACCGCACCCCCCACCAGTCAGGACGGACAACTTGACTACGGCGCTCCCTGGAACCACGCAGAAGACGTCGCGGCCGGCCTCGAACTGGCTCGGATGATCCGGGAAAAACCCTGGATGCAGGGCATCGAATCGATCGACATCAGCGCCTACTCGAGTCAGAGATGCCTGTGGCTCCAGTCCGAACGGGGACCACGCATCTGCTGGGGGCTGGCTCCCAACGTACGCAGCGCGGCAGAGATTACCCCCGCGGAGAAGCTCAAGTTGATCGATTCAATACATGGTCTCTACGGGCCGCTCGATCGGATCAGTGTTCCAGAAATCGATGTTCGACACGATGTGGCGACCGTTCGTGCCCTGGCCGATGGATCCTCTCTATCATCTCACTGAGATGAACGACTCCAGCTCAAGCGATACGAAACCTTCCAAGATCATCCCCTTGCCAAGGGGACTGATATTGCTCAGTTGCCTGTGGATCACGGGATCGTGGTTGGAAAACATCGGCATTCAGACTCCGATTCAGCCGATCGCGGAGGACTACTCGTACGGATTGAGAATGCTCTGCAGCTCGATGATGATCGGCATCACGCTGGGCTGGCCACTGTTGCGACTGGGAGTGGGTCGATTCGTCAGTCCGGTTCGCCAGACCCTGCTGGACATCCTGGTCATCGTTTCGGGGATTCTGGTCACGGTCTGGCCTCTCCGATTGCTGAGTACCTGGTCGCTCGAACAGACGATGCTGATCTCGGGCATCCTGGTGAATTGGACGATTCTCTCTGGAGCGTTCATCTGCCTCGGCGCAGGGAGCCAAAATGGACTGTTTCGCGCCGCGCTCATCGTCATGCTCTTCGGCCTGATCGGAGTTGGTGCGATGCTGCCGGATGCCGAAGTTCTCACCTGGTGGCGACCTCTGGACCTGATGCTGCAGAGCACACTGCCCGAAAGTGCCTACCTCCAGGATCAGGTGCAGCGCACTGAGCGGCTGATCATCGGCCAAACTTTAGTGGCAGCGGTTGGGACATGGCTGGTCGTACTGGGCTTGAAGAGCCTGGGATCAACCTCTGGCAGAGCGACGATCGAGCGTGTACCATCGAACTAGAATTTTCATGAATCGGCTGAGCGCCTTGCCCCACGGGTAAGGCGTCGTTCATCCCCGGTTACTGACAAGGTGGACACACGATGGATTTCATCACCAACGATGAGAAGAAGGAACTCGAGGAAGAACTTCGGGTGCTGATTGGCGCACGCAAGGAGCTGACCGAGCGGATTGCGACCGCACGAGAGCTTGGCGATCTCAAGGAGAACGCCGAGTACCATGCAGCGCGCGAGGACCAGGGGCTGAATGAAGCCAAGATTCGTGAACTTGAAAATCGCCTTCAGACCGCCCAGGTTGCGGACACCGAGATGATCCCCGAGGACATGGTCTTCCTGGGAGCGACGGTCTTGCTCAAGGACCTCGAGTCCGGGGATGAGGATCAGTACCGCCTGGTCGGGAATCCCACCGGAGATTTCACCCTCGACTACGTGGAAGTCACCCCCACGTCCCCCATGGGGGTCGCCCTCATGAAAGCTCGGATCGGGGAGACCATTCGAGTCGATCTTCCACGCGGCGCCCGTCGGTACGAGATCGTCTCAATGACATAATCGCGAAGCATGCCGCTTCGCCTGGGGACGCTTCTGGTGCATTCGACCATTCTCGCAATCTCGGAAAGCGCCCAGACGACTCCCGACCCACCATTCGATCTGGTGCACCTGCTGATCGTGGATCTGTTGTTTCGGGTGGCGTTGGTGGTCATGGTCCTGGTGAGAAAATCGGGGAATCCACAGACTGCACTGACCTGGGTGATTGTTCTGGTGGGCCTGCCGTTCATCGGGCTGATCCTGTACCTGCTCTTTGGAGAATCACGGTTCGGTCACTTCCGACGCAAGCGCCATGCACAGGCGATCAAGCGAGTTGACCGACCGGGAGTGAGGGCCAATTCGAATCCGCGCGCCCGGGTGGAGCTGCCACTGAAGGAGACTCAAGTGGCGACGCTCGCCGAGCAGGTCTCAGGATCCGCTCCGGTTGGGGGAAATCAGCTGAGACTCTTTGGTGACTCAGCCGAATTCGTGGACCAGCTGGTTGAGGACATCGACAACGCACAGAAAAGCGTCCACATGCTTTTCTACATCTACCTCGATGATTCAGCAGGAAAGAAGGTCGCCGAGGCACTGATGCGGGCCGCAGGCCGTGGCATAGGCTGCCGGTTGCTGGTGGATGATGTGGGATCCAAGGCATTCCTGCACTCGCAACTCGCCACAGACCTCAAGACGTCGGGGGTCGCCCTGGTGGGCTGCCTGCCGGTCAATGCGGTGCGCATGCTGTTCTCCAGACTCGACCTGCGCAATCATCGCAAGATTGCGGTGATCGACGGTCAGATTGGATACACCGGGTCCAACAACCTCGCGGAGGCCGCCTTTGCGGTCAAGGCCAAGTACGCACCATGGGTCGATTGCACGGTCCGAATGGATGGCCCCGCCAGCAAGGAACTGCAGGTGCTCTTCCTGGAGGACTGGCACTTCGAGACCGGCGAACTTCCTGAGGATGAACTCAAGGCACAGCCGGAGTTTCGTGAAGACGGGCTACCGGTCCAGATCCTCGCCACCGGACCGAACTTCTACAACGAAGCGACCACCCAGATTGTGCAGGCCTGCATCCAGGTCGTGCAGCACGAACTGATTCTCACCACTCCGTACTTCGTCCCTGACGAATCGACGATTCGAAATCTGTGCGTGGCCGCCCGGCGAGGCATACAGACCAGCCTGGTGGTTCCCAAGCACAACGACTCTCGACTGGTAGGCCCTGCAAGTCGATCAAACTACGCACCGCTCCTGGAAGCCGGAGTCGAGATCTTCGAATTCACCGAAGGGCTGTTGCACGCCAAGACCATCACCATCGACCGAGAAATCGGAGTGGTGATGAGTGCGAACCTCGATCGTCGCAGCTTCGAATTGAACTTCGAATGCGGCGCGCTCATCTACAACAGCGACTTCGCCAGTGAACTTCGCCTGCTGCAGAAGTCATACATCTCCCGCTCCGAAGCAGTCTCACTTCTCGATTGGCGCAAAAGAAGCAGGGTGAGTCAAATGCGGGATACCGTCGCCGGGTTCCTCAGCCCGCTTCTCTGAATTCGACCAGAATCCCGTCGCTGGTACGACGCAGGACTGCGGATCGTCCGGCGGGAAGCTGATGCGCACTGCGCACACCATCCGGCCAGTGCACAAGCACCTCGACCTGGTCGACTTTCGGAGGCAGTCCGGCGTGGATCAGCGGTGACCAGTTGGACTGAAACGGACCCCCTCCAGCGACCCAACGGACTGCGCGCCACGATCCCGCCGAAAGCTCGATGCGAGAGCCTATTCCATGCCGGTTCGCCGTTGCCGGCTGCTGATCGACCAACTCCAGTGAGATCCAGCGATTCCCGGGGTCCGGACACTGATTTTCCAGGAGGCGCAGCGGTCCATTGAGTTCGCACACCACGATATCGATATCGCCATCGCCATCCAGGTCGTCGAAGACCGCACTGCGATCACGATGCGGAACCTCCAGAACCGGAACCGATAGATCACGGACAAAACGCCCGGCGTCGTTGCGAAAGAGCAGTGCAGGTTGTTCGTAATCTGAATCCATGCTTGCCAGTGTCGCCTGGGGATAGACATGCCCATTCATGACCAGGAGATCCTCATCACCGTCGTGATCGAAATCATAAAAACCACTTGCCCAACCGAGGTAAGGACGACTCACCAGAGCGAGACCGAACTGCCGGGTTCGGTCGTCGTAAATGCCATCGGCGGCTGAAACATGCATGGTGTTGGAGTCGCTTGAGAAATTCGACGTGAACACGTCGGGTCGACCATCCTGGTTGACGTCCGAGATCGCGATCCCCATGGTTGCCTGGGTGTAACCATTCAGATCGTGTGCGAGGCCCGAAGCCAGCCCGATCTCCTCGAAAGCCAATCCGCCCTGTTCGGCGGTCTCATTCCGATAGAGATGATTGGCCTTGGAGTCGTTGCCAACAAGAATGTCCGATCGGCCATCGCCTGTGAAATCGAGGATCGCGACGTTGAGACCGTAACTCGGTTCAAGTTCCCCGAGTGGATCTCCGGTCTGATGAAGACGGAACCGTCCCGCACCCAGATTTTCGTAGAACAGATCCGACAGCGGTTCAAGACCGCGAGGGCCGTTGAGCACCTTCAAACCCTTGAAGTTGGCCGGGGGTGGTGGCTGTTCGGGATCGAAACGAAGATATCGAGTCACGAAGAGGTCCATGTCGCCATCGTTGTCGACGTCGGCAAAGGCCGCACTCGTGGACCATTCATCGTCCCCCACTCCAGCGGAGTCGCTGATGTCCTCGAAGGTACCGTCCCCGCGATTACGAAGCAGCACATCAGGGCCGAAACAGGCTATGTAGAGATCGTCGTATCCGTCCCCATCCACATCAGCGACCGCCGTTCCAAAGGACCAGCGTTGGTGCTGGATTCCCGAGGTCGGCGTCACGTCGGTGAACTTCAAATCTCCATCGTTGCGAAAAAGCCGCGCGCCAGGTCCCTGTTCGGGTGACCCGAGGGTGGCTCCATTGGGAACCAGCAGATCCCGATCACCGTCGGAATCAAAGTCGATCAGCGCCAGACCACCTCCCTTGACCTCCAGAATTTGAGTCGAAGGCTGGGCGCCGGAGACCGTAGTGAGCTCGAGGCCACTTTGCACGGTGGCGTCTCGAAAGCTGATCACCGGAGATTCGACGGAGGGTGCAGCGGCTTCGGGCGATGCGGAGTCCTGAGAACACCCTCCCCAAAGACCGATGGCCAGCAGGCTGACGCACGTGGGGCCGATGATGCGGAGAGGAACCATCATTCCGCACCCGAGGAATCATTGCCGGGAGGGCCCTCACGGAGTTCCTGCCAGCGAGTGCGAGCAATCAGGGCTTCGGGTTCATCACCCAATCGAGTCAGGATCGTGTACTTACGAAACCATGCTTCCATCAGATCAGGGTCGAGTTCGATCGCTCGGTTGATCGCAACCAAGGCCTCCGAATCGCGTCCAAGACGGTTCAGTACGTCGGCATGTCGCACCCAGGCTCGCGTCATGTCCTGCATCTGCTCAAGATCATTCGAGGCTTCGGAGCGTTCGATTGCTGCACGAAATTCGGCTTCAGCGTCATCAAGTCGGTCTGCATCGAAATGAAGCAGACCGGAAAGGTAATTGGCATCCGCTCGGGGGCGCACTTCGGGATCCGCCAGGAAGCGGTCGATGTGAGCTCGGGCTTGAGTCGGATTCCCTGCGTGGTAGGCAGACCACGCCATGAAGTAAGGAACCGTCGAACGCTCGGGAAAGTTCTGATTGGAATCAAGAGAAGCCTGATACCAACCCAAGGCGATCGAGTGCGACTTGCGTTGTTGCAGCATGAGGCCCTTGTAGAAATTGGCTCGGGCAAGATCAGGTCGCTGACTGAGCACGGTCTCGAAAAGCACGTCAGCCTCTCGAAGCTTGCCGGCACGAAGGAGCTGCCGTCCGACTTCGAGTCGGTCGTCATCTACCACCGTGATCAGTGGTGCGCCGGGTGTCGGGGACTCTTTCACCACAGGTGAGCTGGACTTTTTATCGCAGCCGACCAGATTCAGCAGACACGCCACCAGACACCACACCGCCAGCCGATGCCAACACGAAAACGCTTGAAATCGACTGCAAGTCCATGCCATGGGAGCACATCCGCAAACAGGGATCTCTGGCCACTGGAGAGCCCTCCCGAGGCCAACTGAGGAAAAACGGCCACAACGTTCGCTGAGAACCGGTTTCAATCGATGGTCTTGGCCAAAGCCAGCGGCTTTCATCTTGACCTTCATGCCATTCAGCGTACCCTGAAAGGCGACGAAAATCTTCCCCCACGTCAGTCATACCAGAGAACCCTTGGAGCGCATCTTATGAACGTGAGACGTATGCTGAACGTACCTCGTGCCTTGCTCCTCACGTGTGCACTTGCAGGCGTTGCAACCGCAGGTGAGAACTCCAACGAAGGCCTGCTCGAACTCCAGGAACGCAGCGGCGAACCATTCAATGACTTGAGCGAGTCGCAGCTCGAGGCATTCATCAATGGCAAGATCAGCTACAGCACTCCGGTCACCATTGCTGGTGGACTGGGTCCGATCTTCAACAAGACCAACTGCACTTCCTGCCATGGAACTGGACTGATCATCGGCGGAACCGGCACCATTGCGGTGACCTTCTTTGGTGGTGACGACAAGGGCTCCTTTGTCGACCTCGGACACCTGGGTGGCCCGGTCTTTCAACTGAACTCCATCACCAGTGAGTGCCACGAACTCAACCCCTCTGAAATACCTGAAGCATCGATCATCGTGAACCATGTCACCAACGGTGCACTGGCCTACGGTCTGGTGGAAGCAATTCCCGATGCCACGCTCTTTGCGATGGAAGACCCCTTCGACACCGACGGGGACGGAGTCAGTGGGCGAGTGCACGTCACCCAGGCGCTGGAAGACGAGGTCCCGGTGGATCGAGCCGGACGCTTTGGCTGGAAAGCACAGATCCCCACGGTCCTGAGCTTCAGTGCTGATGCAAGCCTCGGCGAGATGGGACTCACCAACCGACTGCTGCCGGATGAACTCGCACCCAATGGAGATGCGGCACTCCTTGCTGAATGCGACACGGTCGCCGATCCCGAGGATTTTGCAGACGAAAACGGGCTTCATTTCATCGACCGTGTGACGGACTTCCAGAGGTACCTTGCCCCTCCACCGCAGACGCCAAAGAACGGCATGCTCGGTGAGCAGATCTTCAACAACATCGGATGCAACAAGTGTCATACCTCCACGCTGACCACCGCCGATGACCCGGAACTCGAAAGCTTCCTGCGCAACAGGGAATTCAAGCCATACGGCGACTTCCTGCTGCACTGCATGGGTACGCTCGGCGACGGTGTTCGAATGGGAAATGCGTTTGAATGCGAAATGAAGACTCCACCGCTCTGGGGGCTTCGATGGAGGTCGGTGATGCTGCACGACGGCCGTGCTGCAAATGGAAACTTCGAGGACAAGGTCACGACTGCAATTCTCGAGCACGGACTCTTTGGTGAAGCAACCGGCTCGATGGAAGCGTTCGATGCACTCTCCAGCACCGACAAGGCCGCACTGGTTCGATTCCTCGACTCCCTCGGGCGCGTCGAGTTCGACTACGACGGAGACGAGGACGTCGACATCCTCGATTTCTACGTCTTTGCCGAATGCTTTGCTTCAGATGACGTGATCTCGCCCGAGGTCCCCTGCGCCATCGGCGACATTGATCAGGATGGCGATGCAGACAGCATTGATGCGAACTTCTTCCTCCAGGCCTACGACGGAGTGCTCGAAGACTGCAACCAGAACGGGACTCCGGATCTTCTGGACATTCTCGACGGAACCGGTACCGATGCCGATCAAGACGGCGCACTTGATGAATGCAACTGCCCTGGAGACATCAACCAGGACGGTGTAGTCAACGGCGTCGACCTCGCGAATATCCTCGGACTGTGGGGAACCAGCGACCCCGCTGGCGACGTCGACGGCGACGGTACGGTCAGCGGCCCGGATCTTGCCTTTGTGCTCGGCAGCTGGGGACTCTGCCAGTAATCTCCTCTTCCACCAGATAAAACACGCTGTTCAATGATGATTCATCCCACCACCCACAACCAAGCCCACGACGGACACGCAACCAACTTGGAGTCCACTTGATGAACACCCCACTCACCCTGCTAACGCTCTCCGCAGTTCTGATACCAGGACTCGCGTACGGGCAATTCGACACACTCGAACTCAGAAACGAGACCGACAGCCGAATTCAACTGCGAGCGGATCTGCAATACCTCAATCTGGAAAAGGACGTCACCTGGGCGGACTTCGACCTGGACGGGGACATGGACGTCGCAGTGGCGATCAAATTCGTCGGTTCGATCGAAGGTGGCTTCCCGAACCTGCTGCTGATGAATGAGAACGGGGTGCTGGTCGACCGGACCGTTGAACTCGCCAGTGATTCGGACCTCGCAGGTGACAACGGCTTCCTGGCCGACACCAACGACCGCAACGTCGAAGCGATCGACGTCAACAACGACGGCTTCAAGGACCTGGTCACCGCCACCACCATGAGCGACGGCCTCGACTGGACGATCGGTCAGCCCCGGGTCTACATGAACCTCGGCAACGACGGAAGCGGCAACTGGCTCGGCTTCCGACACGAGCACCTGCGAATTCCGCAGATGTATTCGATCAGCGGCAACGTCGCCAACCCCCGTTTCTGCGACATCGCCTGGGGAGATTTCAANGGCGATGGCTACATGGACATCTTCTACTCCGACTACGACACCCCGGAAACCCAGGGACAGTACTGCGTGGACATCAACGGTGACGGGGACACCAACGATCCCGGTGAATGCCAGGACAGCCCCGCCGAGAACAGCGCGGACGATTTCAACGCCAAGCTTCTCTACAACTGGGGTGACAGCCAGGACGGTCCGGGTGCCGGCTACTTCTATGACACGGAATACTCGGTCATGAGCTCGTCCGAGCTGTCCACGGACTTCGGCAACGCCGCCGAGGCCGGAGACTTCAACAACGACGGCAAGCTGGACTTCGCGCACTGCAACACCCTNGGCGCCAACATCATCGAGATCTTCTACAACGAAGGCGCNCAGCCCGGCACCGACTTCGGAGTCGAGATCGTCTACAGCGGTGCGCCCTACCACCTGAAGGTCGACGACCTGGACGGCGATGCGGACCTGGACATCGTGGTCATCGACGACTCCCAGGACCGCTACCTGATCAACGAAGGAAACGGTGGNGACGGCCGGGCCGAATTCACCAGCTACGTCATCAGTGATTCCCTCAGCGAGTTCGGAAACACCCCCTCCTGCTTCGACATCGACATGGACGGTGACCTGGACCTCTTCGTTCCCGACGTCGACGCCGACCTGCCCTCCTTCTGTCCTTCGACCGGNCGACGAGCCCACTTNTACGAGAACACCGGCGTCAAGAACAACCTGTTCGTCGANAANCACTTCCCGATTCCGACCAACATGCTGGACGCGACCTTCGACGTGGCACCCATCGACATCAACGGCGACGGTTTCCTGGACATCGTTCAGGCCAGCTGCGAAGGGTTCACGATCTGGATGAACGTCCCGCAGATCCGCGTGGACTTCGACTACCCCAGCGGGCTTCCTGAAACAGTGGAACCCGGCACCCCGACGACCGTCGAGGTCAGCCTCAGCGAAGTTGGTGGTTCGATCGATAGTGGTACGGCCATGCTGATGTACTCCATTGACAGCGGTTCGTACGCCGGCCAACCGCTCAGCTCGCAAGGCGGTGGCGTCTGGTCCGCTTCCCTGCCCCAGATCGATTGCGGCCAGGACCTCAAGTACTACTTCATGGCCAGCATCAATGGCATTGAATTCAATGATCCCCCCTCCGCCCCGGGCAGCTACTACACAGTGGTCCCCTCCACGGGCAATGAGCTGACCACCATCAGCTTCGAGACCGACGACGGTGGATTTGTCGCCAGCGCCTCCGCAGGCACCACCGCAGGTTTCTGGGAACGAGCTGATCCCAATGGAACCTTCATCTCGGGTCAGATCAGTGCACCCGATGATGCGGCCTCGGGCCCTGGAACACTCTGCTGGGTCACCGAAAACGGCCTCCCCGGAGCCACGGCGGGAACCAACGACCTGGATGCGGGAACCGTAACTCTGACTTCAGGCGCCATCGACCTCAGCGGGGGTGATGCGGTCATCTCCGCCATGGTCTGGATGTCCTGTGATGACGCGGTTGGCAGCCCGGCTGATGCAGATTCGATGGTGATCGAGGTCACCAACGATGGAACCAACTGGGTCGAAGTGATGGAAGTCACCGCCGATACCAACGAAGACGGTGGTATCAGTGCCGCAGATGCCGACTGGTACCCAAGAAGCTTCCTGGTCTCGGACCACGTGGAACCGACTGCAGACGTTCAGGTTCGCTTTGCCGTCAGCGATAATCCCAACAACTCGGTGACCGAAGCGGGCATCGACGAGTTCAACATCGATCGCGTCCTCTGTGAGGACGGCCCGGTGTGTGGGGGTGACTTCGACGACAATGGAGTTGTCAACGGCAACGACTTGGCGGTGGTGCTCGCCGGATGGGGTACCAGCAACCCCGCGGGAGACACCAACAACGATGGCGTCATCAACGGGGTCGATCTTGCCACGGTCCTCGCCAGCTGGGGCGTCTGCCCGTAAACAATGGGCTTCGTTCTCAGACCGGCCTGATTTTCAGCAAACACCCAGGGCCTCCGACCATTCAGTCGGGGGCCCTGTTCATTGAGTACCGAATGATTTCGTTTGGAGTCGTTCAACCCGAATCGTCGGGATCGTCGTAGTCGATCAGGGTCATTCCATCGGGAGGAATCGACACGATCCTGCGTGTTCCATCGGGAAAGACCACTCGAACGGAGTGCGCGGTCTCAGGCTGGGTTCTCGGATAGAGCCCGACCAGATCACACTGTGCTAGGTAGGAGCGAGTTCGTTGGAGTCGCTGTCGATGCAGAACTCGACCATCGGCATGAAGGACTTCAACCAACGCACCGGCTCCATTGGGCGAACCCCCGGGGCCTACGACTGTCACCTCGACCACCGAGCCGGGTTTCGGATCTCGATTGTTGCGAAGCACGAGGGGCACCCCGTCGATACGAGAGACAACCAGGTCGTGGTCTCCATCCTGATCCAAATCGGCGGTGGCCGCGGCCCGTCCTGAAATCGGGAGACTGAGCGCACCAAGTTCATCGGAAGGGACCAGTTCAAATCCGGCGACTCGCTCAAGACCCCGAAAAACCTGGGCCGATTGGTCGTAGGACTGGCCGGACTGGACGAGGGCAATCCGTGGCTCGATATGACCGTTGATCTGGAGCAGATCAACACGCCCGTCGAGGTCGAGATCAACGAGGAGCGTACCGAAGGTCAGCGCGTTGCGAGTCGGTGCCCCCACTCCACTGAGCGCGGACTGGTCGATGAAGCGTCCAGAACCTCCCTGCACGAACACCGAAGAGGGCTCGTTCGCGAAGTTGCCGATGGCGCAGATCAATCGACCGCTTTGGGGATCGCGATGGGTGTCGATCCCCATTGCCCCGGTTGAATTGCCATCGATGTCGTAGGCGAATCCTGAGGCGGCCCCGGCATCGACGAAGATTCCGGAACCATCGTTGAGCAGAAGCCGATTTGGCGTCGTGTCGTTGGCGACCAGGACATCAGGATCCCCGTCCTCGTCGACATCCTCGAACGCCAGCCCCAGGGCTTTCATCACCGGGACCGGCCGATCAGAGCGACGAAGCTTGAGCCCTCTGTCTGCACCGTCCGGAATGAATTCTCCAGCACCGTCGTTGATGTAGAGCTCGAGGTCCGTACCACGAAAGCCGGTGGGTGGACCGTACGCCCGTCCGACCCCGTCCAGGGTGAAATCGACCTCGAGATCGATCTCGGGACTCCACTCGACGTAGGAAGCGGAAACAAGGTCCTGATCACCGTCGCCATCGACGTCGAGAAAACCGACCGCAGAGGTCCATGAATCACCGAGGCGTTGGGATTGTTCAAAGTGCATCGCGCCCTGGTTGAGCAGCAACCAATCCGCGCCGACCGTCGCAATCAGGAGGTCCAGTCGGCCGTCACCGTCCACATCCCCCAGAGCAGCCGCAGTGGAACGAGGAATCGAACTCAGTGCGGTTGCGTCGGTCACGTCGGTGAATCGAATCGGCTCGCCAGGCAAGGTGTCGTTTCGATAAAGCCGCGGACTCGATCCAAAGGAAAGCAGCAGAAGATCCGCATCCCCGTCTGAATCCAGATCACCCAGCGCAACACCACTGCCCATGGTCTCCGGCAACAGGTACGAACCCGAGGCACCGTCCGCCTGCCGGTGATCGATACCTGCCTCCGCGGCGACGTCGGTGAAACGAGCCAGGAAAGGGGTCTGCAGACTGTCCCGACTGGGTGCGGTCGGTGAGATCGCTTCCCCGGGAGCTGCGGTGGAAGCGCCGCGATCTCCAACTCGCAGTACCAGCAGAACGACCCCGGCGGCCAGAAGCACTGCCAGTCCGGCGAAGATGACCAGAAGGACCTTGCGATCGTCGGCGCTGGCACGGACATCACTCATGTGGCACTCACCGCTTGGTCAACTCCGGGGAGGAAGGCGCGGTCAACCGATAGATTGCAATCGGTTCTGCGGCCTGATCGGCCCAAGGATAGCGAGCACGTGCCTTGCGCACTGCTTCTTCCGCTGCCTGTTCATCGCCCCGATAGCGTGCATGCGCTTCACGAGCCTGCACGGCCTCATGAGTCTGCCCGAGACAGTCCAACGCCTGCGCCCGCAACCAGAAGGCTCGGGAGGATTCAGGGTCTCGGGCCAGCACCTCGTCGACCAGTTCCAGGGCCCGCTCGCAGAATCCGGATGCATCCACTCCACCTGATCGAAGCTCGATGCCCGCAAGATCAAGCAGCAGCGCATCACTTCCATGAAAATCGAAACCTCGCTGGGTCGCGGCAGGAAACTGCTCCGCCTGTTGAAAGGCAAGGGTCTCCAGCCGGGTGCGGGCTTCGGGAATCAATCCCCGATCAAGGTCCAGCAGTCCCGAAAGATAGGTAACCCCCCAGGGTGCGACCGTCGACCCCGGGCGAGCAGCTCGTTCCAATGCCGCGACCGCCTCATCAAGCAGACCCTGCATTCGATTGACCTTAGCCAGTCCGAACGCCCCTTCCGACCGGCCCAGTGATTCAACCCGTTCGAAGATCTCCGCGGACTGACGCAGAGGCCCTTTCTTTCCCTCGATCGCGAGACCGATGCCGTAGTCGTAGAGACGCTCCCAGGTGGGGAAGTCCCGTGATGAATCGGCCGCCGATGCCGGGTGATCACCCACCGGAAGAACCACTGAATCGGAAGCGACCACCACCGCGGGAAGTGATGCAACACGCGCTCGTCCCTGATCGACTCCATAGACGAAGTCCATCAGCTGACGATCGAACTTGCGATACCGAAGCTTCACCTCGATCCGCAAGGGCCCCGAAGCCTCGGGTGGGACCTCCAGCCGATAGTGCGTGGCCCGCGCCGCGCCGGGCGGCACCTGATGGTTGTAGACGTTGGTGAAAATTCGCTCGGGCATCCGATTTTCGACACGATTTCCCTCCGCGTCGACCATGAAGGCGTTGAGCCGATAGGCCCAGGGATCAACCACGCCATCGTCATCGATCGATCCGCTGGTTCCAATGAGTCGATCACCCATGAAGACCGACAGCTCAAGCCAGATCTCATTGCTGTCGGCGGTGCCCTGGGTGAATGCATGCCCGGTACCGGTGTTTCGACTGACGATTTCCAGAAGATAGTCATCGCCGGGGATGAGGCGGGGAAGCTCCGGTCTGATCGGACCAATGAAGCGTCCGTCCACAGTTGCTCCTTCTCGAAGTCCGATGATGTCGACACGCATCGAACTTTCGAGCACTCGCTCGTAATCCTTGAGAAGACTTGTGCAATCAGGTAGATCGAGCAGGTGCATCAAAGCGGTATTACCACTGGCAAAGAGATGATCGTGCACGGTGGGCACCCCGCTGCCATCACGGTCCCGGGCGGCCATTCCTCCCGAAGGTTGCAGCGGCATGTGGCAGCCATTGCAGTCGGTTTCCGGCTGATCGGGCCAGCGCCATGAGTTGAGCCCATGGCCGGAGATCCCGCTCGAACGCCAGGAGTCGTAGTGGTTTTGACCCGCCAGCCAACGATACTCATTGAGTGACTCGGGAATCCAGGCCTTGTGGCAACTTCCGCACATCACTGCCGAGTCAGTGACTCCTTCATGATTCATCGCCGTTCTGTGCAGTGCTGGTCGCGATCGAATGAGTTGTCGATTCAACCAGCGAAGCGGCTTCCAGTCAGAATCGTGGAAGGGATATCGCACCGGCTCCTGCATCACCCAGGACCCATTGCCTGCGGGACCGGCATCGGTGATCGAATGGCAGACCAGGCAGTTGACCCCGGCCGTTGCCCCGGGAATCTGGTACGGATCATGAGTCGCGTCATCAAGTCGGGGATCGCCGAGGGAATCCGAAACCAGAAGCACCGGATCATGACAGCTGGCGCAGAAGGTTGAAAGCTGGGGATCGACCTTGCGCGTCTCCCGAACCGTCGCGGCGTAGACCGGATTGTCGAAGGATGAAAATCGATGAGCACTGCTGCCCCACGAGGAATGGACGTCGGGATGGCATTCGACACAGGATTCAATCGAAGTCATGGAATGCACGGAAATGAATTCACCGCCTGCCAGCGCAGCGTTGGAAAGATTGGGATCAAACTGCTTCACCGCTCCCCCGCCTCCAGAGCCGGTGGCTCCGTGCAGCAGAAAGAGACCGAGCAAGGAGAGCACCGTCACTCCGGCCCAACGACGACCCTTGGACCAGTCCAGATGCGGACCGACCATTCGATGTGCGATGAAGAGCCAGACCACGACCAGTGGAGCCAGGACGTGAATCCACCAGACCAGATCATGGCGATCTCCCGAATCAAGGAGCCGAGGCAGGCCATCGATCCGAAGCAGCAGGATCCCACTGAGCAGCAGGATCAGGGCGGTGAAGAAAAGCACGTACCCGACCCGTCGAGCATTGCGATTCGGTGACCGCCGAGCGCGACGCATGTGTCCGATCCCGTACAGCACCACCGGAACCACCAGCACCAGTCCCAGGATCACGTGAAGCAGGAACGCCCAGATCGAAAGAAGGGTTTCGGCACCACCCGCATCGACCCAGTCCAGCAGCCTGACACCCAGAAGGTAGAGGGAGTCGATGACCATGAGACCAAATCCAAGGAACACCCATCGAAGGATGCGCCTCAGGCGCGGGGTCACAGCTCTGAAACCCTTGGTGGGGGTGGCTTGAGTCATGGCAGTCACATTCTAGGAGGGCTGGAACGTGAAAAGGTCATCGACCTGACGCGAAACGGCGGTTGAATCGTTTCATGAGCTCACGTGCGGCCTCGGACGGGGACTCTCCGGAGCGAGCAGGCAGCGGTTCCAGGCGCTCCCCCTCGACGGTGAAGAGATCCATGTCCTTGCACCAGCCATCGAGTTCGAGCACCCAATACCGCCGGTATCCCGCCGCAAGGGGTGGTTCGGTCTGTTCATCAAAGCGGACCCGAAACTCCTCTCCGGGACCAATGATCGCACAGGCGTCGTCGGCTCGGACCACCAGCGGCTCGCAACGACCGAAATCTGTGTAGAAACCCGCCTGGTGGCGGACATCACCGAAGGGATCACGCTTCTGATAGTCGTACTGGGGCTGCCGTTGTGATCCGGTGGTTCTCCGAGGGAAGCCGCACCAGGCGACTTCCGCACTGAGCATGGGGAGTGCGTGCTGCGGGGTGGGGACCTCGCGTCGTGATCCGAGTCGAATCCGGTCCCAGTAGATCTCTTGGTTGCTCTTCAGGCGCAGCCTGCGACAGCCCTCGGGCAACGGAGGCAAGGGCAGCGCCATCGCACGGGGCATGCCCGCGGGGTAGCCGAATTCCTTGGCGATCATGACCCAACGACCGTCGGCGTCGAGCGCTTCAAGGCTCGGCGGAATGTAACGCGCTCCGGCCTGCCAGGCAGCGAAGGAGGTCTGGGAGTAGGGATACTCGACCCATCCTTCAGCGAGCAACACATCTGATTGGGAGAGTTCCTGGTCGAATCTGAGTTCGAGTACGTGGGTGTCTTCGAGCAATCCGATGAACCTCGGGTCGAGCGTTCCTGGGTCGGCAGCGTGCTGGTCAAGTCCGCACACCGCCTCGGTCACGTCGTATCCACGATCGTTCACGGCCTGCACCACCTCAATGATCCGGTCCACCACCAGAGGTTGAGAGGTGGCTTCTGGATGTGCGGTCGCCAACCGTTCATCGAGCACCAGCTCACAGTCTTCCGGAACATCGATCGAATGAACCGCGATTCGGTCGAGGTAGCAGGCTTCTTCCATCGGTTCGGCAAGCCGCAGCTGAGCCGGTCGTTCCGGGAGCAGAATCGCTTCGTGCGGACGGGGTGGAGCGGTGACTCCAGGTTCAAGCAGGTACCCAAGCCCCCCTACGCCAAGGACGTCAGTCAAGAACGTGAAGGAGTTCGAGGACCGACCACGCGTGAACACCAATGGACAGGAGGAAATCTGTCGCTGGGTTTCGGTGAGTGCATGGGTACCAGGCTCCAGTGCGAGTTCTGTCTGAAAAACACCGTCAGGCCAGTCAATTTCAAGGAAATCGACCACGGGGTGGGACCCCATTCCGATTGTCCAGGCCTGCAGCCCTTGTCCGGGGCTGGAGTTCGAATCCCAGGTGGCGCCAGCTTGCCAGTGCGTGCCAAGCCTTGCGGCCCAGCGAACTCCGATACCACTGGTATTGGATCGCATCTGCTGTGCGGGGTCGTCCCGCCCGGAAAACTGAACGGTGGCGAATCCACCCCGATCAGTTCCTGCAGGATGATGAATCAGTCCGCCGGAGGTTCCAAGACTGAGCAGACCGCAGCCACGAGCAGGGTCGAGCAGGATTCTTGAAATCGAATTGATCGAACTCGGAGACTTCAGTGCGTTCAATCGCTGGTTCTCGGGCCCCAGTACCTCGATTGAATCACCATTGATCACCAGCAATTCACGCACACCGTCGCCGCTGACGTCAAGAAGGTCGAGTTCTCCTGCTGCTGGAGAACCATCAGAACCGAGTCGCACCGCGTCGGCCGAATCCCAGCCGATCGGGTCGGAGGAAGTCGGTGGCACCCAGGTGCGCACCGTTCCATCGGATTCAAGACTGCGAAGACGGGCGAGCCCGGACTCCGTTCCGTAGGACGCGGTCACCGCGATGGAGGGGGATCTCTCAAAGGAATCGAAGGACTTCGAGCGACGATAGCGCCAGAGTCGATCATTGAGGTAGACCGCGTGCGGCGGGGTTGACCGAAGCACCACCAGATCGGCGTCTCGATCAAGATCCAGGTCAGCGACCAATACTCGCCGGGATCCGCTTTCGGACCCACGAACTCCGGCTGATTCCGCGATGTTGCGGAACGATCCATCGCCGTTGTTGTTCAGGAGTGCATCGAAACCATCGACGTTGACGCAGAAGATGTCGAGGTCTCCATCATGATCAAGGTCGGCGATGGCGCCCGAAAGGGTCTGCAATGTTTCCGAGGGGAGCTCAGCAAATTCAGACCAGGTACCAGAAGTCGATTGCAGGAGAAGACGGTTGACCCCGCTTCGACAGAGGAAGGCGTCGATGGTTCCATTGGAATCAACGTCTCCAAAGAGCATGCAGTTGACTTGATCGACGGTGCAGAGTGGATGGTCGAGCAGTTCCCGCCAACCACCATCCGAGTCATCGGTTTGGGTGAGCAGGATGCTGCGTCCACTGGGTGCGCCACCCGCGACCATGATCTCGGGCACTCCGTCGCCCTCGAGATCGACGACCTGGAGGGTGGCGTCGGGCGCGAAGGTCGAAGAAATCAGCTGGCGGGGCGAGGAGAACGCCTGAGCGAGCACCCCTGAGGGGGTGGCCACCGGAGGGGTTGACTGCAACACCGCCATCGAAAGCGGGCCCATGCGGCTGTATCGAAACTCAGCCAGCCGCGAACGGGGATTCAGAGCCAGTTGCTCGAAGACCTCCAGGGCCTGCCGGGCAGATTCCGGTCGATCAAGCCGAGCCTCGGTTCTTTGAAGTCCCAGCCAGGCGCTGCGAAGGAAGGGATCCAACCGGGTGACGGTGCGATACAGCTCACCCGCGCGCACGAGGTCTCCGGTCTGTTCAAGTGCCTGAGCGAGAAAGTAATTTCCGTAGGCATCATCGGGAGCCTGATCGACGACGATTTCAAGTGGCGCAATCGCCTCGAGCGGACGGCCAAGATAGATGAATGCGAGAGCGGAACAGTAGTTGGCCCGAAGTTGCCGAGGATCCTCTCGGAGGATCTCTCCGAACTGCTCGAGCGCGATCAGTTGGGAATCGTCCTCGGTGCGATTGAGCTGCGAGATCGCAAGATCAAGCGCCGCGTAGCGCGAGTCTGGTCGCAGTGCCAACGCGCTCTCGAAGAACGCACCCGCGGCTTCGAAATCAAAGCGGCCCATCATCCCCACACCACGGTTCATCAATTCGACGTACCGCTCATCGACCACCGGCTCATCATCATTCGATGGAGCGCATCCGACGACGGAGATCGCCAGCAGAAGAGCAGCCAGCCCGGTCCACCGTTTCATGAATCGCCCTTCTCAAGCCTTTGCTTCGAATCTCGGATGCGATCGGCAATCTCTTCGGGATCAGGTCCTCCCTGCGGATCGGCGGGAGCCAGGTAGGGCCTTTGGAGGTACGTGTGTACTTCACTGCGCAGGTGCGCCCTCATGTCGTGCCCCCGACGTCGGGTACGCTCGGCTCGGAGGGTCTCCACGTCGATCGGGCCGACCACGATCCGTTCCCCCGGACCGGGACTGGCCTGGCTCTGGATTCGCCCGTCCCAATCGACGATCATGCTCGAACCGGGCCAGGAAAATGGCGCATACTGCTCGAGAGAGGCTCCCTGGTTGCAGGCAACCACCAGTGCGGTGTTCTCGATCGCCCGCGAACGATTGATGACTGTCCACCAGTCCATGGGGGACGTCGCACCCCAGGGATCCATGTAGGCACTGATGCGAATGAGGATCTCCGCACCGTTGAAGGCCAGCTGTCGGATGCTCTCGGGAAACAGCCAGTCGTAGCAGATCGCACATCCGATCCGGCCGATCTCGGTTTCGACCACGGGAAACGGATCCTCTGTGTAGCCGGGTATGTCGTGCGGACTCGAATGCAGTTCGAACGGAAGCCAGGGGTTGACCTTTCGGTAGATCGAAAGGACTCCTTCTGGACCGACGAGTGCCGTCGAGTTGAAGAGTCGATCAGGATGATCCGGGTGGCGTTCAATGAAACTGCCGGTCTGAATCCAAACCCCCCGCTGAGCGCAGAATTCTGCGTAGCGATCCAGATGCTCGTTGGGCATGGTCACCGCGAGATTCCGGTCGAGATCATCGATCTCAGGGTGAATGGGGGCTGAATGGGCGAATTCCGGAAAGACGATCAGACGCACGTCATGGAACGGCTCGTAGCCGTCGACCGCACTCGCCGCCATCTCAAGCATTCGATCCACACGAGTGGAGATCTCATCCCGGTGAGTGGGACACGCAAAGGCGGTCTGGCAACAGGCTGCATACACCGTCATTCGTCGCGCTCATCGATCCAGCCCTGCTGAATCGCCTCAAGAATACGTTCGTTGCAGGGATGCCCGTCCTGTTCACGAAACCCAGGGAGGGTGACCACCAGGGCCTTGAGATCGGGAAACGAGATGAGTACGGGATCGAGCTCGGGATGCAGGTCGAGGAGTTCCTCGGAGATTCGTTGGACATCCAGCCAGTGGTAGTCGCCACCGTGAGCATTCATCGCATGATCCATTCAGTGCGGTACTTCCTTGACCGCATTCCGATTCCAGGCTGGTACCGTGGCCTTGATTGGCCCCTTGCCGTGCAGGATGCACTGGCAGGACAGACGTGAGTTGATCTGAAGCCCAGGCGCCTCCTCGACTCGATCCTCTTCGTCTTCATCAGCCTCGGAGATCGAGTCCGCACCCTCTTCGACGTAGACGTGGCAGGTGGAACAGGCACAGACTCCACCACAGGAGTGCTCGATCTGGATTCCGTTGCGCAGAGCAACTTCGAGAATCGACTCCCCTTCGACACCCATGAGTTTCCACTCACACTGAGAGGAGCCCGTGAGTCCTTCGGGATCCTCGAGGTGTATCTCGACGGGAATTGAGGCCGAATCAATGTCATGGCCGGGGTTGCGCATGTGCATTGGGGAAATTCCTGGGGGGTGAAAGGCTTTCGAGCCGTCTGGAGATCAGTGCAAGGGTAAGATGGAACATGGTCATTCTAGCCCACTGAACACTTCAGGGAGCGTGATACCCTGTGGGACCTCAGAGAAACCCCGATATGACCGACCGATTTCCAAGACAGTTCCAGATCATGTTCCTCTGCCTGATACCCCTCCTGGCGGGAATGAATGCGGCCGCACCCCAGACTGCACCCGTGGCCATCGATGGGTGGCAGGAGCGGGTGGAACTCGTGGAGACTGCCGACGGCGCGCTGGTCTACCGACTCACGAGTCCGGAGGGTTTCGTTGAAACGCTGACTCCCCTTCAATTCGCCAAACGCCATTTTCAGCGCGAACAAGCACGCAGCCTCATCAACCGACTGTTCAACATCACCAGTCCGATCGGGATCCTGTGGGTGACGATCGGACTTCTGGGCCAAGCGCTCTTCACCGGTCGCATGCTGGTCCAATGGATGGCGAGTGAACGCCGACGACGTTCTACAATTCCGGTGGCCTTCTGGTGGATGTCGCTCCTGGGAGCGAGCATGCTCCTGGTCTACTTCATCTGGAGGAAGGACATCGTGGGAATTCTGGGACAAGGTCTGGGTTGGATGATCTACATCCGCAACCTCTCGCTCATCTACGGCCGCGGCTCCTCGGTACCGACCGTCGAGGATGACGTGGATCCCGAGCCAGCGTTGGAGGATGAAACGGGATGAGTTCGGTCAGTCCCCGCAGGGATGCACAAGACGAAAGGGCACTCAGAATCCTTGAGCTGACCAGTGCACAGTTCATCGACCAGGCACGAGCTCTGGGTCGTTCGGCCCCCATCGCGCTCGAGCTCTACCGATCCGCATACCGGATGGGCCGAATCGAGGACACCAGCATTCATGTGGAACACATGCCCCTGACGCGGACCCAGGAGGAAGGCGACACGATCAAGTTCACCCAGCAGCTGCAGGCGGGCGAGGAGACGGAGTCCGTACTCATACCGATGCGCAAGCGAAGTGGAGGACACAGCAGAACCCTCTGCGTCTCGAGTCAGATCGGATGCGCCATGGGGTGCGGCTTCTGCGAGACGGCGCAGATGGGTCTGATACGTAATCTCAGCGCCGCCCAGATCGTCGGCCAGTGGTTCGCGGCCCGACACACCCTTGGCCACGAGGTCAAGAACATCGTGTTCATGGGAATGGGGGAACCAATGGACAACCTCGACGAGGTGCTCCAGGCGATCCGGGTTCTGGTCGATCACAACGGGCCATCGATTCCGAGTGGGAACATCACGATCTCCACCGTTGGACGAATCGACGGTATCCGAAGACTGGCGGAGTTCGTCCGATCGGACGGATTCCATCGAATGAACCTCGCGGTCTCGGTCAACGGACCCGATGACGAGGTTCGCAGCAGCCTGATGCCGATCAATCGGGGCATGAACATGGAAGCCCTGCGGGAGGCCCTGATGGACTTCCCTCTGCATGGAGGAGCCGCTCTTCTGATCGAATACGTGTTGATTCCGGACGTCAATGACTCCGATCGGCAGTGCGATCAACTCTGTGCATGGCTCAAGCCGCTGAGGTGTTCACTGAATGTCATCCCGTACAACCCGAGGCGTGATTCACCGTGGGAAGCACCCGAGGAGTCCTCAATCGATCGATTCATCGCGCGGGCCATGGGAAACGGACAGTTCGTGAAACGACGCGGCACCAAGGGGCGGGATGTCATGGCGGCTTGCGGGCAACTGGGCAATCCAGAGATTCGAAAAAGTGCACGAACGAGACGGCTGGAGAAACCATGATGTCGATGGATCGGTCGTCCAGAATCCGATTTCGAAAATATCGCGACAAACTGCAAGAGAAGAAACGCAACCATCGGGAAAAGAAGGTGGTCACCTGGCATTCCCAGGAGCGCAGTGCCCACCGGACTCGCTCATTCAGAACGCTCTTCGTGGTGTTTCTCCGGATGCTGCGCCCCTACCGAAGCTCGATGTCGGTGGCGCTTGGTTCGCTGACCATCGCAACCATGCTCGCACTGGTCCCCCCTGCCGTCACCAAATTCGCCGTGGACCAGGTCTTCCAAGGGCTCCCTCTACCGGAAAGCCTGCTGGAACTCATACCCGGTGCGAGATCGATTCCCGAGACTCCCAGTGATCAGCTGATGATTCTGGTGGGAATCGTGGTGGTGGTCGCATTCTTTTCGACCATTCTTGGAATCGTCGGCCGATGGCGAGCCACCAAGACTGTGAAGCGCCTTCAATCGAGTCTTCGCAAGGATGTTTTTGATCATGCTTCCCGCCTGCCACTGCACCGCGTGCAGGAACTGACATCCGGTGGCGCGACCAGCCTCATCCGTGAGGATGCCGGCGGAGTCGCGGACCTGGTCTTCGCAATGATCTACAACCCATGGCGAGCGGTGATTCAACTACTGGGTTCGTTGCTGATCCTGGCCTGGGTCGACTGGCGACTGCTGGTGGGCGCGATCGCGTTGTTTCCGATGATCTGGTACACCCACCGCACCTGGATCGGGCGCATCCGACCGATGTACCGAGACATCAGAATCCAACGCCAGGAGATCGATTCACACGCCACCGAGTCGTTCGGAGGCATGCGGGTGGTACGTGGCTTTGCGAGGACCCGGTCGGAATCCGCGAGGTTCACCTCCGGCAACCACCTCATGATCCGCAAGGAGCTCTACGTCTGGTGGTGGGCACGGGGAGTGGAACTTGCCTGGAGCCTGCTGATTCCCCTGGCATCCGCTGCCTTGTTGTGGTTCGGGGGGATGCAGGTGATCGAGGGATCGATCACCACCGGAGACCTGGTGATGTTCCTGGCATACCTCGCGATGCTGTTCGGACCGATCGAGGTGCTGGCCAACAGTGCCACCATGTTCCAGACAAACCTGGCGGGCCTGGACCGTGTAATGGACATCCTGGATGAGAGCAAGGAGTTTCCCGACCACCCGGATGCCCTTGACATCCAGCCCAACGAGGTGCAAGGACGCCTGACCCTGGAAGGCCTGGGCTTCCGTTATCCGGGGTCCGAAGAAGGAGCACTCGAGGAAATTGATTTCGAGGTGGAGCCTGGATCAATGGTCGCGCTGGTCGGACGTTCCGGCGCGGGAAAGACCACCTGCTGCAACCTCGTGGCTCGGTTCTATGACCCTGATCGGGGTCGAATCTTGCTTGATGGGCACGACATCAGAAAGATCACCCTGGAAAGCTACAGGCGGCTCCTGGGCATCGTCGAGCAGGATGTCTTTCTCTTTGATGGAACGATTCGGTCGAACATCGCCTACGGACGACGTGGATGCCAGGACCAAGAAGTGCGCGAGGCTGCAGAGTTGGCTGCCGCTGCAGAATTCATCGATGCACTCCCTGACGGTTGGGACACGGTGATCGGGGAACGAGGATTCAAACTCTCGGGCGGGCAACGTCAGCGAATCGCCATCGCCCGTGCAATCCTCGCCGACCCCAAGATCCTGATACTGGACGAAGCCACCAGTAACCTCGATACGGAGAACGAGAAGTTCATTCAACAGGGACTCGCGCAGCTGATGAAGGGACGAACATCGTTTGTGATTGCGCACCGCTTGAGCACCATCATGCACGCCGACCTCATCGTTGTTCTGGAACATGGCCGGGTACTTGAAATGGGGCACCATGAGGAACTCATGAAGCGCAGCGGGAGCTATCGCAAAATGGTCGTGCTTCAATCCGAAAACAAGGAATGAATCGAAGGCGAACGGTCACTCGGAATCAAACACGTCCAGACATCGTCTCACCATTCGATGGAGAATCCATCGAAAGAGCGTTACCCAGGCACCTTCCACAAAGCGAATCGCCCGGAACTGGACCCCCTCGCCATGCGGACGGCAACTGCCGACTCTCCAGGCTGGGTGCAGACGCACCTTGCGAAAAAACACAATCGAAAAATAAAAACGGGCGATGACTCCCCGAAAGAAGCCATCGCCCGAACTTGATGCATTACTGGTCAGAGTATGGCAGCGAGAAGCAGTGCCACCACCACGGCGCCTGCAAGCAGCACACCGAACTGCTCGGACCGAGAAAAGACAGTGTTGTTGTTTTCACTGGTCTCGGATTGGCGAGAACGTGTGAGACCCTGTCCGGATCTGCTCCGTTTCTTGGAGGAGCTTTCAGGAATCGTACGCATGTAGTCTCTGTCTTCGATGCTCATGACGCACCTCCTTTCATCTGTCCCAGATACGGACGCTGGTTTGAAAACGTTCGATTTTTTCATCAGAGCAGCGCACCAAGGGGGCTGAATGATCCATAAGGGCGGATTTCGAACAGTTATCCTGACTCCCTCAGCCACCCTGCAGCCTGGAGCACCGAGCCCCTCCGGCAGGTCATGGAGCTGCTGCTCCCGGGCAGGTCACCGGCGAAGGCCGGAGGCATGCAAGAGATCGAGGGCCTGCCACTGAATTCGATCATGGCGCGCAGCCCGTATCTTCTCGATCAGTGGTTGCAGTACGGAGGCGCCGGACGAACAGGTGATTGCAACCACATCGAAGAGAAGGGATCTCAAACAGTGGCTTCAGTCCCGGGAACCAAATCCCGACCTCATCCGGGGTGGGTGACTATGATGCACCACGACCTCACCCCCCCCACGATTGGATCCCCTAATGAGCCTCGGCACCGCATCAAACCCAATCCCGGACGACCTCTCGAGCGAGAGCCCTCCGTTTGTCCAAGGCATGCTGCTGGCGGGCATCATCCTTCCAATGGTCGGACTGCTTGCCGGAATGATCCTGGCCTGGAACAGCTTCTTCGGACCGCTGGATCTGATTCTGCTGGTGGGGATGTACCTGATCTGTGGCTATGGCATCACGATCGGATTCCACCGCTACTTCTCGCACAAGTCCTTCAACGCTCCACGCTGGGTGGTGTTCATTTTGGGATTCTGCGGCTCGATGGCCATGCAGGGCCCGATGTTCTGGTGGGTGGCCACACACCGCGCCCACCACAAGCACAGTGATCAGGAAGGAGATCCCCATTCCCCGCATGCCGATGAAGACCACGGATTCTTCAAGGGCTTCTGGCATGCCCACATGGGGTGGCTGCTGCAGTCCAACACCGCTCCGGTGCACAAGTACGTGGCGGACCTCAAGGCCGATCCGATGCTGAGATGGATCGACCGGAATTCAACGTTGTGTGTCCTGGTGGGCATGGCGATTCCCACGATCATGGGCGGACTGATCACCATGACCTGGATGGGAGCACTCACCGGGTTCATCTGGGGAGGCCTGGTTCGCGTCCTCATCGAGCACCACGTGACCTGGAGCGTGAATTCGGTCTGCCACATCTGGGGGGCGCATCCGTTCCAGACGAGTGACAAGAGCCGAAACAACGTGGTCTGCGGTTTTCTTGCGCTGGGCGAAGGCTGGCACAACAACCACCATGCCTTCCCCACCTCCGCACGACATGGGCTGCGCTGGTGGCAGTTCGATTCGAGTTGGATGATCATCTCTGCGATGCAGCGAGTGGGACTCGCCTCCAAGCTGCGAATCCCCTCGCAGGAGCACCAGAACCGACGAGCGGAAACACGTCTCACCGATTCGGAGACGGCACCGGATTCGCCGGCTGAGCAGGATTCAAAGGGAAACTCCTGATTCCTGAGCGGTTTCTGTACCTGCGACATTCACAAACTATGATGGAAGTCAGACCACGGTCACCAGGATGTGACCGAGGGATCGCTTTGGATCAGAACAGCACAGGAGGCTGCCCGTGAACGACCCGGTTACTCGAAGGCGATTCATACAGACCACCAGCGGGCTCGGCCTGGGGCTGGCCACCTTCGGTGCGAGCGCCGCGATGCGTCGATTTTCACCCAATGAAAAGGTGAACGTGCTCTCGATCGGGGTGGTGGGGAGCATCGGAGGCACCGACCGATCGCAGATCGCAGGCCACCCTGGGGTAGAAATCACCGGACTCTGCGATGTGGACAGCAACTACCTCGAGGACACGAAACTCACCCACCCCGATGCCTTCGTCTGCACCGACTACCGGGAGGCCTTCGACCAGTACGGCGATCGATTCGATGCGGTGATCGTCTCCACTCCCGACCACACCCACGCACCGATCATGCTCACCGCCCTGGCCAATGGGAAGCACGTCTACGGACAGAAGCCCCTGGTCCAGCAGCTCGAGGAACTGGCGATGATCGACGAGGCGATGAAGGCTCGACCGGACCTCGTCACCCAGGTCGGCAACCAGCGAATGGTCTACCCCGGCCGAAGAGCTGCGGTGGAGATCCTCCGATCCGGTGTGCTCGGCAAGGCGATCGCCGGCTATGCCTGGACCGGTTCGCCCAATGCCGGCCAGTACTTCAACTACGAGGGCGTGGTGTCGGAACCGATGCCCGCCCCCGAGAACATCGACTTCAACCTGTGGCTCGGCCCCTGCGAAGTCGAACCGTTCCATGAACAACTGATTCCCCTGAAGTGGCGTTCCTGGTGGGACTACGGCACCGGCGGGCTCGGCGACTGGGGGGTTCACGTCCTCGACGTGATCTTCTTTGGCTACGACGAACTGCAGTCCCCCATCGCAGTGAAGACCCATGCCCCCGCGCCCTCGGACCGGTTCCACACCTACCCCTGCCTCTCGACGATCACCTACGAGGTCGATTCCGATCGATTCGCCGGACCGACCTTTCCCATCCACTACAGCGACTGCGGCCAGACGCCGTCCCGAGCCGCGCTCGGACTTCCCCCCGGGGAGTGGAAGGACTCCAACATGACCATGGTGGTCTGCGAGGGTGGCGTGCTCGCCCTGACTGCGGGCGGTGACCTCGAGATCTGGCGAGACGGTGTGATGACTCCCGGCCTCGAGATGCCGGGACTTCCTGAATTCCCCGGACTCAACCACTGGCACGCCTGGGTCGACAACATCCACGGTGTGAAGACCGAACTGCGCACTCCTTTCTCCGACGGGGTGCGCATCACCGAACCCGCCCTGCTCGCACAGAAGGCGGCGAGGTTCCCCAACACCGAGCTGGTCTGGAACCGCGCGGCCCGATCGATCACCAACCACCCTGAAGCGGATGCCACGATCGTGCGCCGTGACTATCGCGAAGGGTTCGCACCACCAGTCGTGGGATGAGCACTGCCACCGGGAGACTACCGATGAAACTGGGGCCCAACGAGGAGATCCTCAAGACCGCCGTCTTTCAGAAGGACGCGATCATCAAGTACCACTGGACCAGCTGTGCCATTCTTGCCTTGCTGATCGTCACCATTCCCATCGCACTCATCCTGGCCATCATCTACAAGCTCGTCTTGGATCGCATCATCAACTCCTGGGAGTGCGTTCTCACGACTCGATCACTCAATGTGAAGAAGGGCGTCTTCAACAAGATCGAGAAGACCGTGCCCCTCGAGAAGATCACCGATCTTCAGATGGTTCAGGGCCCGATCATGCGGATGTTCGACCTCCATCGGATCTCCGTGGAAACTGCAGGACAATCCGGACCGGGCAGCCTGATCAGCCTGATGGGCATCAAGGACACGGAGAACTTTCGAAGGGATGTGCTCGAGCAACGTGATCGAAACAGCTCTCAGAGCAGTCCAAGCTCGCTGGAAGCCCCCGGGTCGGAGGAGACCGTGCTCCTCGAGATCCGAGACAGCCTGGCCCGGACCGAAGGTCTTCTTCAGAAGCTGGTCGACCGCGGTGATTGACCGGTGGTTGCAGCGCCATGGCCGCCCGTATACGGTCAGGCACGCACCCCGGAGCACCCCATGACCCAGACTGAAGCGATCACCTATTCCTCCTACCTGAAGGTCCGCGAACTTCTGGAACTTCAGCAGAGGAAATCAAGGCCGGAAGAGCACGACGAAATGCTCTTCATCATCATCCATCAGGTCTACGAACTCTGGTTCAAGCAGATGCTTCACGAGGGTGANCACCTCAAGGAGCAGCTGGTCGAAGGCTCCGACGAGCCGGCGTTCGCCACCATCCAACGGATGCTCACCATTCTGAAGACGATGGTCTCACAGGTCGACATTCTGGAAACGATGACCCCGATCTCCTTTCTCTCCTTCAGGGACTTTCTTCAGAGCGCCAGTGGATTCCAGTCGGCTCAGTTTCGGGAATTTGAGTTCATGCTTGGCTACAAGCGGGTGCGTCCCCTGGAAAACTACCCTGAAGGATCGCCAGAACGGGTCGCACTGGAACGCAGATACCACGAACCGTCGGTGTGGAACGCGCTTTGTCAGTGGCTCAAGAACCGTGATTTCGCAGTACCCGCAAGCTTCACTGACGGGGACCACACCACCCCGACCGAGGCGTGCCCTGAGTTTCAAGCGGAACTGATACGTCTTTACAAGGAACACCCCCACGAACGCGCGCTCTGCGAGCACTTCGTCGACCTCGACGAGGGCATCCAGGAATGGCGTTACCGACACGTGATGATGGTGCAGCGAACGATTGGAATNCGTACGGGAACCGGCGGTTCACCCGGGGTTGAATACCTGCGGGGAACGCTCTTCAACCCGCTGTTCCCTGATCTCTGGGCGATCCGCGCCGAGCTCTGAAACGCCGTTCCAAATTGGCTGGCTCCAGAATCAGCGACCGGCGCCGCCCTGCGCCCCGGTGATCTGAATGCGGCCCGATCGCATGTCCCAGGTCATTTCCGAGGCACGAACCGGTGTCGGCGACTGACGCGACACCAACGTCACGAGGCGGCCGGCACGACCGGTGAGGTGTGCGATTCCATTGGTCACGTCGTAATCGAAGAAATCCGCCTCGACGTCCTGGTCAGGGGTTCGCACGAAGACCCGGTCATCGGCGGTGACTCGAAGGATTGTCGCCTGGCCGCCGAGATCCAGCTGCTGGGGGTCGTCCCCTTGCGGAACATCACCAGAACTTTCCAGCGGCCGATTCACGAGAATGTCCAGGGAGTTCGATCGCATGGACATGGTGTNCTCGGGGAGAAGGCCTGCATGAAGTACCTCAACCCCACCGATCATCGTGATCTTGAAGCGATCGGCAATCTGTCGTTCCATGGCCATCCCATCGGTCCAGCTGAAGCGACTGGTGCCATCTCCACCGAGGCCGGTGGCTGACATCGAGGATTGCGCGGTATCGTCTTCACGGGGCACTCGGTTGATCAACATCGTGCCGGGCCCTCGAATGATGGCATTCCCATTGCTCGCCTGATAGACGATATCGGCCCCCTGGATGCGGAACAGATCAGGATCACCGTCCCGAACCGTGACCGGCCAGGTTCGATTCTCAAGTCGAGCATCACCCCGTGCGGTCAGCGTTCCGAGTTCACGGGAATTGGAAAATGCGGCTTGCATGTCCGGGGAGGAAACATTTCCTTTGGAATCGATCACCGGAGCGGATTCATGCTCTTTGAAATCCAGTCGCAAGAAACCTGCATCGAGATCGTTCTGCTCAAACTGATCAGGAACATTCCGAACCATGACGTCTCCGATCAGTTCAAGACTGCCCGCCCCATCGTTGGAGAGGTCATCGAAGAGCATCATTCTCGCCCAGGTCGCTTCCAATGAGGGAGTCGCGGACAAGTCTCCCGGCACCTCAACCGCACCTTGGGCCGGCAGTTCGAGCGGATCGTCAAAGAGACGGAAACGACCGGGACCATTGGTCTGTGCGACCTGAGTCGCATCGTCGAAACGCACCGAGTGAAGCTGATCGGAAATCACGTTGCCCCGAACCAGAACGAGATCTCCGTCATCGGCAGACAACATGACTTGGCGCTTCAGTCCGTCACCATCAAGCCGTTCCGCCCAGGCGCGGGCCCCGTTCTCAAGCAGCACCTGGACCCCACGAATCGCCTTGATTCGTCCGAGTTGGAAGCCCTCATCCGACTCGTCGGCAACAAACTGGACGTCCAGATTCTCCGTCCAGACAGTCTGTTGCTGATCACGTGCGCGAACGGAACCGGTTGCGTTGAGTTGGCGGGGGATCGGATCACCGGTGTCGTCCACATCAAGATCAAGTTCGATTTGATCGGCCAGGAGTTCTCCGACTTCGCCGATACGATTCGCCCGAACCTGTCCAGCCGTTCCCCCCGATGAGAGAATGCGGCTGAGCACCGGTTGCTCCGAAGCATCATGTTCGAAGAAGACTTCCATGACTTCCGAATCAAAGGTGAAACCCTTGTTGGAAACCTGTACGTCACGTTGGAATCGAGCAGACTCAAGCAGATCGGTACCGGGCTCGAACAGAAGATCGACCTGGCCTGACCAGTCGATTCCAAGTCGAGTGTCGTCCTGCTTCTGGTTGGTGAAGACCATCTTGCCCGCACCTTCGATCGCTGCCTCTCCTAACGAGCGGACCAGCCAGAAGCGCTCTGCCTCAAGAGTCATCTGCGGGCTGTCCACCACCAACGGTCTGAGCTCATCGCCGATCAGCTGGACCCGCTCCGTATCGGTTCGATAACTCAGACGTGCACAGGTTGCGACGGCTTCGCTCTTGGCATCGATTACCTCGACACGTCGGTTCACCGCATTGAGTTCGAAAGTGATGTCATCAACACTTCCGGGCCATCGATCGGGTGCGGCGGGAATCATGACCAGACGTCCGTCGTAACTGATCTCGATCAATTCGGAGTCCAGATCAACCTGGGGATCGGATTTGAAACCTGAAGCGCCGAGGACCGAGCCCCCGAAGAATTCAGTGGCGCTGAGCATCGGCGATGATTTTCCGCCCTCCGCGTCCGATGGATCGCGATCGGATTCCGGATCGAGAGTCGACATCGCGTCGCCATCCAGGCTGAAGACCGTGCGCAGGGAGTCACCGCGCAGAATTGCATTGGGACTTGGTGACTCGGCGGTCGCGAACTGGCGAACCTCGACATTGTCTTCCAGGGTGAGCTGGTAGTAGAGCGGGCCCGCGGACTCGGAGGAATTCGATACTCCCGCTGCGCCAGAGCGCTCGGAACGTGCCGAGGAGGTACCCGACGCAGCCGGTTTCGGTGCTACCGACGCGGCCTGAGCGGTCGTTCGTCTGAGAATTCGAATCGGTTCCGTGCTGCGTTCAACCATAAGTCGCTCGATGGTATTGCCGGACTTGCCAATGAGGACCGTCAAACCAACTCCAGCAAAGCTCGCTTCCCTGGTATCGATGCGAATCGACTTGTCACAGCGGATCTCACCCAGCGCATTGTCGAAAGCCGCTTCTTCGGTACGAATGATGATCTCCGGTTCATCACGGGTGATGTCGATCTCGGCATCGCCCTTGGGTATGAAGAGCCGGATCACAACATCCCCATCAAGAACGCCTGATTCGATGGCTTGGTTGGGAACACTGAGCAGGCCATGTTCCCCTCGCAAGGTCATGATTCGACCGGCATCGAGGTACATCAGCGAACGCGGTCGCTCCATCTCCATCCAGCCATCAGGCAGAGGGTCGATCTTCTGTGCGCTGTACTGCTGGGCAAGCGAACCATCCTCGCCCGCGACCTGAACCCATGCACCGTCTTCCAGAATGATGTTTGAGCCATCGGGAGTGCTTCCGGAATTCAATCGCTCCTGATCGGTCAGGGCACCCGGAGTCACCAGTTCGGTGATGTCCAGACCACGATGTCGGCTGCGAACTTCCAGGGGCTCCGGCTCGATCAGCCACGCGATCAAGAGAACGAGAAAAGCAAGAACCAGGGCGGCGAACATAATCAGAAACACCGACGCTGCACCCCGGCGTAATGGAAAAGATGTTTCGCGCACCGCAGCCATGAGCTAGCCATTCTCCGAGGCGCCACTGGTGCAGCGTTCGACAAATCGGTCCCATTCTCCCGACTGACGCATCAGCATCTCGACTGATTCACGAACCGCTCCCTCACCCCCCCGACGTTCTGCCACCCAGTGCGCCATCGCGCGTACTTCGGAACAGGCATTGGCCGGAGCCATGGCCAGTCCACAGCAGGAGAGCACCGGAATATCCCCCAGATCATCACCCATGTAGGCGACGCTGGATGCTTCGATCCGGTTGCGCTTCAAGATCTCGTCGAAGACCGCGCGTTTGTCGGTCGCGCCTTGGTGCAATTCGGTGATTCCCAGCTCCTCCATGCGCCGCTGGAGTGCGGGTGATGTTCGAGCGGTAATGACCGCAACGCCACGACCGGACGCCTGCCAAGCCTTCAGGGCCAGTCCATCATGAACGTGGAAGCGTTTGGATTCTTCACCGGCATCCGAAATCAGGAGGCTGCCATCGGTGAGCACGCCATCGCAATCCAGGCACAGCAGTCGAATGTGGTCATGCGTGTCCATGTGAAGAATCCATGATGCAAGTGTAACGGAGTGAGAAGCTTCAGTTCGAACTGAAGAAGGTGAAGATGTCGTAGAAGGAATGGACCGCGACCACGACTCCGAATCCACGAAAGACGAAAAGACCACCAAATGAGAGACCCGCGACCATGTAGAAGGCCACTCTCGCGGCGGAAAGGCTCTCATCCGGACCCTGAAGTGGGTGGTAGAGGGTGAAGAGGATTGCAGAGCAGACCACGGCAAGGAAGGTGCTTGGTGCAGAGGGCAGGCGCAACACATCCACCAGGAGGGTGTGGATCAGAAAGATCAAGAGCATTCGAAAGACCAGCTCCTCGTAGAGCCCGGCTCCGATCGAGATCGCGATTTTGCCCATCGGCCCGAGTTGTGAAACCACATCCTCTTGCAGCACGACCAGAGGCACCAGTTCGTGTACGACCCGACTGAAGACCACCAGAGGAATCGTCCAGGCCACCGCCTCGAGCAGCATAAAACCGAGCGTGCTGAGACGAATGCTCCAGGACGCCCTGGTCAGCACGTGCCAGATCAACAGCACGACCACCACCGCGATCGCTGGAAAACTCAATCCAATGATGTCGGGAATAGCGAAGTTGAGATATCGATTCAAGGCTTCGTGAGCCCAGTTGGTGAGGGTTTCGCCTCCATCCCGACGAAGAACCAGCACCAGAGAGAGTTCGTAGAACACGAGAAAAGGGAGGAGGAACAGCAGGACCTCGAGCGGCTTTTTCGTTGCAACCCAGTAGGAATCGTGTGTTTCAACCTGTTCCATCGTGACACCCACGAAAAGTGAATGAATTCAACGACCACATCATAAAAGAACACTGCCGAAGCACAGGAGGTGCTTCGGCAGTGTGGTGTTCAATCAATGATGGGCTCAGGCTGCGCGCAATGCTTTGAGGTGGGCAGCCAAGCGGCTCTTCTTTCGAGCAGCAGTGTTCTTGTGCATCGTGCTGGTCGAGGAAACCTTGTCCAGGATGGAGCAGAGCTTGCGAAACTCCTCCTCGGCACCCTTGACGTCCTTGGTCCGGACAGCTTCGCTGAAAGCGCGGGTCTGCAGACGGACGCGCTGCTTGCGCCACTTGTTTCGGGCATGGCGCTTCTTGTCCTGGCGCATGCGCTTCTTGGCTGATTCAGTATTCGGCACGAAGCGATACCTCGTAGAAGAAAGGTGGTGCGGTTCCCTGGATCACACGATCGAAGGGGAACGGACCATTATGCCGGATCTCTCGCGTAGTTCAAGTCCGGGATCAGCCAACAACACCCCAGACGGGGCCCTCACCCCCCCAGCCTGGCCGCTTCTGCACAGGATCGACCAAAGTGGGGGCCGCGGATCCTCCGAGAGAAGTGGAAAAACGGAGGTCTGCGATGCCCGCTTGAAGCCTCCCAGGGGCCTGAAACGACCGTTTGAGCCCCTCGCCCCCCTGCTGAGGCTCCCAATCGAGCCAGGCCTCGGGTGAGCGACTACAGAAAAAGGGGGATTCAACCCTGATTGAGGCGAACACGAAGTCTGTGAAACCGACCAGCGACGCGATACGAAGTGGTTGGAAAGGAATTCAATTCCATGCTTCAGAGGCCGTGAAGGTACCTCTGAGTTGATCTGCCACTATATTGGCGTCCTTGTAGCCAGAACTGAGTGCAGACAAAGGATCTGACTTGCTCAGGGGGCAAGGCACCAAGGAGATAGTTCCATTATGGCGATGCGTTCCAACGGCGGCAACGGTGTATTGATCGCGCTCATCATCTTCATCTTTCTCACGGTTGGCAGTGCGACCGCGGCGATCCTGCTGTACGGACAGCGCAACAACTCCAATGAGCAGTTGGCGCAGGAAGAACAGCTTCGGATGGAGCTCATGCGCGAGAGTGAGGCCCAGCGAGGCGACATCGCTCAGTTCAAGAACGAAGCGAGGGACAACCGCAAGTCACTTGTCGGCTACCTCGTCGAACGTTCGAACAACTACCGGGCATTCGTTTCAGGCGATCAGGGCGCCGACATTGAAGGCACGCGCCAACGATTCAATCTCGACGGAAACAGCAGCCTTGCCGATGCCTACAACCGTCTGATCCAGGAAAATCGCCTGCTGAGTGGGCGGGCGATGGAAGCGGAAAACAGACTGCGCGATGTTGAATCCAACATGAGCCGAATGAATTCGGAGTATCAGACGCTGAAGAACAGCTCCGATGACCGAGTGAATTCTGTGACGTCGGACATCGCAGGCTACCGACAGGCCGCAGAGCAGTATCGACAGGACATGACGAAGACCCAGAACGACTACCTGCGGGCGATCGACGACAACAACACCCGCCACAAGCAGGAAGTGAACGCACTGGAAGAGGAAATCGCCAGCCTCACCGGCAACCAGACGGTTCTTTCGAGCCGTCTGAACGAACTGCGCAAGGTCGTAGACTCGATCCGAGTCCGGCCCCGCAATCCAGCAGAACTGGTCGATGGCCGAGTCGTCGACGTCCTCGGTTCCTCGGACCAGGTGTTCATCAATCTTGGTCGCAACGATCGAATCCGACCGGGCATGAGTTTCCGCGTCTACGACGACGCCGGCAAGATCCGAATCGACCAGCGCACTGGCCAGTACTCGGAAGGCAAGGCAAGCATCCAGGTGATCAAGGTTGCAGAAAACACCGCGACCGCACGCATCACCAACGGCTCCACCGCACGCCCAGTGGTGCGCGGCGACGTGATCGCCAACGCCGTGTTCAACCCTGAGCACCGCTTCAAGTTCCTCGTCTACGGTCAGTTCGACGTGGACGCGAACGGCACTCCAACTCACAATGAAGCCGACTACATTCGCAGCCGGATCATCGAATGGGGCGGCGAAGTCGTCGAAGGCGACCAACTCACCGGTGACCTGGATTTCCTGGTGCTCGGAGATGTGCCGGAGTACGTCTTTACGGAGCTGATCTCCAAGAATGCCACCGAGCAGGAGATCAACGCCATGGTGCGCAAGCGCGAGGCCTACGAACGCTACGAGGAACTCTTCCAGCAGGCCATCAATGCCCAGATTCCCGTCTTGAACTGGAATCGATTCCGACTGCTCACCGGCGACGAGGACTCCTGAGTCCCCCACCTCTGAACGCGTACACAGGCCACGGCCGGCCAGGTGCCTGAGGGAGACCAGATCTCATCATGGCAACGGCAGTCGATTGGTCACAGTACCTCGCACTCAGATCGCTCAGCGCGGTCGTGCATTGTTTCGATGCGGAAGAGAACATGCGCACCACCGGTGCGTTTGGTTCCGCGTACACGCTTCTGAGCAACAAACGGCGAACCCGAGCCCAGACGAATCTGCAACGCTCATTCCCGGAGATCGACTCCAAGGAAGCCGCACGAATCACCAAGCAGTCAATCCGCAACATGTTCCAGCTGATCACCGTGGACATGCTGGCAATGCCGAAACTGCTCAAGCGTGACAACTGGCACGAACGAGTCGAACTGGGATCCCTTTCCAACGTGATTCGATTGTTCATCGAGGACAAGCCCGCACTTTTTCTCACCGGCCACATCGGAAATTGGGAAGTTCTGGGGTACCTCCTGAGCCTTCTCGGTTTTCCGATGACGGCGCTTGCTCGCCCGATCGACAACCCTCTGATCAACGACTGGCTGCTGGGTCTCAGAGAAGCTCATGGCATGAAGGTGATCACGAAGTTCGGTGCCACGAACGAAGTCGATGAGCTGGTGAAGAACGGCGGACGGGTCGGCTTCATCGCCGATCAGAATGCCGGAGACAAGGGGCTATTCGTTCCGTTTTTCGGTCGCATGGCCTCCAGCTACAAATCGATCGGACTGCTTGCGATGCGCAATGAGGTGCCGATCGTGACCGGATATGCGCGACGCATAAAGGATCAGTTTCGTTACCGCCTGATCACCCCGGATATCATCTATCCGGAAGACTGGGTGGACCAACCAGATCCTCTTTTCTACATAACCGCCCGATTCAATCGAGCCATGGAGCAGATGGTTCGGATCAATCCCGAACAGTACTTCTGGGTCCACCGACGCTGGAAGAGCCGCCCGAAGTGGGAACGGCGAGGTGAACCGATGCCCTCCAAGGTGATTGCCAAACTGGAAACGCTGCCATGGATGACGCCGGCGCTGCTGGATCAGATCATCGCCAACAGTCGTCTGGATGCGGGGTTGAGCCAATGAAGCCGACCTCCAGACTCGACGGCCTGCACGTGCTCGTGGTGGATGACGATCCCGATGTACGCGAGCTGATCCTCCTTGCCATGGAAAGCGAAGGAGCACGGACCACGATTGGGGAGGATGGCAACCAGGCGATCAGCGCCTTGCGCTCTGAACTTCCCGACTTGATCGTGCTGGACATGATGCTGCCCCACCGAAGCGGCTTTCTGGTTCTTGAGGAGATCAGCCAGCTCGAAGCTCCACCTCCCGTGATCATGGTCACCGCCAACGAGGGAAAAAGGCACAAGGCCTATGCCGAGAGCCTGGGGGTGAGTGCGTACCTCAACAAGCCGGTACCCATGGCGCGATTACTGGATACGGCAGTCGATCTGCTTTCATGAGATTGACGCACACCGCGGTGGGTCCCTGTACGCCCAGACGCCCCGGGCGCACGTGAGGCAATGATGACTCCGGGCAGTTACCATGGTCCTGTTCCCGATCTGCAATGTAAGGTACGCCGATGGATTCAATGATCTACAAATCGCCCGATGACAAGCCGCTGGGAACCCGCGGTGAACTGGTCAGAAAGCTGGCGGGCTTCAACACGATGCCGGATATCGAAGGCGGAAGTGTTCTTTTCGGACCAGGTATCTCCATTCGATTTCTGGATACCTCGAATAATGAACTGATCCAGGACGAGGATCTCGTGCAGCTCGTTGATGTGCAGTGCACTCATGACCTGGAAGCGGAACTGGCGAACATCTCGCTTGAGCGGCTTGAAGAGAACTTCCCGCGATGGCAGCGTGCCTTTGAAACCGAGCAGGCCGGGCCGGACGATACCGCGAACTTCTTTGACATCAACGAATTTCTGGATGAGCAGTAGAGGAACGGAAAAGCGACATGCCACAGAAGAACAAATTGGATCCGACCGTCCAGAACGAAGAGAACCTGGAAGCCAGCCAGGGCATGACGCTTCAGTTGGGTGACGTTCGGCAGACCAGAGCGGCGCTGGAACTGACCAGGGACTACCGCGGTGACACGACCATCCACCTCAAGAGCGGGGAATCCCTCAGTGGATTCGTCTTTGATGTGGAAGGTGTGAGCCTGGACGATCTCGCACTTCGACTCGACCTGCCACAGGATTCCCAGAGAAAGAGCATCCTGGCTTCCCAGATCAGCCACATCGAACTTGATGGACGAGATCCCGCCGCCGGAAAGTCCTGGGAAAAATGGGTGAAACGCTATGCGGAAAAGAAGCTTGCCGGACAGTCCGCGAGCATCGAATCAGAATCCCTTGATTGAGCCCCCACCGAGAACACCATGAAGATTCACGAATACCAGGCACGCACTCTTCTGCAGGAAGCCGGAGCACCGGTTCCCCCCGGAGCAATGACCGAGACCGTTGACGAGACGGTGCGCGAGGCAGCACGGTTGCTGGACTCCGGAGCAGATCTGGTCGTGATCAAGGCTCAGGTCCATGCAGGCGGTCGAGGAAAAGCCGGATTTGTGAAGCTGATCCGCACCAAGGAAGAAGCCCTGCAAGCCGCTGAATTCATGCTCAGCAACCGCATGGTGTCACCTCAGACTCCACCGGAAGGCCTCGAAGTCTCAAGACTGCTGGTGGCCGCTGGGGTGGACATTGAAGCGGAATACTACCTCGCCGTCACCCTTGACCGGTCTCGTGGGACGTACACCCTGATCGCTTCGGCTGAGGGAGGGGTTGAGATCGAGAAGGTCGCTGAAGAATCCCCGGAACTGATTCTGAAGGAACCGCTTGATCCACTGTTGGGCCTTCAGGTCTGGCAGGCGCGCAAAATGGCCTTCAACCTGGGGCTCAAGGGCAAGCAGATCGGGCAAGCGGTCAAGGCAATGATGGCGGTGGATGCCATTCGGCAGTCCAAGGATGCCGGCCTGGTTGAGATCAACCCGCTGGTGATCACCCCTGCCAGTGCAGCACACCCCGACGGGCAGGTGCTCGCCATCGATGCCAAGCTGAACTTCGACGACAACGCCCTCTTCCGAAACAAGGATATCCACGCCCTCGCAGACCCCGCCGAGGAAGACCCCTCCGAACTCCACGCCCAGAAATTCGGGCTGTCCTACGTCGCTCTCGACGGAAACATCGGCTGCCTGGTGAATGGTGCCGGTCTCGCCATGTCCACAATGGACATCATCAAGCTGCATGGAGGCGATCCCGCCAACTTCCTCGATGTGGGAGGCAGTGCTGATCGTGAAGCGGTCACCGAAGCCTTCCGCATCATTCTCAGTGACAAGAAGGTGAAGGGTGTTCTGGTGAACATCTTTGGTGGAATCATGCAATGCGACACGATCGCGGAGGCGATCGTGGAGTCTGCCCAGGCCGTCGGGTTCGATGTCCCTCTGGTCGTTCGACTGGAAGGGACAAACGTGGAGAATGCACGGAGGATTCTCGAGGAGAAGAAATCGGAACTTCCCACCATGCACAGTGCGGATGATCTGACGGAAGCGGCCAAGACCGTCTGTAATCTGGTTTCCGGATAGGCCATGCTGATTCTCTTCGATGTCGATGGAACGCTGTTGAGGTCTCGAGGCGTCGGGTTGAAATCGATGCAGGAGGCGATCGAACAACTCCACGGACTCTCGGTGGATCCCAGTACCCTGGACACCGGGGGACGACTGGACCACCACCTCTTTCGGGAGTTGCTTCAACTCGCCGACCTGCCGGATGACGAAGAGGCGATAAACGAACTGCAACGAGTCTACATCGAGCGAATGGAACATCATTTCTCGATCGACACCTGGGCAGGACCGCTGGAAGGTGCTCAAGCCCTGGTCCAGGCGGTGCATGAACAGGATGACCTCTGCTCGGCGGTGCTCACCGGAAACATCGAGCCGACCTGCTGGCTCAAACTCCGTGATGCAGGGTTCAAACGGGCGTGGTTTGATTTCGGGGTCTTTGGAAACGAGGGTCTGCACCGAAGGGACCTGCCCCCGGTCGCCCTGGCGCGCTATCTGCAGCTGAGCGGCGTGGCAATTGAACCCCAACAGGTGGTCGTAATTGGCGATACCCCGCACGATGTAGATTGTGCGCTGCATTCGGGATGTCGCGCACTGAGCGTGACCACGGGAAAGTCTTCCCGGGAGGAGCTCGAGCAGAGCGGCGCAGATCTGGTGGTAGACTCACTGACTGATGTGGCGACATTGCTTGGATGGATCAGAAACGAGCTGCCATGAGTGTTCGCCCTCCAGACCCGCCACTTTTCCAGTTCAGATCCGTGAGTTCGTCGGAACGACTGATCTCAATTGACGCTCTGCGAGGATTCGCTCTGATCGGGATTCTGGTGGTGAACACCCTGTTCTTCGCTTTTCCACTGATCACTGCACTCTCCCCCCCCTGGGCGGACAACGGAGAGACGGCTGGTTCGACCGGGGACTGGACCAGCTGGTGGATCATCAATCTGTTCTTCCAATACAAGTTCATGACGATCTTTTCGATCCTCTTCGGGGTCGGCGCCGCCATCCAGTGGAATCGAGCACGGCTTGCAGGGAAGAACTTTGACTCCTTCTTCCTCAAGAGACTGGTGGTCCTCTTCGGCTTCGGAGTGATTCACGCCCTGTTCTTCTGGTACGGAGACATCCTTGCCGTGTATGCGCTGTGCGGCGTCTGGCTGCTGCTCTTCTGCAGGCTTTCCAATCGGGCTCTGATCCCTCTGGTTGTGGGACTGCTGGTGTTCACCGCGCTGCTTTCCGGTGGATTCACCGCACTGGATCTGGAGGCGACCAACCAGGCACAGGACAGCTCGCTGATCGCCTCCGAATCCGACGCCGAGTCCCAGTTGGGTTTCGATGCCATTTTCACCTCGAACTTCAATCCCAAATCCGAGATCTGGTCCACCGCCGAACTGCAGGCGTACCAGGATGGTCCATACCAGGACCTGTTCGTGTTTCGGGCGATCACGTGGATGATGTACATCGTGATCACGATGCTCTCAAACGGTTGGCACATCATGGCTATGTTCGCCCTGGGGGTGCTGCTCTACCGAAGCGGGTTCTTCGAGGACGGGGCCGCTGGAGAACGACTGCGGACGCTGACGATCTACGTCGGCTTGCCAATCGGCTTATTGATCGAATCGGCCTGCTGCCTGGTGCAGATGCTGTACATGCAGGAGCAACCAGGACACCTGATCTGGATCATGATGATCCACGAGCTTTCGGTTCCCCTGGTCTCGATGGGGTACGCCAGCATCGTGATCAACCTGGTTCGAAGCGGAACATTCCAATGGCTGATCCACGCCCTGAGCTGTACCGGTCGGATGGCCCTGACCAATTACCTGCTCGAGACGGTGGTCATGACCAGCGTCTTCTACTACTACGGGTTCGGTCTCTTTGGTACGGTCGAGCGGATCTACCTGATTCCGGTCGCGCTGGTCACGTGGACGATGTTGGCATTCATCAGCGTTGCATGGCTGGGGGCCTACCGACAGGGGCCGGTGGAATGGCTCTGGCGCCGACTGACTTACGGATCGACCGTTGCGCGTGGATAACCTGCGCTTCCCCTCTCCCCAAGTCCTCACCGGATAGGCTCATGACGTCCGGAGGCAGTGAGCACTTCGGGTTCGTTTCGATCGAGATGAGTGCTGGAAGGACCCGCAAAGACAGACATGGTCAACGCCCTGGACACGCTGGTCACCGACTTCTACGTCAACCAGAAGCTCGCCCTCAAACTGGACCTTCCAGAGTCCCGCGAAACGCTGCTGGACCTCTTCAGCCGTCTGAAGAAGGAATTTCCCGGGCTGGCCAACTTTCGTCGGTTCGAGGACGAGTTTGCCTTGGAATCAGACGAACTCCAGAAGGCCTACTCCTGGTTTTCCCTGAAGGGAACCACCCTGCGCAGCGGAGCCGTCAATCCCGATGATCTGGGTGAAGCCTATCGGCTGCATCGGACAGTCCTTGATATCGCACCCTGGTTCCTCTCGATCAGCCCCATCGACATCGAGCACCTCGAACTGGTCTTTGGCTTCGATCTCGAAGCCCAGGGCGACCGTGATTCGATCGTGTTCAACGCGCTGCTCTCCGATGGGCCGCTGGGTGACATGGTCGCTGAAGAAGAGCAGGTCATCGAGTGCCAGCCGGTCATCGGAATCGCACTTGATCCGAGTTCACAGATGCAGGCGTTTGTGGAAGTCAAGACTCGTACGAGCCTTCGTGAGCGCAACAGCGGAATCTTCGGCAGAGAACCGATCAGTGTGTTCCTGACGGTACGCAACACCGGAGGGATCGAGGACCTCAAGGATCTGGGAACCCGCTTCGCGGCTCTGGCGGGGTGCGCTGAGCGTCTGGCCGAGGAACGCGTGGTCCCCAATATCCTCACTCCGATCAGGCACACCATTCTGGCGCAGTCCTGAACGGCGTCCTGCACGGGAACACCTGAGACCACAATCGGATCCAGGATGAAAAGAACGACGCCTCGCGTCTGCGAGGCGTCGTGGTCATTCGTTGCAGGCTTCGAGAGTCAGGCGTCCTTGACGTCGAGGAACGGCAGGACGCTTCGAAGATCGGGCAGAATCTGAGGGGTGAGTCGAAGCGTGAAGGTTTCGCCCTGAGCCACCTTCACCAGGTTCGTACGACGCTTGCGGTGGATCCAGATGCGACCTGCTCGTCGGCGGGGATCATTGTCGGTCTGAGCCCGGCGCTTGGCCAGTGAGGACAACCCCTTCTGGATCTCCGGCTGCATCTCCATGAGCCGCTTCACCGTCTTGACCTGAGCGGTGCGCTCGGGTGCCTTGGTGATGGTGAAGGTGTAAGTTCCGGTGGGATTGAGTTCGGTGGTGGTGCTCATGGTGTATTCAGCCCTTCCGCCTGCTTGAGGCGAGCCGGATAGTGTACCTACTGGGTGGATGACTTCAACCCTTGAAGGACGCTGGACGCCTCAGGAGACCCCTGATCGGCCGCCAGGACCGCTATGAGCACGTGGGTTCCGCATTCATTGAGCCCCTCGCGGCAAATCCGCTCGTAGAAACCCTGGACCAGCTCCAGCATCGGGAGCTTGAGTTTCATGCCCCTGGCCTCGTCCAGGGCGATCCCGAGGTCCTTGAGGTAGTGCTTGGCGTAGAAGCCCGGGGTGAAATCACCCTTGAGGATCTTGGGCCCGAAGTCCGTCAAGGCCCGGGAACCGGCGGCTCCATCCTTGATCGAGGAGATGACCTTGGCGGGGTCCAGGCCTCCGGCCTCCGCGTAGGCCATCGATTCGGCGAATCCGATCATGTTGCCGGCAAGCAGGATCTGGTTGACCATCTTGGTGTGCTGCCCACAGCCTGGGCCACCCTGGTGGACGACGGTCTTGCCCATGCACTCGAAGAGTGGCCAGGCTTTCCGGACCGCTGGTTCATCACCCCCGACCATGATCGTCAGGGATGCCGCCTCGGCACCCGCAGGCCCCCCCGAAACCGGGGCATCGATCGAAGCGACGTTCTGCCGGGCAGCCAGCTCGTGGAGGGTTCGTGCCAGGGTTGGAGTACTCGTGGTCATGTCGATGATCAGGGGTGGCGGCGTGGAGCCCGAGAGCACTCCGTGGGCGCCCGTGTAGACCGCCTCCACGTCTTCGGGCATCCCCACGATCGAAATCGCCACATCCTGCCCATCGGCTGCTTCCGAGGGTGAGTCGGCCCACCGGGCGCCCCGAGCGACGAGGTCGTCCGCTTTGGACTTCGTCCGATTGAAAACAGTCAATTCGTGGCCCGCAGAGATCAGATGATCGGCCATGTGGCGGCCCATGATGCCGGTACCGAGGAAAGCGACTTTCATGCGCGTGGTGCTCCGTCGATGAGGTTATGTGGAAGAAGACGCCCCCAGGATTCATAGAGTGCCGCAAGGACCGGCGAACACGGAGGGGTGCTCAATCGTACACTCCCAGGAGGACTGGAGGAGCGCAGCCCGACAGCCCGGAATCCGTACACTGGAGGCCACGGCAGCCCGTCCTGGAACTGTAAGGAGAACACAGCACAATGACCGTTTCACCTGAGATAGATATCAGCGCGATCGAACAGGAAGTCGCCGAGCGAGCGAGGCCATTTCAGCAGCTCAGAGAGCAGATCCACAAGGTCGTGGTCGGACAGGAAGAGCTCCTGGACGGCCTGGTCATGGGCCTGCTTTGCAACGGGCACGTCCTGATCGAGGGTGTGCCGGGCCTGGCCAAGACCACTGCCGTCTCGACCCTGGCCGACTGCATCTCCACTGATTTCCAGAGAATCCAGTTCACCCCCGACCTCCTGCCCGCAGACATCGTGGGCACGCTGGTCTACCGACCTTCGGATGGTGAATTCACGATCAAGAAGGGACCGATCTTCTCCAATCTCGTTCTTGCGGATGAAATCAACCGAGCGCCCGCCAAGGTCCAGAGCGCGATGCTCGAAGCGATGCAGGAACGCCAGGTCACCATTGGCGATGAGACCTTCAAGATGGCGGATCCGTTCCTGGTGATGGCGACCCAGAATCCGATCGAACAGGAAGGCACCTACCCCCTGCCCGAAGCACAGGTCGATCGTTTCATGCTCAAACTGAAGGTTCACTACCCCACGCCGGAAGAGGAACGACTGATCCTGGAACGAATGGCCCGAACCACCGGAACGCCCACGGTGACGGCGGTGACCACTCCGGAATCGATCATGAAGGCTCGAGAAACGGTGGACCGGATCCACGTCGATGATCGGATCAAGGAATACGTCGTGGAACTTGTGGTCTCTACCCGGGATCCAGCGCGACACGGTGTTCCGATCGAAGGGCTGGTTGATTTCGGGGCCTCCCCCAGGGCAACGATCGCGCTGACTCTGGCAGCCCGGGCCAACGCCTTTCTGGCGGGACGTGGATACGTTCTTCCCCAGGACGTCAAGGACGTCGCCCACACCGTGCTCCGACACCGAGTCATTCTCAGCTATGAAGCGGAGGCGGAAGAACTGACTTCCGATCAGGTGATCGATCGCCTCCTTGACCATGTGCCGGTCCCCTGACCGATCAATTCCCCGACACGAACCGGAATTTCCCCCTCAAAGTGAGACCCTCATGATTTCCAGCGAGCTGCTGAAGAAAATCAGGAAGATCGAGATCAAGACGAGTCACCTCGTCACGGATCTCCTTGCCGGTCGGTACAACTCGGCCTTCAAGGGTCGCGGGATGGAATTCGAGGAAGTTCGGCCCTACATGGTTGGCGACGACGTGCGCACCATCGACTGGAACGTTTCCGCACGTACCGGCGAACCCTTCATCAAGAAGTTTCGCGAGGAACGGGAACTGACGGTGATCATCGCGGTCGACGTGAGCGGCTCACTGGGCTTTGGGAGCCGACGACAACTCAAGCGCGAACTGGTGGCAGAACTCGCCGCGACTCTGGCCTACGCCGCGATCAGGAATAACGACAAGGTCGGATTGATGCTCTTCACCGATCAGGTCGAGTGCTACGTCCCCCCCCGAAAGGGCGTCCGACACGTTCTTCGGATCATCCGAGAGCTTCTGGCATTCGAGCCCAAGGGAAGTGGTACGGATCTTTCCGGGGCACTCGAGGAGCTCAATCGAGCAATCAAGCGCCGCGCAGTGGTGTTCGCAATCAGCGACTACCAGCAGGAGGTCGAGCAATGGAGTGGATCGATGAAACGATCCGCGCTTCGTCATGATCTGATCCCAGTAGTGGTCTCCGATGAAAGGGAGCAGCTGATGCCGAACGTCGGCATGGTCGAGCTCGAGGATGCTGAATCGGGACGCCGAACGATACTTGACACTTCGCGCAAGCGAGTGCGCAACCGGTTCGCGGAGTACGCCCGGGAGCAGAGTGCCTCAAGAGATCGGATCTTCAGAAAAATGCGACTGGATCCCATCGAGGTACAGACCGGTGATTCGTTCGTCGATGAGCTGACCAAGTACTTTCAGAGACGAGAGCGGAGGCAACGAAGATGATGAAGACCCTGCTGAGGAGCTCGTTGGTGCCGCTGTCGCTCTGGCTGAGTGGCTGCACGGTGGAATCCGACTCCGCAACCGCGGTTTCAGTGGTGCCCACCGTGGTCTCCAGCGCCGAGTCGGGGGCGGTCAGCATCGAGGTGGCGGCCCGGAGCCTTGAAGCCGAATCGGGAGAACCGATTGAGTTGATCGTGACCCTGAAGGCGCCGGAAGATGCCAGGGCGAGACTGGTACTGCAGGACTCCGATCCCCTCGGCGAATTCGATCTACTCCGCATCGAGGATGCGAGTGCGGTCGAGGACATACTGAATGTGGCAGAACAGAGGCGACTTCTGGTCTCGACCTTCGAGAGTGGAAACGTCATGCTTCCCTCGATCGAAGCCGAATGGGGTGAATCACAGAGACTTGCCACCGAGCCGATCGAATTCTCGATTCAATCATTGGTCGAGGGAGAATTTGATCCGGCAGACTACGCAGAGATACGCGGCCCGGTCGACGACTCGTTGCCCGAACAGGGATCAGACTGGATCCTCCCCGTGGCGATCGGTGGTGGAGCGGCGCTTCTGGCGGCACTTGCAATCGCGCTGGTTGTCGCCGGTCGACGACGCGCGCGTCCTCGCGTTCCCCACGAATGGGCTCTGGCGGAACTCGCCAGGATTCGAGACGAGAATCCGGCTTCGCAGGGCGCGACCGACGAGGTCTACGCCAGGATCGAGACGGTCCTTCGCTGGTACGTTGCTTTTCGGTTCGGCATCGATGCTCCCGATCAGACCTCGAAGGAATTGCTGGGAGCTTTTGCTGTCCACGCGGGCATCGATGAAGATGCGCGATCGATTCTCGAACGGTTGATCCGAAATGGCGACCGCATCAAGTTCGCCGGTGGACTCGCATCGCGCGAAGACTGCCTGGACGCGTTGGGTTCGGTACAGAGGTTCGTGGAACAGACGATTCCCGCATCAAAGGAGGAGGCCGCATGAGTTTCCATCCTGATGCATTCTGGTTGCTGGCTCTGGTGGTACTGGTTCCGATCGCCCTCTGGCCCCTGCTCAGACGATCCAATAGAGCTCCAGTCGTCTTTTCAAGCATCAACGGTGCTCAGACCGCCGGGCGTTCCTTGCGGGTCCGACTGCGATGGCTGCCTACCGCGCTCCGAGTGGCGGTGCTCTGCCTGATCGTGGTGAGTATCGCCCGACCGGTCAAGGCCAACGAGCAAACCAAGGTCACCGTCGAGGGCGTCGCGATGCAGATGCTGGTCGACCGATCAAGCAGCATGACCGCCGAGGACTTCGAACTCGACGGCCGCCGGTCCAATCGACTGGAGGCCGTGAAGAGGGTGGGACGTGAGTTCATTTCCGGCGGGGAGGAACTGGCCGGTCGCCCGAACGACCTCATCGGCCTGATCGCCTTCGCAGGCAACCCGGACAGCCTGTCGCCCATGACCCTGGACCATGCCAGCCTGATTAATGCGATGGACGGACTCAGGCCAGCCGCGAGCGGCAACAGCTATGAAGACGGCACTGCAATCGGTGATGCTGTGGCCCTTGCCGTGGAACGCCTCAGAGACGTGGGCGAACGAGCCAAGGAAACCGGCGGCCAACGCATCAAGAGTCGAGTGATCGTACTTCTGACTGATGGTGAGAATACGGCCGGGGCGATCGAACCAATCATGGCAGCCGAACTTGCTGCCACCTATGGAATCAAGATCTACACGATTGGGGTCGGTACCAGAGGCATGGCGATGGCACCGGTTCAGACCATGTTCGGCGGGGTGGAGATGGCACCGGTTCGAGTGAACATCGACGAAGAGACACTCACCGAAATGGCGGATCTCACCGGCGGCCTCTATTTCCGTGCCACCAACACCGACAGCCTCAAGCAGATCTACGAAACCATCGACGAACTCGAAAAGACTGAAACCGAGCAACGTCGCTACCTGCAGTACGTCGACTATGCGGTCGAACCGATTCGATTCCAGGGAATGGAGTTCCCCCCCCTCCTGGTGATCGCGTTTGGTCTGCTTGCCATAGAACAGTTCCTGGGCCTGGTGGCCTTCCGAACGGTCACCTGAGCAGAGGAAGAAACGAGCGAAAACGATGTCCGACTTTCACTTCGCAAATCCCGCCATGTTGAGCCTTGCCTGGATCGCCCTGGTGCTGATTCTGGTGGCAAGCTGGGCGTTGGCGCGTCGTGCACGACGTTTGAAGCGATTCGCAGACGCCGATCTGGTCAAGCAGATCGCCCCGGGATCAAGCCGGGTCCGACCACTGATCAAGTTCTCGATCGCCATGGCCGCCATGGTGGCGCTGCTCATGGGATCGATGGATCCACGCTGGGGCGTCCGTTACGAGGAGATCCAGCGCCGTGGCATGGACGTCTTCTTCGTCATCGATTCCTCACGTTCGATGCTGGCCGAAGATGCCGGACCCAATCGGTTTGATCGAGCAAAGCAATCGATCGGTGATGCGATCGACCAGTTGGGTGGCGATCGTGCCGGGATCATCAGCTTTGCCGGTGACGCCCAGGTCGAATCTCCACTCACCTTGAATTACCGCTCGCTCAAGCTGGTGCTGGATGACGTCTCAACGCGCAACAGTTCACGAGGGGGTTCGATGCTGGGTGAAGCGATACGTCTGGCCACGCGTTCCTTCACCGATGAAGAATCCGGGGGCAAGGCGATCGTCATCCTCAGCGATGGCGAGGACCAGGAAAGCCAGCCGGTCGAGATGGCTCGGGCCGCCCTGGAAGAACGCGGAATTCGAATCTACACCGTTGGCATTGGCGACGCAGTCGAAGGTGCCCGGATACCGGTTCTGCGCAACGGGCGCCGAGGATGGCTTGAACACGACGGAACACAGGTCTGGACCAAGATGGAACCGGCGATTCTGGAAGAAACCGCACTGGCCGGCGAGGGGGCATTCATCGCCGCGGGAACCAAGCGGTTTGATCTGGGCCGGATCTTCAACGATGTGGTTGCCGAAGACCAGAGAGCGGAACTCGAGTCCACTGAAGTTCGCATCGCGACCCCCCGCTTCCAGTGGCTGGCCGGCTTCGCACTCTTGCTGCTGTGTGTGGATTGTGTGGTTTCAGAACGACGCCGAGCACCCCGATTGCCTGAGCTGACCGGAGGTCGATCATGAATCCCCTGAGTTGCCTACTCCTCCTGCCATTGGCATTCACTCAGATGCCCGTCCAGGATGCACCACAGATTGCACTCCCAGCGGACCCTCTGAATGAACCCATCGAGGAACCGGTGGACCGTCAGCCACTTCTCGATGAGGCGTTGATCGACGAACTGGTCGACCGAGCACGATGGTCCCTGGCGGAAGATCGTTTTCCGGAAGCCGTCGAACTCTACACTGAAGTCAGTGATCGGCTGCCCAATGACCAGCGATTCCAATACAACCTGGGAGTGGCTTCCTACCGATCCGGCGACCTGGAATCCGCGGCACGTTGTTTCGAACGGGCAGCCACGACTGGTGATCCCAACCTGACCCAATCTGCATTGTTCAACCGAGGAACGGTCAGCTACCGACGGGCCCTGGATTCGGTCCAGGAAGCTCAGAACCAACAAGGTCAGCAGCGTGCCGATGGCGGTGCGGTGGACCCTGAGCTGCTCGATGATCCGATCCAGGCGCTGGAACAGGCAATCAGTCATTATCGCGATGCGATCACCGCCTCGAAGGACAACCGGGATGCACGTCGCAATGCAGAACTGGCGCACCGACTGATGAAGGCACTCGAACAACAACAGGACCAGCAGCAAGAGGACCAGCAGCAAGAGGACCAGCAGCAGCAGGACCAGCAGCAACAAGATCAGCAGCAGCAGGACCAGCAGCAGCAGGACCAGCAGCAACAAGATCAGCAGCAAGAGGACCAGCAGCAGCAGGACCAGCAGCAGCAGGACCAACAGCAGCAGGACCAACAGCAGCAGGACCAGCAGCAGCAAGACCAACAGCAGCAGGACCAGCAGCAGCAGGACCAGCAGCAGCAGGACCAGCAGCAGCAGGACCAACCGCAGCA
>NHEC01000112.1 GCA_002171655.1 Planctomycetes bacterium TMED75
CGAACTGCTCATGACCGAACCGGAGCGCGTCCAGCGGCTTCGGGACAACGTCGAAGCCGCTCGGGCGGGGATCCGAGACGTCGGTTTCGAGGTCCTCGAAAGCCCGACCGCGATCTGCCCGATTATCGTCCACGACACCGCCAAGGCGATCGCCATGAGTCAGCGCCTGCTTGAATTGGGCGCCTTTGTCATTGGATTTGGCTACCCCGTGGTTCCCGAAGGGGAAGCTCGATTGAGGGTCCAGATTTCGGCGGCCCACGAGGCGGAGCACCTTGAGGCACTCACCTCCGGACTTCGGCAGCTCAAGCAGGAGTTCGGCTGAGTTCTGAGCTCTGAGAAGGGGGGTTTTTCCGCTGGAACCCAACTTTTTTTATGGTTCCAGCGATCTCTTTGGCGAGACGTGCGTATCTTGGTACTGATGGGGAGTCACTTCTCCACTGATCCACCTCCAGAAGAGCTCTCCAAGCGGCAGTGTCCCGCCCAAGAATCTCTCCAGAGTTGGGCTTTCGGAGGGTGATCAAGTTGCTCCTAATACACGGATCAGATAACGTCAGAGGGGTATTCATGCTGGGGGGTCCAAGCAGGCAGACGTCTGTGTTAACTATTGACCGGGAAAGCGCTCTCGATGCCAACCACGAATAATCGATGTATCACCGCTCGTATCGGCCGGGTTTCTCTGACGCTCCTCGCGGGCGCGGGGTTGGCGGCCAGTTCTTTTGCCCTTGCACACGAGCGTCCCTTGGCCAGTTCAGGCGAAAAACCACGGGGTGGGGCGGTGGCTTCTGAGCAAGCGACACCCATCGGGTCAGTCTCTCCTGAAACGGTTGCCAGGCACAGTGAGGCGCGTCCGCAACCCAGCGCGACAGAATCGAAGCCTCGACGCGGGGTGGTCCCTCGCGGAGGCATCGCTCTGGGCGACTCAGCACGTCGCCGGTCAGCCGGAACTGGTCTGTCCCCGAAGAGCCCGATCATGGACCAGAATGTTGGGCTCAGTAAGGGCGCCGGCACCATTCGGCCGTCTGCTTCCTCCGCTCCCAAGCCGATCCTCAAGCCTCAGAAGGAAATCGTCCTGGCTCGGAACGTTGCCTTCAACTTTGATCCACTGACCGGAATCGGATTTGTGATGAGTCCCAACTCGGAGCCCCGGTTGGTGAACCTGCAGCCGGCCAAGGCCTCCAACGGCTGGGTGGGTAATCTGGTAGAGGATTCCAGCGCAACTGTATTCATGCTTGAGACCGCCTACGGTCTCTTTGGTTCGGTCCACTCACCTCGCTTCGGCAGCTTCGGAATCCTGCCCGGCGCCAACCGTCAGCAGGTCGCCATCAGCTCCAAGGATCCCGATCAGATCGGTGGCTGCCAGGTTGCGGCCCCGCTCACGGACGCTCAGATTCTTGAGATCAAGGCCGCCCTCGGAGACACGACCGACGAGGAAGAGCAGAATTTCGGAACCCTCGCGGCAGTGGGGGGTGGCAACGCATGCTACGGCACCGGACTTGCGGACAACTTGGACGGGCCACCCAACTCCAGCTCCTACTTTGTTCGTCTGGAGACCCAAAGCTGCTTCTCGCAACCGATCGTCGAGTCTGGCACCGCCGACCTTCCCGATGAATCGATTCGACGCAAAAGCGCCAATTATCCTTGTTCCGGTACGACTGACTCTCTTCCGGCTCCACCCTTCGACTTCATCATCGACATTCTCTACGGCTTTGACCAGACCGCCCTCGAGTTGATCGGCTACAACGCGATCGCAGGGAAGGCAGCTGGTGAAGTGGCCCTCACCAATGAGGTGTTCTTCAACTCCCAGATGCGCTGCAAGGCCCGGCTGGTCGGCGTCGAACTCGCGACCACCCCCGGTCCCGACGGCGAGCTCGCTCCCTACCGGGGCAGCTGCAACCCTACGATCGATCTTGCGGCGCTTCAGGCGATTGGCAGTACGTTCTACAAGGGCGCAGACAACCTGCAGATGGAACTGAAGGATGAACGCGGAGCCGACATGGTTCTGATGCTTGTCGGCTGCAACAACTCCTCCGTTGGAGGAATCGCGGGGCTCAACTCCCCCACGGAGGAAGGCAACTACAACCCACTCCCCAGCGGCGTCATCGCCCTTGGGCAACCTGCCACCACCTTCGTCCACGAATTAGGACACATGCTCGGTGCCGAGCACGCCTATGAGAGCTCCGAGCCCGAGGGGAACCAAGACTCCGGCTGTTACAATTCGGGCGATGACGAATATGAGGATTACTGCGACGAATGGGTTGATAACGAGGGCTGCACCGCAGTAAATGATGTTGCGAGTGCCGATGCCACTCCGGTCGACACCTACCCAGAAGAGTACGTTGGGGGTGCCCGGCTCGAGATCGATACCAACTTTGATGTGACCAACCTGACCACCATCATGGCCTACCCGGTCGAAGGCAGCACCGAGATTCTGCACTATGCCAACCCTCTTGTCTCATTCGAAGGCACGATCGACCTTCCTTACGACGGCCCGACTGGTCTGTGGTCCTGCAGCTGCTGTGTATCGGGGGGCAACACCTCCGCCAATGCATGGATCATGCACGAGTCGATTCTGAACCTGGCCTCCGGTACTGTTCCGAGTTTCCTCGATACCAACGACTATGAGCACTTCCCAAGCGCGTCCCGTCCTGGGTGGTGTGCCTCGAGTCCGCTTGCGTGTCAGGGCAGTCGCGACCTCATCGTGGAAGCGGGCTTTCCCCCGAACTACGGTGTTGTACTTGAACTGGGAGAGGCGACCGTATTCCCCGCGTTTGCCGGATTTCCCCAGTGGCGATGCCGAACGATCCCCTACGACTGCAACCAGAACGGTCTGATCGATACCGAGGAAATGGACGGCCTGGCGATCGGCGGCAACGTCGGCGGTCTGGTCGATGCGAACTTCGACCGCGTACCCGACGGGTGCTGGCCACGAGAGTGCAGCGATTCCCCGACCATCGATCCCAATGACGACCCCGGTCTTACCGCGATCCAGCCCTTCGTTCCCATCGACTTCAATCCGGCAGATCCGTCGCGCCTGGAAGGAATCGGCGGAGTCATTTCGGACCTCGCGTACGCCGAGTCGATTCTCGAGGGCGTTCCGGTTCTCGGTGCCGAGAACGACGAATACTGGTTCTTTGAGCCCACGGAAATTCGTATTGACAATCTGGTCCACCCCGCGCTTTCCCAACTCAAGATCGAGCTGGTCAAGCGACAAGCTGGTACCGGAGATCTGGCCCCCGCGGACAATCCCACGGAACGTACCTGGACGATCTTTGAGTGCAGCGGTGAAAGTCCCACTCAGGCATTCAGCGGTACGTATGTCTTTCGAACTGCGGGCTTCACCCAGGGGGACGTGCCTCTTCCCGCTTCGACCGCCCTCCGCTACAGAACCGCTTGCAGCACGATTTCCAGCGGCGCGCAAGGCTTCGTGCTTCCGGGCGGCGAGTACACCTACAACTCCTTTGATATCGGGAGTGAAGCGGTTCCATTCAACCAGGAATGGTTGATCCGAATCACCGATCAGTTGAGCGGTTCCACCGGTTTCTTCACCGGGGTTTCGATGAAGGTCAACGTTCTTCCATTCGATGAGGATTGCAATGCCGACGGCGTCCCCGACACCTGCGGCGAGGCCTTCTCCTTCGACACCGATTGCAACTTCAACGGCCAGGCCGATACCTGCGAGCTGGCCGCCGAGCCGCTCAGCGACTGCAACTTCAATGGCGTCCTCGACGACTGTGAGGACAACAGTTTCCTGACCGACTTCGGTGGTCCCCTGTGGGACGCCAACCTCGATGGCACCCTCGGTGGGGTACGGGTCTGGACCGGTGGTGGAGCCGACCCCTGCCTGGTCGGTGATGAAGTCGCGGCCGATGTCACTGAGGACCAATGCTACATCCGACTGAACCTGGGGAACCCGATCTTCATCGACCCTTCAGATTTCATCGGTGGCCCCTGTGCCGTGCTCAACACGGTTCCGATCAACCCCAATGGTCGACCCGACCTCTGCGACATCATTCAAGGCAAGCTTTCTGAATTGGATGAGTACCCGGACCTCGACGTCAACGAGAACCTCTTCATCGACTGCTTTGAAGATGGACTGGGTTGTGCGACCCGAGTCTACAACACCGCGGAGAATCGCAACCGGCCTTCCGGCACCGGTTCGGCCCTGAATGACTTTGTGGTCACCTCCTCGACCATCACCATCTCCGGTGAGCCTGAAACCTGCTTTGATGGTATCGAGACCGACTGCGTGACTCCAGGTTCGACGGTCACTGCCCCCATTGTGGTCGCCATCAATGACTTGCAGCACGAGCAGCTTGAGACCCTCATCGTGAACCTGATTCACGTCGATCCTCTGGGAATCGAATCAAGCGTGACGCTGATGAACTACGGATGCCCCGTGGCCGGGTTCCTCAAGCCAGGGTCGAACACCTACGTCTTCTCAGACGGAAGTAACGAAACTCTGTGCGATGCTCTCTCACTCGGTACCCAAGCGGCTGATGGTGAAGACAATCCCTATCGACCGGATGGCGCTGACTTTGGTTCGGCCTTCAGCAACTCCTTGATCGAAGGCACCTGGACCCTTGAGTTCATCGACCCCCTTCTGGGTGGTACAGGCTCATTCGGCTCCTGGGACCTCAGGCTGAACTTCCGTCCTCCGGACTCCAACGGAAACGGGACACCCGACGTCTGCGAGGAGTGAGTTTGCGGGGTCCGTTCGCGACCCCCCTTGGAGACAAACCTCTTGACTTCCCCCACGGGGCGTTGGCACCAGCCAGCGCCCCGTGTTTCATGGTTCAAGTTGCGTCTCCCGGATCGCACTGAGGTGGTGCGTTCCGGCACCGTGGGTTCGGTGACTTCTGCGGCGCCCCCCCGGGTGTGCGTTGCCTGCAGGCGACACGTGCAAATGAAGGCGTTCGGGGCGGTGCGTTCAGCTGATATCGAGCGTGGGCCGGGTGGTTTCACCGGCGTGTTCCAGCAGCGAGACCCTGGAGGCCAGGCCACTGGCCAGTCCTTCGAGTGCTGCGGTCAGTCCTGGATCGGTGTTGAAGCAACGATCCGGTGCGCCCTCATCGAGGTTGATTCGGATCGAGGGGTGGATCGGCAGGCGCCCCAGGAATGGAAGGCCCATCGTCTGGGCGAGAATCTCCGCGCCCCCTTCACCGAAGATGTCGTGAACGTTGCCGTCAGGATCGGTGTAGGCACTCATGTTCTCGATGACACCGAGGATCTCGACTTCCAGCTGCTGGAACATGCGAGCCGCTCGTCGAGCATCGTCCTGAGCCACTCGCTGGGGCGTGCACACCAGAACCGCTCCGGTGAGTGGAAGCAGCTGGGCCAGCGTCAGCGGTACGTCACCGGTGCCGGGGGGCAGGTCGACCAGCAGATAGTCCAGTTCGCCCCAATCGGTCTGAAGTGCCAGCTGCTTGAACGCGCCGTGGGCCATCGGGCCGCGCCAGATCAGAGCCTTGTCCGGTTCAACGAGTTTTCCGATCGAGACCGACTTGATCCCGTGCGCTTCGAACGGCAGCATCGTCGAGCCTCGGACTTTCACCACCTCGTCCTCCAGGCCGAGCATCGTCGGAATCGAGGGTCCGTAGATGTCGCCATCGAGCAGTCCCACTCGGGCGCCCGTTCGGGCGAGTCCCAGTGCCAGTGCGACGGCGGAGGTCGATTTGCCGACTCCGCCCTTACCCGCGCCCACCGCGATGACGTGGCGCACGTTCGCCAGGGGGTTCTCCTGGCTGCTGGAGGATTGTTCGGTCAGTCGGACCTTGCGCGCGAAGGTGATCTCGAGTTCCGGCAACGGGCTGCCTTCGAGTTGCGCCATCGCGTGCATTGCCTGACGAATCGCCTCTTCGAGGGGCCGATTGTCCTCGGGGTCCGAGGCTTCGGTACTGAGGGTCAGGGTCACCCCGGTGGGCTGGACGTCGATCTTTTCAACGAGGCCCAGAGTGACCAGCCCCTTGCCCAGCTGGGGATCGATGATGGTTTCCAAGGTACGTCTGATGCCGGCTTCGTCGATGGCCATGGGGGAGCGGTCTTTATCTGTTGCGAAGGTCGTGTGGTGTGGTGAAAGGGGCGTGGCGGAACGGGTGTGGTACCAGGCAGCTCAACTGCCACCGAACACGATGACATCGTCGTATTCGTCAGTGACCTTGGGGTTGAAGTACTGCTCTTCGAAGAGGTTGTCCTGGGGGTCGCCAGGGCTCCCGGGACCATCGTGCTTGGAGAGGAAGATGTTGTCTTCACCCGCACTCCAAATCAGGATCGATCCTCGTGGGACTCCACCGAGGGCGGAATTCTCGGTCGGGTTGGTTGAGTCCCAGGGACCAAGAGTCGGGGATCGGATGTACTGCGCGATGTGCGCCGGGTAGTAGGGAATCCCGGTGTTGGGTCCATCGGGGTGAATGATGCTGAGGGTTTCCTGTCGTCCACCTCGTTCACCCAGGCTGTTGTACCCGGTCACGGTACTGAACACTTCTGCGGAGAACTGTGGTCGGTAGTTGGACACGGTCGTCGGACAGACCAGGGGGCCGGTGGTGCGAATCTGGCGAGCGTAGAGCACCGGAGCATCCCAGGCGTCGAGGAGGGTCGGCAGTGCCTGGCGCAATGGAAGCGCGTTGCCACCGACCTCGATGCTGCCTTGATCGACCAGGAACGTATTCCCACTGCTGTCGAGGTCGAGCTTGAGTTCGTTTTCCTTGGGGTTGTAGAAGGGGGGGTACTGCTTCCCGCGCAGGAACGGGCCCCGTCCGATGAGGTCGGGGCGGAAGGCGACATCGCCAGAGCTGAAACTCACGACTTGAGCGGCGGCACCTGCGGAATTGCTCTGAAAATCATTCCAGACCGCATCGGTGACGTCGCTTCTTCGCATCGCGCCCCCCATCAGGTGCAGCAGTGCATTCTGGGTCCCACTCATCATCGGATTCTCGGCGAGCTCCTCGTCCGAAACCACGCCGGGGTAGAACCCGAACTCCTGGTAGAACGCCTCGCAGGATTTCATGAATTCATTGAGCGTGGTCTGGGTCTGGGTGCGGCGTGCCTTGGAACTCGCTCGTCCGAGTGCGGGCAACAGCAGGCCGATGAGAATCACGATGATACCGATCACCACCAGGAGTTCCGTAAGGGTGAAACCCGCTGCGCGCCTGAGGCGCGTCCTGCGTGGGTGGTGGAGGCTGGGACGGGATTCAGTCTGAGGTGTGTGCATCATGGAGTATTGGTCTCAGGGGCCTTGTGCCTCGGTCCAGAACCGGCCGGGGCATCGTGAAGAGTGCATACGTTGCGGATTCCAGGAATCAGGTGGTCCGAACCAAAAAGGAAATCAGCGCGCCGAGGTCGGTGTCTCGCCACGCTCATCCGCTGTCACTACAGGATACGAGCAAACCAGCGTGGTTTGTTCCATTTTTCCCGGTTCAACCTCAGGACGGGGCTCAGAACCCACCATCGATCTCCCGCAGGGCCTCGTAGGCTGCGATTGCTACCGCGGTGGCGAGGTTGAGGCTTCGGGCTTCCGGCCGGTCGGTCATCGGAATTCGTACTCTGGCATCCGCTCCTTGGCGTGCAACCACCGCTTCATGAAGTTCGGGGGGCAGGCCTCGGTCCTCGGGACCGAAGAGCAGGTGGTCACCACGCTGCCAGGTGGGTTCGCGGAACGACCGGCCCGCCTTGGTCGAAAACAACCAGATTCGTTTCGGATCCTCGCTGGCCAGATACGACGTCCAGTCCGCGTGTTCGACCACGTCCAGATGACTCCAGTAATCAAGGCCCGCCCGACGGCAGGCCTTGTCCGAGAGCGAGAAGCCCAGCGGATGGATCAGGTGCAGGCGGGCGTTGATGGCAAGCGCGGTCCGACCGATGTTCCCGGTGTTGTTGGGAATCTGCGGGGTGTAGAGCACCAGGTTGAGCAAGGGGGGGTCCATGCAGGGGAGGTTCCATGAGCGGGGGGTTCTTGGCCGGATCCAACCGATTCAGTATCCCCGAAAGCGCCTTGGCCACCAACTCTTCGATCCCCGATCGAACCGCGGGGTTCTGCGAGTAGACTGGAGGATGCTGACCGGTGGTTCCGGCAGCCGCCGCCAGGAGTTGTCCCATGACCGTACCCCCTCGCCACACCTTGCTTCGGACGCGTTGTGCGCCCGGCTGCAGGCTGCCCGCGAGTGTTGTGCGTCTGGTCGGACTCGCTGGTCCGCTCATCATCGCTGGACTGCTCCTGCTGCGTCCCGCAGAGGGGGTGGCTCAGGAACAGGTGGTGGTCGAGCCTCGGCCCCATGACGACTCGGTGGTCCTGGTCTCCGCGGCAACCGCGCAGGCCGACGGCTGGAAACAAGTGGTCTCTGCGCTTCGAACGTTTCATCGTGACCAAGGCGTGCGCACCCTGGTCTTTGAGGCTTCGCCCGGGGAACTGCATGCGGAACTGGCGCGCGCGCACCCACGTTTTCTCACGTTGGTCGCCCAACCTGAGGAATTGAATCGCTCGCTGATTCTGGAGCTCAAGCGTCTGGTGCGCGGGCTTGATGAGGATCCCTGGCCGGATGTCGAATGGGGGGTGGTGACCGGGCGCGACTGGTCGGACGCGATGCACCGGCTGACGGTGCGCGCGCCCTTGAACATCCGACGCGCAGCGGGGGTCGCGAGTCTGCCGGTCGAGGCGTTCGAGGAAGTCTGGTGCTGGGATGAATCGGTGGCGGGCCGTTCGCTGCGCACCGGGCCCGACGGGGCTCTGGTCGAGACCACCACCACGGCCGAGGACATGATGCCGGGCATCGTGGCGTCCCTCAACGACTACCAGCCGGATCTCTTCTTCTCGAGTGGACGGGCAACTCAGGATGACTGGCGGATCGGGTACCTGTTTCAGGCCGGTGCGTTCACCGTGCGCGACGGTGTTCTGGTCGGAGTCGGNCTCGACCANCGCGACCACCCGGTNGANTCCTCAAATCCCAAGGTCTGGCTCGCGGCGGGCAACTGCCTGGTCGGCGACGTTCAGGACCGGGATTCGATGGCGCTCGCGATTCTCGGCTCCGCCGGCGCGACCCAGTTTCTCGGTTACACCGGACGCACCTGGCACGGCCGCGCGGGGTGGGGCGCTTCGGCCTGGTTTCTCAGTGAACCACAGCGACACACCCTGCCCGAAGCGGTGTTCTTCAACCAGGTGCAGCTCATCGATGAACTCCGCCAGATCGATCCTCGATTGGCGACCCTGGACCTGGGGGATTTCGGCCCCCGTGAGGACCCGCGCTTTCGCGAGGTCCTCGAGGCGCACCTTGCGGAGCACTTCGAAAAGCCGCTTGATGAGCCGACCTTCGAGCAGGCGGTGGGCCACCTCTGGGATCGCGATGCACTGGTGCTCTACGGCGATCCGACCTGGTGCGCTCGGCTTGACGGAACTCCTCGGCCCTGGTCGATCAGTCTGGAACCTCTGGCCGACGAACGCTGGGCGCTGCATCTGGACGCGGTCGAGCCGATGAACTGGAGCGTACCTCCGGCGTGGCGGTTGCCCTGGCGGATGCGCGTCGACTCGATCGAGTCCGGCGGGGAGGGAGTGGTCCTCGCCGATGACTTCGTCTGCTTCACGCAGCTTGAGTCGCTCGAGGCGGGTGAACGCCGCACCGTGGTCTTCACCGGGGCGCCGAGGTTCCTGCACCGCCAAGTCCACCACCCGGTCGACCCCGAACTGATCGACGAACAGTGTGCTCGCCTGCCCGCTTCGATGCGTGCGAGGGTGCGGCGTCAGCTGGAACGAGCGGGCTCCAATGCGGGCGAGCTGGTCTCCGCGATCGAACGGCTGCGGGATCCACTCGAACTCACCTCGGTCGGCTACCTCCTGGCCTGGATGCCCGAGACTGACCTGCGAACGATCACCGGTGGTTTTCTCGCCGAGGAGGTTCGCGCCGCGGTGCGCATCCGTGAGGAATCCCGTTTCTGCCGAGCGCTTCCGTTGTCGATCTACCTCAACGAAGTCCTCCCCTACGCATTCGTCGGTGAACGTCGGGAGTCCTGGCGAGTTGCGCTCAACACGCGCTTTGCCCAACTGGTGGCCGACGCCCCCGACCAGGCGGAGGCGGTGCGCCGTCTGAATCAGGAACTCTGGCGCAGCTACGGCATCGTCTACCACCCCGACAAGCGTCCCAAGACCGACCAGAGTCCCTCGGAGACGATCGACTGCGGGGTGGCCAGTTGCACGGGGCTCTCCATCATCCTTGCCAGCAGCCTGCGTTCGGTGGGGATTCCAGCGCGTCTTGCGGGCGTTCCGATGTGGCACGACGACAGCGGCAACCACACCTGGGTGGAGGTCTGGGACGACGGTCAGTGGCACTACGTGGAGGCGTTTGGTGGTCCTGGCTACGACGAAGCGTGGTGGGTCGAGCGGGCGCAGAAGGCGCGTGAATCAGATCCGATGTACGCGGTCTGGGCCACGAGTTGGAAGCCCACCGGCACGAACTTTCCCCTTGAATGGGACCCCGAGGATCATACGATTCCCGCGGTCAACGTCACCGCCCGCTACCTCGCTCGCTGAAGCAGACCCTTTCATTCTCATTCGCCACCTTCGTCCGCGGAGCCGCGAGTCTCGCTTTGCTTGGCCTTCACCGAGCTGGCGTCGTGGCCCTTCTCATCGAGGTGCCGTGATTCCTCGGCCGTTCGGTAGTGGTAGGGAGGTGGTCGATTCTCCCGCCATCCTGCGGATTCGATGATCCGTCGGGCGGCTTCTCGACCTTCGGCTTCGTTGGCGTCCTGTTGCTGGCCGGGCTTCAGCTGCGGTGGTGTTTCCGGCACCCCGGACGAGCGTGCGAGGTACACGGTCTGACTGGGGTAGGCGAAGTCGACGCCGAGTTCCGCAGCCAGTCGCATCAGATCGAGCATGAATCGATGGCGTTCTCGAAGTTCGGTCGCCCAGTCGGGGGTCTCCCAGAAGACGTAGACCAGAATGTTGATGCCCGATTCGCCGAATTCATTGAGGAAGATCTGGTAGGAATCCCGGCGCATGCTGGGGTGGTTTCGGACCAGTTCGCGAGCCCCTTCGCAGAACGCCTCCACCTGCTCGGGAGTGGTCTGGTAGAGCAGCGAGAGGTTGGTCTTCCAGCGTCGGAATCGACGTCGGCCGTAGTTGTCGACCGTGGTCTTGATGAGGATCGAGTTGGGGATCGTCATCTGTGAGTTGTAGAACGTCCGCACCCTGGTTGAACGCAGTCCGACCTGTTCGACGTTGCCTTCGACGTTGTCGATCACCACCCAGTCCCCCACCTGAAAGGGGCGATCGAGGACCACGGTGATCGAACCGAAGAAGTTCTCGATCGAGTTCTGAGCGGCGAAGGCGAAGCCCAGACCGCCGATTCCGATACCGGCGATCAGGGGGGTGATCTCGTAGTTCACCGCATTGGCCAGATAGAAGAACCCCAGCAGCAGGATCACGAACTTGACGGTCTTTCGAATCAGCGGAACCACGATGTCATCGAGCTTGTTCTGAGTGCTCGCGGCGCGCAGACCCACGACGTCGCCCACCAGGTCGGTCAGCTTGAAGCCGGCGTTGATCATGCTGAGCACCAGCAGCACATCGAGGGTGATCGAGATGAAGTTGTAGGCCACCAGAGGAAGGAACAGCAGATCGACCAGCCATCCCCAGAGCAGAATCGAGGCCACGAGTCCGATTGCCCTGCAGGATCGCCGAATGTCGATCCTGCCCTGTCCCGCGTGTCGAGCCACGTGCATGAGACCGCGTTCGATCCACCGCTTGAGCAGCACTCCGAACAGCAGGCGAACGATCAGATTGACGATGATCCCGATCGCCAGGACCACTGCCAGTCCGATCCATTGGATGTAGGCGATGAAGAGAAACTGATCCCAGAGCTGGGGCGGGGTGATCTCCAGCAGCCAGTTGCGCAGACTGAGCGTCGAGCGCGCGTTGGCCAGCAGCTCGGGGTACTTCTGCATCAACCGTCGATCGGCCAGGCGCAGAAGTTCGTTGTTCTCGTTGGTGAGGGTTTCGGAGTTGAAGAGCCAGCGTCCGTTGAGCGTTCGATCCAGGCCCAGGACCGCGGCATTCTTGGTGACCTCCTGGAGTTCCGCGGACCTCTGCACGATGGTCGGGCTCGAACCGGGCGGCGCGGGCAGCAGCGAGAACGTGTCCTTGTCGAAGGATGCCTCACTGGGGACTCCGGGATTCTCCTTGGTCTGGTAGCCCAGGTGCATCAGGATGTCTTCGAGGTCGTGCGCGCGTTGCTTGGTGATCTCCTTGCTGTAGGTTCCCTTGGGAAGCTTCATGCACATGATCGCGGTCGTGAAGTCGGTGGGTTCTTCCGACATGGCGTTCAGAAAGGTGGCGAGGGTGCGTCCCGGGCTGGAGAATGCCAGTGGGGCGGTTTCCGTGTTCTCGGTCGTGCTGGCTGCCGGTGACTCCTTGGGGGGGTCATCGACGGGAGCCGGGCCCTGAGGTGCGGCATGCAGGGTGGGGGAGAGCCCCCACGAGGAACACAGCAGGGCCAGAAGCACGATGGTGGTCTTGAGCTGCACGGGGCATCCAATCGAGGCGTAGTGGGGGGCTGGGGTTCTTCCCCCTGATTGAGGGATTGATGGTCTCCTAAGCGATAGAATACCGATACACTGGGAGTCCGACCTGAGGGTTCCCCCCGAGGTCGATTCGACCACCCCTCTGGGAGCTTAGGAGCGACCAATGCTCGAGACTTTTTTCAACGCACCCTTCATCCCCGTCATGATCACCATGGCCCTCTGGCTTGGTGTCATGATTCTCTGGTGCATCACTGCCTTCGTGCAGTCCAAGAGCGATCGCACCCGGGGCGTCCAGTACCCCGACCACTCCAATCAGTGATTCATCGGCCGATCATGAGTCGGGCGCATCGACCTCGATGCAGCTCGTGGGCCGTCGTCGGCCCCGCATCCACCGCACGGCAAAGCAGTCGATGAGTCCGGGCAGTGCTCGATTCCAGATTCCGTACTTGGCTTCACCCGCCACCCGAGGTCGGTGTCGGACCGAAGTCTCGATCACCGTGTAACCCAGTTGTCGTGCGGTCACCGGAATGAACCGGTGCATCCCCTTGAATTCCAACGGCAGTCGCTCGGCGATCTCTCGTTTCATCACGCGCAACGAGCACCCGGTGTCGCGGATGGTGTCGGCGAGGATCATTCGGCGAAAGAAGCGACCGACCCAGGAGGAGGCGCGTCGCACAGCGTTGTCACGACGATTGGCGCTTCGGTCACCCTGGACGAAATCAGCGTTCTGTTCCTCAAGCAGTTTGACCATGCCAGGCAGATCCGAAGGATCATTCTGCAGGTCCGCATCGATGAGTGCAATCAATTCCCCTCGCGCCTGGGCAATGCCTGCTTCGAAGGCCGCGGATTGGCCATTGCCCCGACCCGGTGGGGTGTCGGTCATGGCAAGGACTCGAAGCCAGGGCAGCTGGGTCGCGGCTTCAAGCAGCCGCGTTCGTGTTGCGTCGGTGGAGCCATCGTCGACCACCACCACCTCGAAGCCGCCGGGCAGATCCATCAGTGCCTGATGCAGCTCATCGACGAGGGGGGCGACGTTGTCCTCTTCGTTGTGGGCCGGCGCGATGACGGTGAGTCGGACGGTCTGGGAGTTGATCGAGGGCTGTTCCACGGAAGTGGATTCTACCGTGGAGCCGCCGGTCCGTCTCTTCGCGCAACTCAGCCCGAGGTCTTCTGGTCGTCACTCGGAGCTGGATTCGACGCACCGCTGGCTGGGTCGTTTGGTTTGACTTGCTCGGTCTGCTCGGCTTGCCGGCGCTGCTGACGTTCGGCTTGATAGCGGGCGCGGTCCGCTTCCCGCTGGGCCTTCGCCTCGGCCATCGGGTCTCCGGTGAAAAATCCGAAGGGCCGTACGCGGATGATCGGGTCCTCGGTCGATCCGGTGACCTGGTAGCGCACAATCCGGTCGGTCACCCGTCCGAAGGCACGTCCGACCATCCCCAGAGATTCCTGAAGTCGCTCGAGGGGGCCGCCGTTGAGGATCAGATTGAGGGACTCATCAAAGCCCACGACCCCGACCCCACGAACCGCCAGCAGGCCGGTGACCAGATTCAGATGACTGATTTCCACCCCGGTGGGGGTGAGATCGAATTGTGCGTTGACTCGATCATTGTGCTGGGGTCGTCGGGTGACCAGTTTCATCGCGTTGTTCAAGCTGTTGACCAGGGTGAGGTTCGTCAGTCGGCCGTGCTCAATCTGCAGCTGACCGTCACCCGTCAGCGTCTTCGGCCAACGAGTGACCACGCCCACCGCTTCCGAGTCCAGAGTGAGTAAACCGATCAACTGGTTGCTCGGTTTGCGCTTGCGCGTCAGGATCTGCAGGTCGAGTTCCTTGAGCTGCAGTCCGGCGACGATCGAGAAGGCGCGTCGACTGAGCACTTCGCCTTGGTTGGGCCGTGGTCTGCCGGGCTCGGCGGGCGAGGCATCCTTGGGGGAATCGTCGGTCATCCGACGCCGGGTGCCGGCGGGTATCGGCTGATCGGCGAGTCGAAGCTCAAAGTCTGCGTAGCTCCGTCCTCCGAGCACGGCCCCCGTGATTTGATTGAAACTCAGCAGATCGCTGTGCAGCAAGCCCTGGCCGCCGAGTGACTGCACTTGAACTTCGCCGTCATCCGTTCCGACGGTCGCGTTGGTGAGGCTCAGATTGATCTGCAGTGGCCCTTCCAGCGGGTCGTCGATGTCCAGATAGCCGCTGGTGTGGGCGGCGAAGTCCCCGGTGATCGCGTACGCACTGACGAATTCCTGCAGTTGCGGAGGCAGTACGTGGTAGTTTTCGGGCTTCAAGGTGGTGTTGAGCGCCGCGTATTTGAAGACCAGTTCGAGGGTGTCGATGTCCATGGCCATGTCGAGAGTGATCTCGAGAATCGGTTCACGGTCAATCTTCGTATTGATGCGGTACCACCCCGGACCCGTGGGTATCTTCGGGTCATTGGGGTTGGGGGCCTGGAGACCGCCCGATGCTGGTGGAGCGGATTTGGCGGGCGTCGGAGTGGCGGCGGAGTCGTCGGAACCGTTCTCCGAGGCGGGATCGTCCGGGTCGCATTTCTTGGCGTCGATCTCCAGGTTGAAGCCATCGATGCGCATGGTGTCGGCCTTGAGCCGTTGGTCTTGGTACTCGATGGTGGCATTGGTCATGCGGATCTGATCGACGGCGAAGTGGTCGCTGGCCCGGTCGTCGCGGTCGCTGTCTGAATCGGCGTCATCGTCCTTGATGAGGTCGCCCCAACCCAGGAGGTCTCCCTTGTCGTCGACCACCAGTCGCAGCACCGGATCGGTCAGGTTGAAACCGCTGAATCGAACCTGCTCAGAGGAGATCGGCAGCTGTTCAAGCGAAATGACCGCTCGCTTGATGCTGAGGATGGTGGTCTCGTCCTGAGTCAGCGTGACATCAGTGAGCACCGCGGTGGTGGGGAACCGGTAGGAGATCTGCCCCAGGTCGAGTTTGGGGTTGAGGAAGTCATTGGCCAGTGCCTCGATTTGATTGCTCACAAATTCCGACACGCCCAGAAGGTTCGCGACACCGGGAATGAACAGTGAGCCCACCAGCAGGACCAGCAGGAGGATGAAGCCGAGGATGATCTTGAGAAAAAGCTTGATCACGCGGGGCGCTCGTTTCAGACCGCAGGTGACGTCCCTGCCCGGAAGTGCTCCATTCTAACTCATCCTTCTGTTTTTTGTGCTCAGGTGCTCTCTTGAACACCTGTTCCAATCTTCCCTACCCGCCCAACCTTCACGATCTTCACCATGACAAGACGGTCATCCGGCAGAAGCCGGACGACCGTCGAGCGGGGGTTTGAGAAGTGTTCGATCGGGCCTACTTCTGGCGGGTCATCACCACGGTCTCTTCCATCGCCTGCTTGACGGGGCCGTCGGGAACCGGGACGCCCCCGATCGTGAAGCCGCTGACGTGGTTGGTGACGGTCTTCGCCTTGCCGTCGATCGTGCAGACCACGTTCACGGAGACGTCGCTCCCCTTGGCAGTGCCGGCCCAGTCCATGGTGAGGGTGTGGGTCGAGCCATCGCTGGTCACGGTCGGGTTCGCCCAGGCGGAGACCCCTTGTGCGTTGATGTAGTGCGCGTAGAGGTTTTCCTTCTGCTCGTCGTACAGGTAGGCGCAGGTCGCGATCAGGGTCTTGCTGCCGTCGGCGTTGACGCGGTGGTCTGATTCATGGAGGCTTCTCTTTCCGGGCCCCCATTCGATGACGGTCACGACCTTCTGGCCGTTCTCGGTGGAGTTCCAGGTGCCCACGAAGTCCTCGGCACCGGGGAAATGGTGGAGGAATCCGTTGGCTCGCGTCCACTTGATGATCTTCATCGGGAACGGCTTGCCGGTGACGTCCTTGATCTCCCGGGTGAAGTCGCCGTTGGCATCCATGGTGTCGACGACCGTGAACGTGCGGACCACGCCGGTGCTGTCCCAGGCACGGCACTTCCAGGTCATGGTGGTCGCAGTCATGTCACTGCAGTAGCCGTCGTAGACCAGGCGACCCTCGGGGCCTTCCTCGATCTCGGTGAATTCAGCTCGCTTGGTGGAGGCGTTCCAGAATCCGAAGCCGGAGCTGACTTCCACGGTGTCGCCCGCTCCGTGGAAGGCGTAATCGGTGAGCTTGAACGGTTCTTCCCAGCGCATCGTGAACTGGCCGGACGGTTCATCGGACTGATCAGTGACCAGGTCGAAGGTGCCGACGTATCGGCCGAAGCCGGTCCACCAGTCCTGTTCGGTGGGGGGAGCCGCGTCAAGGGTGGCGGCGGTGCCGCAGGAGAACAGTGCCACGAAGAGAAGATTCAAGCGATGCATGCGGGACTCCCTGTCTGATTGTGTATGGATGCACGTGTGCCACGGCTCGGCCGATGTGGCAGCGAGTGGCGAGCGCCCAGTATACAGAGTGGTTTTCAGGCGAGGTGCTCTGGTTCGCGTCCGGGCATCATTGATTCAGCGTCACCTGCTTGGTTGTTCGACACCGATCTGACCCTGAAAAGTCAGTTGCAGGGGCCCCAGGTACTGAGAATCACCGTGAGGTCGGCACCGTTGACCAGACCGTCTTCGTTGATGTCGCCAATGCACTCGATACCGAGGCAGCCCCAATCCGCGAGGAGTATGGAAAGGTCCTCGCCGTTGACGACGTCGTCCTGGTTGAGGTCGGCCGGGCACGGGTTGGGGTTGCAGTCCGCGCAGTCCAATGCTTCGCAGTTACCACCAAGGTCGATCACGACGGCTTCGATCTGCGATCCGTATGGGCCGTTCTTGCCGCAGACGATCGTGTCCAGCAAGGTGACCGGAATTCCGTAGGCGGAGATGGCGTATCCGTTCCCGTACCCATACCCATACCCATACCCGGACCCGGTTCCGGCGATCAGGCAGGTATCGAGCAACGCACCACCGTAGTTGTTGACGATTCGCAGTCCGATCAACTCGTCAACTTGAATGACCGTGTCGATCATCGTGAGTTCACCGTACGAGCTTCCGGAGGTGAAGAACACTGCGCCAGTCAGGGCGCTGTTGCCAGCGTCGAGGTTTGTGATCACGCAGTTCTCGAGAAGCGGAGCGCCACCAGCGAGCTGGAGGGTGGGGCCACCGTATGAGCCATAGGAACCGTAGGCGCCGTAGCCACCGAATGAACTGATCAGATCCAGATTCCTGAAGATCGACCGCTCACTGTTTGCCACCTCGGTGTTCGCTCCGTAGGAAAATCGAATTCGTGAGGCCGGTTCGCCATAGCCGTAGACGGTCGCACCAAGCAGGGTGATGCTCTTCCCGTAGATGCTCAATCCATACGGGCCCACCACGGGGAATTCGCCCGGGGCCAGTTCGACCGTCCAGCCGTCTCCGGCCGCATCGATGGCATCCTGAATCGATTCTCCAACCGCAACGTAGATGGTGTTGCCGTCATCGCCCCCGTAGTACCAGGGTAAGGCCGAGGCGCGCGTGTCGAGTGACACGATTGGGAGAATCGCCAAGGCCGCGATCAGCAGCAGTCCGAGTTCAGTCATGCGGTGTTTCATCTGCTTCATGCTCTTCACGGGGAACTTCTTTCTCGCGTCGTTCTGGTATGGAGGTCGTATCTCCCTACAAGATAATCAATTCCCGGTTTGGTACGTGTTTTTTTGGATCTTTCGCGATCATGAACGGGGGGGCATTCAATGGGCGGTTGTATCCGGGGGCCTGCTTCGGGGGGGTCCTGCGGCTGCGGCGAGCCCAAGTCCCAGCCAGAAGACCACCCGGACCCAATCCTTGATGAAACTCAGGTCCACGAGTCCGATCACCAGAAAGACCAGGCCGCTGCCCAGTACCGCCAGGGCGAGCACTCGCAGCGCTCCTCCCGCGCGCAGCCCCTGCCGGCAGCGTCGGAGTGCATCCAGGACGCAGATCGTGAATGCCAGCGCACCGAGGAGGCCGGTCTCACAGAGGATCTCGAGTTCGAGGTTGTGGACCCAGGGCATGATCACCGGCGGAAGCGGCGTGCCGTTCCACGTCCACCCCTTGGCGATCCCCAGTGCCCAGTATTCGCCAAACCCACCCAGGCCGATGCCCAGCCACGGCGACTCGGTGAAGAGCATCCAGGCGTAGCGGTATTGGATCGCACGATTGCTCCCGACGCCTTCATCCATCGTCTGTTCAAACCGGGTGCTCAGTTCGGGCGTGCTCAACCATGAGATTCCCGTGAATTGAAGAACGAAGACGACGCCCACCAGCAGCAGCAGCCCCACCGTGGTGAACTTGATTCGGGTGCCCGGGGGATCCTTCGAATGAGCGCTCGAGCGCCCGTTGGTCGACAGGGACAGTGCGCCAAGCATCCACCCGATCAGCACCTGTCGGGAGGCACTCAACAGCGCGGCGATGTTGGTGCAGGCGAGGAGTGCGATCAGGGCCGTCCATCCCGCGACGGAACGTCGCCTCGGCAGGACGGTGGCTGCCAGGGGCAGCAGGACCACCATCGCGGCCAGGTCGTTGGGGTTGCCCAGGCTTCCACTTTGCATCACGTTGCCTGATCCCTGAAGCACTTGTCCGCTCACGGACCACCCGGTCCACCGCTGCAGCATCAGGTCGATCGCGCAGAGCACCACCGTGAGGCACACCAGGCTCAACAGGACTCGTCGGCTGGTCGGTCGCCAGCAGGCGATCTGTGCCATGGGCATGAGCAAGGCAAGCACCGGCATCGTCCAGAACCGGTGCATCAGCAGCGGTCGAAGATCCGAAGCCGCGATCGAGCACGCGAAGGCACCCAGCAGCAGCAGGGCGGGCCAGAAGACGATGCTCTGCCATCGTCCACGCTGGTCGAATCGGGCACTCAGCAACGAAGCCACCGCGATGATCGCAAAGACCAGAAGGTAGGTCCGCGAGGGGGTGTGGGCGATCGGGATCAGCGCCAGGGCAAGGCCGATCGCGGCGACCGCCATCCACGGCGCGACGTCCGGGGTTCGACTGCGTGCTCGCATCTGGTGGGTGTTTGAATCGCTCATGAGTGGTCGGTCCGGTCGGGAAACGAGTGCGCGGACCATACCACGTTGCACCGGCTCGATCGGAGTGCACCGTTCTTCCCAAGCGCTGCAGGACCGCCCCACCCTGTTCTTCGAGATCATCAGCCGCCTGGGCAGCCAGAGCTTCGACACGCGGCCCCCGTCAAGGCGCTCTTCGAAGCACTCGAGATCGAGCAGGAACGTCGCGGGAACCTGCAAGCGACTGGACTCGATTGCGTTTCATGATGTGGACCCGGGCAGCCCGAGGCTGGCTGGTGGTGTGCGTCACGTCGGGATCACGAATCAGGGTCGACAACGTCGACCGTGCCGTAGGTCCACTGCCTGTAGGCCTTCCCGGTCCCGGGGTCGTAGGTGAAGTGTTGAACCTTTGGAATGAAGAGGTAGATCGCGATTCCAATCACGCCAAGGGCAATGATGAGCAGAAAGAAGAGTGTGCCGTCCTCGAATCTGGTCAAAGGCTTTGACGGCTCATGCCTTTCGGTGGCAGAGAAATCGTGGTCTCGCATGCTGGTCTCCATTCTTCTCGTCATGGTACGACAAATCGAAAACGAATCGACGGAATCACTGCCACCCTGTCGAATCAGTCAGGATCAATGGAGTCGGCCCCTGGTCTCTTGACGACCGTCATCAGGCGGTGCAACAGACTGCTGACAGATCTGCTGACAGGTCTCTCGTAATCTCCATCTACGGCCCAGGAACGCTGGCTGTCGGGGCTTCACCAAGGCGCTTCAGACGCGTTGCGCGACGAAGCCTCAGCCGCACCCACCCCACGCACTGAAGATGATCGTGAGGTCCGCGCCATCGACCAGTCCGCTGCCATCGAGGTCACCGGGGCAGCCCTCGCCGGTGCAGCCCCAGTCGGCGATGAGGATCGTGAGGTCCAAGCCGTTGACGATGCCGTCGTCGTTGAGGTCGGCGGGGCAGTCGGGGACGTCGCAGTCGATGCAGGATTCCTGGATGCAGTTGCCGCCAAAGTCGGTGTACTCGTTGAGGATCTGAGGAGCGGTGTTGCCGCAGACTCGGGTGTCCATCAGTTCAAGGGAGCTTACGAAATTGGTCATCGCTCCACCTCCCTTGCCTGCAACGTTGTTCGAGAACACGCAGGTGTTCAACAGGGAGGTGCTGAATTCGAAAATCAGTGCGCCACCTGAGCTCTCCGCTTGGTTGCTCGTGAAGACGCAATTGATGCATTCGAGGAAGCTTGATTCGGACCAGTATGCACCTCCGCTCCTCGCGAAGTTGTTGTCGAAGAGGGAGTCGATGCAAAGCATCCTGCTGTCGATGAGAAATCCCCCGCCTCCCTCTTCGGTGGCGGAGTTTTTGCTGAACGTGCAACCGGTGACCGTGGTTTCAGCAGTGCTGTCGAGGATCACGAGGCCAGCTCCGGCGTCTGAGGCGAAGTTTTCGCTGAACGTGCAACGGGTGAACGTGTTCTCCCCGGTGCTCTCCATGATCTTGACGCCCGCACCTTCATATGCGGAGTTGTTCGTGAAATGGGTGTCGATCAGCGTGCAGGTTCCGCAGTCGTTGAAGAACCCGGCTCCGGAATCGGCTGTGTTGTCCGTGAATGCGCAGCTGATCAGGGTGGAGTTACTCGAGATGGCGTACATCCCGCCGCCCATGTCTACGGCGTCGTTGTCCGTGAACGAGCACTCGGAGAGGGTTGAACGCCCCCCCTCGATCCAGATCGCGCCTCCGAACTCAGCTGAATTGTTCGTGAAGGTGGACCCGGTGATCGACAGTTCGCAATTCACGTTACAGAGTGCACCGCCAACCTCGCAGGGAAGGTTGTCGTGGAACGAGCAGTTCATGAATGTCAGAGTGCTCCCTGTGGATGCCGCAGCGCTGCCTCTGATTCCTGCGGAGTTGCTCGTGAACGTGCAGTTGATGATGATGGGGGAGCTGTCGGAGTTGTACACCCCGCCGCCGCCGTCATTCGCGGAGTTGTTCGTGAACGTGCAGTTGGTGAGAGTGGGGTAGCTGGTGGAGGAGTTGTACATCCCGCCACCGTCGTCTGCAGCGGAGTTGTTCGTGAACGTGCAGTCGGTGAGGGTGGGGGAGCTGTCGTAGTTGCGCATCCCGCCGCCGTCGTCTCCAGCGGAGTTGTTGGTGAACGTACAGTCGGTGAGGGTGGGGGAGCTGTCGTAGTTGCGCATCCCGCCGCCGTCGCCTCCAGCGGAGTTGTTCGTGAACGTGCAGTTGGTGAGGGTGGGGGAGCTGCCGTTGTTGAACATCCCGCCGCCGTCGTCGGCAGCGGAGTTGTTCGTGAACGTGCAGTTGGTGAGAGTGATGGTACCGGTATCGACCATGACCCCGGCGCCGTACTCGGCGCTGTTCCTGATGAACTCGCATTCACTGATCGATCCGGAACAATCGTAATTGTAGATGCCGCCGGCGGTCACCCCGGCTGAGTTCTCGGTGAATCGACATTCGAAAAAGGTGTGGCATGATTGAAAGCCAAATACCGAAGCGCCATACCCCTTCGGCGCGGAGTTCCCGATGAACAGGCAGTGCCTGAACGTGGGCGCACCCCCCCTGTTCAGGATGCCGCCGCCGCACACGAATGTACCGAAATCGACGAACTCAGTCAGCGGCGCCAGACCGTTGCTGATCGTGAGGTTCTCGAACACCGTGTCCGGCCCCTCGTCGGAGACGCACTGGAGCACTCGGTGGAGTCCTTGTCCGTCGAGGATCGTGAGCCCTTCGTCGGTCTTCGGATCGACCGTTCCCCGAACCGTCACGGCCTTGCCGGCGGGGTCGAGGGTGCCATCAAGCAGGTAGGTACCCGGTCCGATCGACACCGTCCAGTTCTCGGGGACCAGATCCAGCGCCAACTGCACCGCGTCCGGGCCATCGTCGATCGTCACGTAGAAGGTCTGTTCCGCTTGCGAGCACTCGTACGGCCAGGCGTCGCAGGCGTCACCGCCTGATGCGTGCCCCGGCAGGGCGCTGGCGTGGTCGGCGAGCCCCACGATCGCAGCGAGGGTCAGGCAGCTCATGGACAGCAGGCTGGTCTCGATACCGCGACCGCCCGCACTCTTTCTCATCTTCATCGACATGTTGGTGGCTCCGTTGGACCCTGATGGCTGAATTGCTCGACAGGTAACCCCGCATCGTAGCGACTTTGGCGCTCCGTATCAGCCTGGAGGCCTCCGGCTCGCTGGTTGCCGAGCCATCCGCGGTCTGACGGCTCGGCCATCGGTTCGGTGGGCACCCAGCAAACGATCATTTCGTGCTCTGACCGCATGTGGAGGCGCTTCAGCCGCACTCGCCCCACGCACTCAGGATGATCGTGAGGTCCGGTCCGCCGACGGTGCCGTTGCCGTCGAAGTCGCCCACGCAGTCGTCGCCGGTGCAGCCCCAGTCGGCGAGCAGTTGGGTGAGGTCCGCGCCGTTGACTTCGCCGTTGCCGTCGAGGTCGGTGGGGCAGGGGTAGCGTTCGAGAAACGGTCCGGGGGTCAGATCCCGACCGACCAGTCCGGGGTGGTCCGGGGCGTAGCGCACGGCCCGGAAGATCCGGTTGTCGGTGTTCCAGTAGTTCTGTCCCGGCAGTTCGCCCTGGAACAATCGGCCGTCCTGAGTCAGCGGGCTGTGGTAGGTCCAGACCACTTCGCCCTCGGGGGTCTGTTCGACCACGGTTCCGAAGCCGCCTGCACAGGCAAGCAGGTTGCCGTTGGGAAGCCGCATTCCGCCCGATATGAACCGAGAGAAGAATGCTTCCGGCGGGTCGTACTGGAAGACGGTGTTGGTCTGGAGCGGGGCCCAGGCTTCACCCGGTTCCAGCGCGTAGCTTCCGTCGGGTTGCAGTGGTGGGGTGAATTCCTCGATCGTCGAGAAGGCGCCTTCCGGTCGGTCCTTCCCGTTGTTGAAGATCGTCAGGTTCCCGGTCCCCGGGGTGCCTTCCTGGATCCAGAGTGCATCGTGGTTGCCGTAGAGGATCTGATCCTCGGCTCCGCCGCGTCCGTACATCCGTGGGTTGCCCCATCGATAGAGCAGATCGCCCGCAGGCCCGGAGGCCTCTTCGGTGGTGGTGTCGTGGTCGATGATCCAGAGTTCATTGAAGAAGGGGGTGGAGATGACGATCTGGTCGAGTTGCTCGTTGTAGTCGATCGAGTTGGCGTGGATCCAGTCGGTGCCCACCGCGTCGAGGCCATTGAAGTCGATCCGTCCCGGATGGTCCGCGGGGTTGCCATAATGAGGGGCGTCGGGGTCATGGTTCTGGATGTGGTGGTCCCAGCTTGACCACTGCCAGACGACTTCCGCGGTGGTGGGGCCGGTGGGTCGGACCTCGACGATCCGCTCGGCGAGCAGATGCGTGACGTCCTCGGCGATCGTCTCCGGGTCGCGTCCCTTCGC
>NHEC01000113.1 GCA_002171655.1 Planctomycetes bacterium TMED75
GCGTCGATCACGTAGCTCTCGATCATCGTGTCGCCGTGGATCCCCGCGACCGGGGCGTCGTGCCCGCGCAGGACGTTGAGGTCGAACTTCAGGTTGTGGCCGATCTTCTTGATCGAGGGATCCGCAAGGACCGGCCGCAACGCCCCCAGCACCGTCGCTTCATCGAGGTGGTTCGCCTGGTCGGGAGATCGCGTCGGGATGTAGACGCCCGCGCCGGGTTCGGTCGCGATCGAGATCCCCGCGAGGCCGACCACCGGCGCGCAGAGCCCGTCGGTCTCGGTGTCGACGGCGATCGTGCCCGCCGCGCGGATCTGCGTGATCAGCTCGGCCAGTTCAGCTTCGGTGCGGAGGATCGTGTAGTCCCCCGCCACCGGCTGGGCGGGATCGGTCGCTTCGACCGAGGCAAAGAGCCCTCCGAGTGCCGTGGGCTCCGCTGCGGGCGACGTGCTCGCGGCCGAGGCCGCCGGGGCCGCCGTCGACTCACCACCCAGGAGGGTCGCCATCTCGTCGCGCAGTCGGTTGAACCCGAGGACCCGCATCGCCTCGACCAGGGCGTCGACGTCCATCTCCGGCACCACCACCTCGGTGGCGGCGAGATCGAAGTCGACGTCGCAGTCGTGGCGGAGGGTGATCAGTTCACGGCCGAGGGGAATCGTCTCCTTCGCGGCGATGAGGTTCTCAAGACGCTTGCCCTTGATCGGCTGCTTTGATTTGGGCAGCTCCGCCTGGGCGTCGATCTGGTCGTAGATCCCCTCGATCGAGTCGTACTCGGCGATCAACTGCCCGGCGGTCTTCGGACCGATCCCGACCACACCGGGCACGTTGTCCGCGGTATCACCCATCAACGTCAGCATGTCGACGACCTGGTCGGGACGAATCCCGGCCGTGGCGTCAAGGGCGGCCACGTCGTTGACGGTGTCCTTGTGGACGTCGACCAGGGCGGTCTTCTCATCGAGCAGCTGCTGGAGGTCCTTGTCCTTGGAGACGATCTTGATCTCGACCTCGGGGTGCTCACGCCGGACCCGGCTGACGATCGTCGCGATGACGTCGTCCGCCTCGAATCCTTCGGCGCCGTAGATCGGAATGTTCATCGAACCCATCAGTTCCAGGCAGCGCTCGACCTGCGGCTTGAGGTCGCTCGGGGGCGCATCGCGGTTCGCCTTGTACTCCGGGTAGAGCTGGCTTCGGAAGGTGCCACGATCGCTCGAGACGTCCATCGCGACCGCGAGGTGGCCGGGCCCGTATTCGCGCAGGAGCTTCAGCAGCATCCCCACGAACCCGTAGGTCATGTGGGTGGGCTCGTTGGTGACCGGGCTCGACATCGGGGTGCGAATCGCATGGTAGGCGCGGAAGAACTGCGCGTAACCATCGATGATGTACAGGGTCTGGGGAGGAGTGTCAGCGGCCATAGCGGACATGGTACCGGGATCATGAATGAGCACTATTTGTGGAGAAAAAAAACGATATGGGGCCCCAANCACCGTATCCACCCACATCGAAGACCCACACTGGAGCTGCGCATGCACCACCCCCCTCACGCCCAGGCCTTGAAACGACGAGGCATTGCGTTCACCGAAGTACTGGTGCTGACAACCGTCTTCATGCTGACCCTCTGCGCTCTGATACCGATGCTGGGCCTGTTGCGCATGAGCTCAGGAGAAACCACTTCCCTGGCGAAGCTGAGTCAACTCGGCAAGGCACATGCCTGCTACGCCGTGGACTGGAACGATCGGCAGGTCACCTGGATCCCGGACGACTTTGCCGCTGATGGAACCAACAGCGCCAGCAACTACTTTCAAGACAGAAGCTGCTTCCCACCATTGCAATTGGGCTGGGCCGCCTCTGAGTCAGGAAACGTGGTCTGGGGATACTGGACGGGATGCAACACCGCCATCGGCAGCCCCGGCAACGTGGACGTGCTCAAGCCGATCATGCTTGATGATCAGGGGACCTTCGGGAGCTTTCGCATCCCCAACAGTCGACGCTTTCGCAGCTATGTCAGCAGTCGCTTCTATGCTCCGCAGTGGTACGCCGAAGGTGATGTCGACTATGAGGCCGCCTCCGAACTGTTCGACATCGAAGGCGAGTTCGCCTCCAATGGCGGCGTCTTTTACCCGAGCAGTTACTGCCTGTCACCCGCAGCCATGCTTGATCCCGGCGTACTGCGCAAGGCAAGCGAGGGCGGATACCAGGCACCAGAGGCGTATCGGAACTACTACCGATCTCCGCACGTCGGTGCCTGCAGCCACCCCCCACTCAAGACCCGCATGATCGAACACAACTGGTTTCGTGAGACCCCCGACGCTCAACCAGAATCCGGTGACGCCTGGCAATTCAACCATGGCCTTGCGGCAAATCCGTGCACCCTCTTCTTCGATGGCAGCACCTCGACCCTCTCAACCCTCCAGGCATGGCAGGATGACCTCGTCGTCCGGGGCAGCAGCAAGGATCAGAACGGACTGTGGAGTCGGGACACTCCGCTGGGTGCGACCGGCTACCGCGGCGAGTACAGCTTCGACGACACCATCGTGAGCCACCACATCCTGACCACCGAGGGCATCAGGGGCCGAGACATACTTTCCCGTTCACGCAATGGCAGGAGCCGACGATGACCCACCACCCCGCACCACGAAACGGATTCGGGCGAATCGAACTTGTGATCTGCCTCGGAGTCACCGTGACCGGACTGGCCATGGTCTTTCCGATCGTGGATTCCGTCGGCTGCCGCAATGCACGACTGCGTTCCCAACAGAACCTCCATCTTCAGCACATGATCCATGCGCTCTACGCGACCGAGTGGAATCAGCGTCAGTTCACCGCGGTCCCCGATGACCTGGGAGCCTTTGGAGGCGATTGCGCCGCCTGGGAAGCCGCCAACCGACGAACGATCCCCGGCCTTGAGCTGGGCACCACCTGCTTTGGCGAACGCGTCGGCTTCTTCGACTGCGCGAATGCCGCAGTGCGCAGTCCGATCGATCTTCAGTTTGTGAAAGCACCCTACCCACTGATGGTCAACGGCTCCTACGCCACTGCAGGCGCCTATCGATTCCCCAACTGCGCGGCGCTCAATCAATACGGCAGCGGACGCTACCACGATCCGATGTACTGGGCTCCGGACGACGCTTGGAGCCTGCGCGCCGCCCGGCCCCTGCTCGATGGAGCGTGCAGCTACGACGCCTCGGCCAAAGAACCACTGGTCACGTCCAGTTACATCATGTCGCCCGCGGCGATGTTCGACCCTCTGGTCATGGGCACCGACGACCTCGATGAAGGCAACTACTTCTGGAACGATCCCAATTCCTTCGCGGACGGCTACCGATCACCCTCGGTCACCGCCTGTGAACATCCCGCACTCAAGACCCGGATAGTCGAACACCACATCGTCGAGACCAATCTGCCCAGCCTCTTGTGGAAAGGCTTCAACCCTCTCATCGAGGGGTCCAACCGAAACAACCCCGCGCCCCTGCTCTTCAACCAGAGCCTCGAAGGGCGTCCGCTCGCACTCTTCTTCGACGGCAGTGTGCGCATCCACACGATGCAGCAGGCGTTGCAGAGCGATGACCGGGTGCGCAAGACCGGTGAATCATCCGGACTGGGGCTCTTCACCTCGGTCGACGGCCAGGACTACCACACCCAGTACATGCTGGGCCTTGGCTACCCCGGTGCCGATTTCGAGGGAAGCAACCACCACGTCTTCACCCGCAAGGGCATCAAGGGGCGAGACTGCATCGAGACCTCGCCTTGAAAACGATGCATTGAAGTTTCTCGAATCAGGCAGTGGCCTTGGTGTGGATCGACTCCAGTCGCTCCAACAACGCCTCGCCCGGCTGCATCGCTCGACGCGCAAGCACTGTGGTCAGGACCGAACGGAACTTGTTCCACTGGTAGGGTTTCGTCCCCGCATCAGTCATCCAAGTGAACCCGGGTGTACAGGAAGGTGGCGGGGTCGAGACGGCGATCATCGAACCGGTCCCGATGGTGGTGCCGGTCATGAGGCGGGTACCGATTGCGAATTTCACGTGATCACCCACCACGCAACCCATGAATTGCCGGTTCGTACGCTCGTTGGGACCATCCGGATTCAACCGCATCACCACCTCACCGTAGGTGTTCAACAGGTTCGAGTTGACGCTGCCAGCACCAAAGTTCACCCACTCTCCGATCAGGGCATCGCCAAGGTGGCCGTCATGAACCTTGTTTGCATGGGATTGGAGAATCGTATTGCCAAGCTCACCACCAACCTTGCACCCCGGGCCAAGACTGCTGCCAGCCTTGATCAGTGCGTGGTCGGTGACCAGGCAATCCAGACCAATCGCGCAAGGACCCCGGAGCACCGCATTGGCCCGCACCGTGCATCCGGTCGAAAGGAGGATCGGACCCTCGGTCGTGTCCAAGACCGTACCGGGGCCAATCGTGACGCCGGACTCAATGACACAGGGATGTTCGCCAATCAGATGAACATGCTGCGGAATACCTTGGGATGAATCGACCAGCTCAATGTCTCGGGCAATGCGAGCCGGAAGGTGATCAAGTATGTGCCAGGGCCGGGTGAAGCAGTGTCCAGAGGACACCTCAGTGGAGACCGAGTCCTCCAAGGTTCCCGTGCGAAGAAACCCGGACAACTCTGCGCCAGCCAGGCGAGCGAGCGCCACGGTGCCGTCTTGATTGACCTCAGCAGCACCGCTCGCGGGGGCCTCGATGCATCCTCCCGACATGAATCGACCATTGACCAGAATCGCTTCGGTAGGATCTTCTGGATCAGCGATCGACCGCCGAGTCTGTTCGCAGCAGAGCGCGGTGTCGCCGTCGAAGGCGTGCAGATCTGCGGTGGAGCCGAAGCTTCGTTCAGCGCGCCCCAGGCCGGTGAAGACGCCGGTTCGCTGCTGGAACGACCGACGCAGATCGCCGAGGGGGCCCAGGTTCGATTGGCTGTCATCGAAAAGGATCAGTCGTGTCATACGACTAGGGTACCCCGAGACGTGACTGGGCGTTCAACGGCGCGTGGCGGCCGGATTGAATCCCCAGAGCGGCCGACTGAGGACCAAACCCCAGCCCACAGGGATCGCGAAGAGGCCGGAGTACAGCGCACACAACAGCCGGCGCCCGAGCTCGCCCAGCACTGTGGGCTCCACCCAGGGCGGCGGGCTGCCGGGGTAGAGGCCACGAAACTGCCAGAGCGCGATGTAGACCACCGTCACCGCGGTCAGGAAGAGGACCGTGAGAATTCCGAAGGTCAGTGGATTGCGACTGAAGACCATCGAACGAAGCGGCAGGATCAGATTCGCTCCGAAGAGAAATCCCAGGGTGTAGGGGCCGACCAGGCAATACGCGGTGGAACCCTGGTAGAGAGCGAAGTCAGAGAGATCCAGCAACAGTCCAATCGAGAAACAGGACCAGAGCGCCGCCTGCCGGGGCGCACAGAGCACCACAAAGACAGCGAGCGTTCCGGCGAGGCTCGGAAGAATCGGACCTATACGCAACGCCTCCATGAACCGGGTGTCGAGGACCACCGCCAGCACCATGAAGACGACGAAGACCGCGATCCTCATGGCTCGCCCCCTTCCTCGACCGCCGCGCGGGCGGGTGCCTGATCCTCAACGATCTTGAGGGTGACGGACGCGAGCCGTTCCGGCCGGACCGCCAGACGCACGAAGAGTACCTCACGAAGTGGTTGCTCTGAGGAATCGACGACGCGGTCGACGTAGCCGATGAGCATGCCCCAGGCGGTGGAATTCCATGCGGGATCGGTCCCCAGTCGAACCGGCTGACCGGGACGTACCCCACTGCCGCGTTCCAAGACGCCGCGGTATTCACCGGTTTTCGGCACCAGTTCCAGATGAATCGGGCGACCGGTCGCCAGCGTACCCATTGGTGCCTCCGGGGTGTCTGCCTCGAGGATTCGAGCATCAAGCGACTCCGACGCCGCGTCACCGAAGGCCCCCAGAGGAATCATCTGGCTGGTCAGTTTGGGGACATCCGGTGCGATGTAGCCCACCAGGCGATCACCGTCGACCACCGCCACCGTACCGCCCCGAACCCCATTGCGGCTGCCTACATTCAGGGAGAGCACGCCACCCGTTCGGTTGGGATTGTGCCGGACGACTTCGGCCGTACGGGGGGTCCAGTGTTCACCAAGTCCGAGGTCGCGCGCCCTCTGCAACTGCATCAGCTCCCGCTCCAGCTGCTCGACGCGAAGACGCGTCGAATGCCAACGGCCGCGATAGGTGTCGCGTTCTTGCTGGAGCAATTCGACGGAGGAAGGGTCCAGAGGAAGCCCGCTGCCATCGGTGGGACGGACCCACTCCACCGCTCCGGAGGCCGCGTGTCGAAGTGGAGTCAGCGGCAGTGCGACGATCGCCCCGACGTCCGCGGTCCAGCCCGCGATCCAGCGCGTCGGCAGCAAGGCCAGCAGCAGAACCACACCGCTTGCGATGAGCAGTCCTCGTTCTGGTTGGATGACTCGCGCCATGGGTACCACCGTGTACCAGGCCTTCGGCACCGCGCCGTGACGCGGTGGCGGGCTGGCGGATCAGAGTTCGTCGATGTCCGATTCCAGGGTCGACTTGAGGTCCTCGAGGTTCTCAAGATAGATGCTGGTGCCACGAGCCACACAGGTGAGTGGATCCTCGGCCAGACGAACATCGAGCCCGGTGGCCTTGGCAAGTACCACGTCCATCCCGCGCAGCAAGGCGCCCCCACCGGCGAGGGTGATGCCGTTGTCGACAAGGTCACCGGCGAGTTCGGGTTTGGCTTGCTCGAGGGTCTTCATCACGGTCTCGATGATCGCATCAATGGGCTCGCTGAGGGCCTCGCGGATCTCCTCGCTGGTGACCACGGTCTTGCGCGGCATGCCCGAGACCATGTCCCGACCGCGAACTTCCAGGCGCTTCTCCTCCTCGAGCTCGGCAGCGGAGCCGATCTCGATCTTGATGCGCTCGGAGGTCTGTTCGCCGATGGTCAGCGAATAGTTCTTCTTCATGTAGTTGATGATCGCCTCGTCGAAATCGTCACCCGCGACGCGGGCACTCTCACAGGTCGCGATGTCACCAAGCGACATGATCGCCACTTCCGTCGTGCCGCCACCGATATCGACGATCATGCTGGCTGTGGGCTCGACGATCGGGAGCCCGGCACCGATTCCGGCGGCCATCGGCTCCTCGACCAGGTAGACCCGGCGTGCGCCCGCGTTCTCAGCCGAATCGAGCACCGCGCGTTTTTCGACCGCAGTGATTCCGGAGGGAATCGCGATCACCACGCGAGGGCGCATGATGCGTGACTTTCCATTGACCTTGCGGATGAAGTAGCTGAGCATCGCTTCGGTGATCTCAAAGTCGCTGATCACACCGTCCTTCAGAGGGCGGATCGCGGAAATCGCGCCGGGGGTCTTGCCCAGCATTTCCTTGGCGGCCCAGCCAACGGCGGTCCCGTTTCGAATGACCTTGTTGGTACCCTTGCGCACGGCCACCACCGAAGGTTCGTTGAGAACGATCCCTTCGCCTCGAACACAGACCAGCGTGTTGCAGGTACCCAGATCGATTCCCATGTCGACGCTGAACCACCCCAAGACT
>NHEC01000114.1 GCA_002171655.1 Planctomycetes bacterium TMED75
AAGAACAATGGAGTGGGTTCGAAGGCTGATGTGCTTGAGTTTACGAACACGCTCAATTGCATGAACCGTGTCAACACCGATCCGAACAACACTGATGTCACGAAGGTCAATGTGATCTCCTTGGACGACACCTTCGATCCGGACTGCAATTCATTGGTCAAGATCGACGTAGAAGGGTACGAGAAGTTCGTGTTTGACGGAGGCACACGCTTTTTCGCCAGCCCGCACATCGCAGCCCTCATTGTCGAGCTCAATGACGCAGGTGAGAAGTTTGGTTGTAAAGACACGGAGATCGATCGGGCAATTCGTGCCTTCGGTTTCGTTCCCGTCACCTATGAACCCATGTCTCGTACCTTGAAGGGACTTGACACGTTCAATGACGGTCGCAACACGATTTATGTGCGAGATATAGATGCCGCTGCCGAGCGCTGCAAGAGTGCGGACAAGGTGGTCGTNNNCACNGCGNGNGACTTCGCGCTCTNGTCACCGCGAGCGACTTCGCGCTCTGGTCACCGCGAGCGACTTCGCGCTCTGGTCACTGCGAGTTCTTCATCCGAATCGTGAGTCAGCCGGGTGCCAACCCCTCAAGCCAGTCGCTCGCCTCATCTGGATCACTTTGAGTTGTCTAGTCGCGGCTGAAACTGCTGCGGGTCAACATCAACTCAAGCGTCTGGCAGATCAGATCGATCTCGCTTTCCACCAGATCGTTGTGGAAGGGGAGGCAGATCGAGCGCATCATCGCCCGTTCAGCCACCGGCCAGGGGCCGCCTCCCACGGGAGCGGGGTAGTTGGTCATGGAGGCGAGTTCGAGCACTGAACTGGTATCGATTTCGTGCCGGCCCATACCGGCGATGATCTCATCACGGTCCTGGTCGGAAAATCGGTCACTCAGCCTGACGAGCATGTGGCACCAGCCCATCTTCACGGAAGTCGGGGGCGACTGCAGCAGCAGGTCGGAGTTGCCACCGAGCTTGCGGATGTAGCAGGCGGCGATTTCCTCGCGTCGAAGAATGGCTTCGGCCATCGAGCCCAGTCGGCTGAGGCCCAGAGCCGCTCGCAGATCGTCGAACGGCGCATCCATTCCTGATGCCTTGGAAGTCAGTCTTCCACCGGGTCCGATTGCTCGTCCTTCCGAGCGGATGCAGCGGGCGGCATGGTCGAGGTGGTCGTCGTGGGTGAGGATCAGTCCTCCAGCGCCGGTACTGATGGGGCTGGCGGGGCCCAGGTCCAGCACTGCTATCCGGCCAAACTGGCCGACGGCTTCCCCTGCGGATCGACCGCCCAATGCACACCCCACGATTTCCAGAAGCGGAAACTCGCTGCGAGTCGCCAGAGTCGCCAGCTTTTCAAGCCCATCCGGGCAGCCCAACGCGGCACTGCCGACCACCATTCGGGTCTGATCGGTGATCGCGGCCTCGGCTTCATCGACCCGCATGCACAGGGTCAGCGGATCCACGTCGATGGCAATGGCCTTCGCCCCGAGTCGACGAGCCGCAGCGGCAGCTCCTCGGGCTCCGATGGCGGGAAGGATCACCTCGTCACCGGGCTCCAGTCCGAAGGCGGCCATCGCCACTTCAATAGCAGAGCCCTGTGAACTGGTGCTGATGCAGTGTGGTCGCCCCATTCGGGCCGCCATGGTCTGTTCGTAGGCATCGACCGTGGCCCCTGCCCGAGTGTTGCGGAGAAGGGAGGCGATCGCGCTCACTTCCTCATGGGTCATGTTGAACTTGCTCAGCGGAATCTCGTCACTCACGGGGTGAAGCTCCTGTGCAGTCTTTACTCGGCGGCGTGTCTGATCAGATCGGTGATCTCGAGGCTGGGCTTCAAGATTTTCCGATGATCTCTCTCATCGCCTGGTCCGTCTTATCGTGATGAGAAAGCCACAGCCAGGCCGCGATTGCTCGAACCTGCCTGCTGACTCGACCACCTCCGGTGGCAATCACCGCCAACTCTTCTTTGGTTTCCTGATCCAGAGGCTCCGGACCCCGTGCCTTGATCAGGATCACCAACGAGCGAATGGTTCGATCCGGATGTTCCTCAAACGCTTTGGCGTACGTCTGTGCCAGATCGGGATTCTCTTCAAGGACTGCCGTGAGCAGGATTTCCCCCAGCAGCGTGCGATTTTCCAGCTTGGAGATTTTCCAGACGAGTCGTTCGAGCCCCTCGGGGGCCGTTTGTCCAAACTCGCGCATCACCCGGCCGATGACCGGTTGGATCCGTACATCCTTGATGCCCTCTTCCATCACCAGCATTCGGATGGCTTCGGCCACCCGTGGATCATCGGTGTGTTCAGCAAGCGCGAGTCCCGCCTGCAGTGAGAGCGGGTGTCTGATCTGCAACAACTGCTGGACCGCCTCAAAGGAATCGGAGCCGTCGTGCAGTGAGGCGCCTGCCCTGGCAATTTTCTGGTTGAGTTGACGCTCGTCACTGATTCCATCCCATTTTTCGGTGCGAAGTCCGCGCTCGATGGCAGCGACTCCCAGTCGGGATCGATCTCCTGAGGTCTGAGCGAGTCTGGTGGCTTCTTGCCACAGAACGATTCCGTTTTCGCATTCGCAGCCCAGCGCGGAATCCACTGCCGCCAGCCTGAGGCTTCGTGACAATTCCTGATCATTGGCGGCTTGTCTCAGCAGCGCAAGGCTGCTCGGCATCGGGTGCCAGGAGGCGATATCGATCAACGCACTCACTACGAAGATCCGTTCGGAAAGTGGCAATTCGTTGTAATGAGCGATTTCTTCTTCGAGTTGTGCAGTTTCTTCGGTCGCGTCACTCAGCAGCACCGAGGCGATCAGGCGGGTCGTCGCATCCTTCGACTTCAGCAGTTCATCGATGAGGGTTCGGTCAAACTCCATCCCCAGTCGAACGCCAACGATGACCGCCATGGTCTTTTCGGCTTCATTCAGATCGGGGTAGTTCTTGATTCCGCGAATCACACCTTCGTCCATCAAGTCCAGGCTTACGGCCGCCATGATGGCCAGTTGTCGATCCCGCGGTGAAAGTTGCTGCAGTAGAAACGGGTCGATGGGCCCCTCGTCGATTTCCGCCAGTGCGAGCAGGGCATCGATTTGCAGACTGGGTTCATCCGAGGCGAACATGCTCTGAAACAGCGGTCGCATTCGCTGATCCTTCATTTGTCGCAGGGCCAGCAGAATGTTGTGGTTGCTGCCGTCACGGCGAACCTGCAACCCTCGGGTGATGGCGGCCACCGAGGAGTCGTAGGGGTCGGTCTCAATGTAGTTGCCTTGAGCGAGTGCGCCGCAGGGACAGCTGGCGATCGTGACCAGCAGCAGCAGTGAAGAAGTCCAGTGCAGGAAGTGCGTCTTACTCATGCACCGAGTGTACACGACTCCCGACTCGCTGGACCCCGTCACCTTCGGGATGAGGACCGGAGAATGTCGTACTTCAACTGTTCGACGAGTTCGCGGAGCGAGACGTTGTCGCCACTCTGGAGCGGTAGTGGAGTGGCCGTCTTGCCCTCGTTGCTTTCGGACTCTTCGAGCTCCCGTTCGATGCGTCTGGCGGCAGTATGCACCGTCGAATGATTTTCGCGGCCCAGGCCGCGGGCAATCTCGGGAAAGCTCAGCGTGGTCAGTTCCCTGGCGAGGTGTACGACGAGGCTTCTGGCCAGAACGACCCGGCGATGCCTGCCCCGTCCCAGCAGCTCATCCGGCTCGATTCCGAGCCGATCACACACGGAATTGATGATCTCTCCGAGTCGGACCGGGGTCCGTGGTCCCGAAGAGAGGTCCCCCTCGAACATCTGCTCGACCATGATCGCCCCGACCGGACCGCCGCGAGAGCCGTCGAGACGTCGCAATGCCGAGAGCTTGGTCAATGCGCCACCGAGTTCGCGGACTGACCCCGTGAACCGCCCTGAAAGCAGCCGCGCAGCCGATTCGGTCAGTTCGAGATCGTGGTCGTTGGCCATTCGGCGGACCAGTTCCTCGCGCATCGGTGGATCGGGTCTGCCAATCTGAACCACCATGCCCGAGAGGAACCGGCTGGTCAGCGAAGCGCTGAATCGACCGATCTGACGGGGGTGTTCATCGGAGGCGAGCAGGATACAGGCCCCTCCGAGTCCGATGGCGTCGAGGGTGTGCAGGAATTCGTTCTGCGTGGCGGTCTTGTTGCTGAGGAAGTGAATGTCGTCGATCGCCAGGAGGTCCAGTTTTCTCATGCGCGTGCGAAAACCATCGATTTTGCCACTGCGAACCGCCGCGATGTACTCGTTGGTGAACTCTTCACCGGTCACGTAGCGGACACGACGGCGCATCAGGGGGTTGTTGATCGCCTGCTGTCGCATCTCGACCACGCCTTGAAGCAGGTGCGTCTTCCCCACGCCACATTCACCGTGAATGAACAGCATGGATGGACTGCCTTCCACCTCGTCCCCGATTGACTGGGCGGCTTCAAACGCCAGTCGATTCGAATTGCCGATCACGAATTCATTGAGCCTCCGAAGCTGCTGGCGCCGGGAATTCTTGCGATTTCTTGTTCTNGCCGAAGCATCGTCCTTGGCAGACAGGGTGGCCGAGTCATCACGATTCGATCGGACCCCACGCGGGCCGCGTTGCTCATCGACGCTCTTTCCATCGGCTTCGGCGGGGTGGAATGATTCAGGTGAGACGTGGAGGTCGATGGTTCCATTTTCGCCGATTGTCTCTCGGACCACGGCTTCAAGATCCTGTCGAAAGTGGCGTTTGATCCAGTCGGCGACGAATTGACTCTCGGCGGCAATATTGAGCCGGTCCTGTTCGATGGTGAGCCGAGTGGTGTGGTCGAACCACATTCCGTAGCGATGCTGGCCGATCCGATCCGTGAGACGGTCGGTCACTCGAGGATCATGCCGATCGCTGATGCCGTGTTTCGGTCGTGTCGTGGATCGTGAGGAAGTAGGTGAAGGGGCCTGAGTTGCGTGCCCTGATGACGTTGCTGATTTCTGAGTGCTGCGCGGCATGTAGAATCTCGATCGGCTACCTGGTGAAGCGGACAGTCTTTCGATGCCAGTGTCAGGCATCGTTCCTTTCTCGCGGCACGTCACGCCTTCGTACCGAGGCTCCATCGGAAGTACCTCCCTGAGGGGGATACGCCCAATCGGAGACCTCTGAAGGGCGGGTGCCTATTCAGAGTGTCATCGAGTCCATTCGTCCTGAGATCCGTGTGCGACAGGGGAGCCTCGTACGCCTCGAGGGAACACCCTTCGACTGGGGGTGCTGCCCGCAGGCAGCCGGGTCCGGCGACCAGGTGCGAGAACGCACCACCCCGACTTCAGACCCCTTCAGGCATCACCTGTCTGGGAATAAAGCCGATCTCTTGGCCGTGTGACGGGTTCATGCGGTTTTCAGGGATCTCTGTCGCGCGTGGATGCCTCGTCAAAGCAGGCCGGGACCGGGTGTCGTCAGCACGACTCCTCATTGGTCAGGGTGACCGGAGGAGTTCCGGGGCGAAAGGTAACCACCTGGCATGAGCTTGCTCATGCTTCCGAGAAGGCAGTCCGTAGAGTGCCAATGTTTCGCCTGGGTGTCTTCTTAGTTCCGAGCCTCAATGCCGGCATGGAACGGGAGTTTGTCGTACCTGGTCCTGATTTGCTGGGACGAGTGCTGCGNGACAGCGCCCTAAGCGCCGCTGAGTCANTCACTCAACCACTGTTCCACATCCGTATGGAACGGAATCGAATGTAGCGAAAACCAAACAAGTTGCAAGGGCCGTCCCAATAAGTAGTCGTATTGATTGCGCCGGAAACCTCTTGTTTTAAGGAGTTTGCTCATCTTTTCTTTCCGGTTCTCCACCACGTTTCCTCAGCCTGTCGATGTTGTGTGGAAAAAGCGGGTGTACTTGACAAACCAAAAAAACCGTATGGCTGATCCTGCGAAAGGACACCCCTGCGGGCTCAGTTGTCGCAGGCGGTTCGCTCGACTTTGGACACAAACGCGTGTCGACGAATCGTTCGGCGAAAACCAGAGCTGCGATACATCTCCAGCGCCGGGGCATTCGCTTCGTCGACGGCAAGAACAACTGTCTTCATAGTCGATTCAGCCACCTTGGCAATCGACTGTGTCAGAAGAGAACGTCCCAGACCACGGCCTCTGAGTTCTGGAATGATGCCGAGGTAGACGAGTTCTGCAGAGCTTGCATCCCGTGATTCGTTGACCAGAGATGCGCCCACCGGATGATCACCCTGGTAGAGAATTGTCCACCACTCGGGCTTGAATGTTCCTGACTTCATGTGGCCGTCCACAATGTCTTCCATGCATCTCAATCCGACCAGCCCAGGGCAGTCCAAGGTGTCGATGTACGTGTGCGCCAGTAATTGCTCGATCATCCCCCGATCAGTCGAGTGGAAATGACCAAACCGAAAATCATCAGGAAGCTCGGCAATTTTTCGGTCCCTGCGCCCCGTTGTGAATTGCATGTAGGTCAGTATCGCAATCTTGTGGAGGCCGCCTGCTTCGAGGGCTTTCATTTCGCGAACCTCTTCCGGCGTCACCAGGGCTTGGGCCAGACAAATCCCTGCGTCCCCCAGTCCTTTGAGTGCGTGCTGGATCACTTGAGCTGCGAGCTGGACCCCGGGGCCTGGTTCAGGCGGGCTGACGAACACCATGGCCGTCCGGCCAGGATTGGGCGAAGCGAGCACCGTCGAGCGAATGCGGCCTTTCTCATCGAGTGCACTCCAGAGATGATCGAGATTCATCTCGGTCTTGTGTGCAAATCGCATGAACCGTTCCGCTCGGTAGCGGTCCGAGCCAAGAAGGCACTCCAGTGCCTCCCGGCGCTTGGTGGGACCTATTCTGGCGATCCGAACGGGGGCAGGGGGGCCATCAATGGGTTTCGAAGCCATCAATCTACCCCTCTCCTGATTGCCAAGAACACGCGATTTGCTGCATTCGTTGCCCGCATTCATGCGAAGAGATCGATATCATTGGACGTCTACGTGCCAGAGCTGTCGGGCACTCGATCGTCACCCAGTACGCAGTCCCCACTTCGGGTGGGTTGAAGTCAATGGAAGAGGCCAGTTGGATCATGAAGGACATGATTGAGACGTTCCCCGAGTCAGACAAGTGTAGTGNCCTCCGAATTGGTGGAGTGTCTGGAATTGGACGAGGATTCGGGCTGATGCTTGCTGCCATGGTCCTTTGGATTGGGTTGGGCTCCTCTTCGCCTGCCCTGGCGCAGTCCTCGCCGCAGATCTGGACCCTGGACATCAAGCCGGGTCCGCTTCGACTCTACGTTGATCCGATCGATGGCAAGCATTACCACTATTTTACCTACCAGGTCGTCAATTCAACCAAGGCCGATCGGATGTTTGCTCCGACCATCGAGTTGTTCACCGACAAGGGATTGATCATACCTTCTGGTTCTGGAGTTCCCTCGCAGGTCTCTCGTCGCCTTATGGGCTACTTGAGCAACCCTCTGATGGAGGATGAGCACCAGATCATTGGTGACCTCAAGCAGGGCAAGGAACACGCCAAGGACGGAATTGTGGTCTGGGAAGCGGCGGATCTGGATTCCAATCAGATGACCCTGTTCATCACCGGACTCAGCAACGGAATCAATCGGATTCCGCATCCGATCACGGGCGATGAAGTGCTTCTGAGAAAGACCCTTCGGCTGGACTATGTGATCTCGGGTAACCCCGCCGAGACCGTTCGAGCTGAGGCCACCCCGGAACCTCCCGTGGAAATGGATCGGGCGATCCAGCTGCATGCCAAGATCCCCAACGGCATCTGGATCTGGCGCTGAGGCTCCACTTTTTCCTGCTTGAGCCCCTTGAGGCTCTCGAATATGCCCTCCCATGCCGCTTTCTGTTCATTTGGGGCTGGCATGACCCCTTCATGAGCCTGCCCGTACCTTGATTTCACGCTATACTTCTCGACCCGTCCCATTCGGGACAGGTCAACGATTCAAGCACTACTGGAGTGATCAGCGATGGCACATAAGAAGGGTCAAGGTTCTTCCAAGAACGGACGCGACTCCAATCCGCAGTTTCGCGGAGTCAAGCTTTACGGTGGTCAACACGCCAAGGCCGGATCAATCATCATCCGCCAGTGCGGAACCTCCTTCAAGCCCGGCTACAAGGTGCTTCGCGGTCGAGACGACACCCTCATGGCACTGGTTCCCGGAACCGTCCGATTTCGTGGACGATTCGTTGACGTGGTCCCTGAGGACCCATCGATCCAGCAGTATGAAGTGGTGGAACGAGTCAACCCGCGTCGCAAGCCTGCCTGAGCTTTCCCTCGCCCAACGATCGTGCCTTGACCCGCGTTGTTGCCCACGACGTTTTGTACACCGTTCCCCACTGGAACTGACATGCTCGTTGACCACGCCACCATTCTGATCCGATCTGGAAAGGGTGGAGACGGTTCCAACAGTCTTCACCGCGAGAAGTTCGTACCCAAGGGGGGGCCCGACGGCGGAGACGGCGGCAAGGGTGGCGATGTGCTCTTGGTGGCCGATCCCCACCTGGACACCCTCGCAGCGTTCGCCCGTACTCGTCTGCTTGCGGCCGAAGACGGTGCTTCCGGACGCAAGAACGAATGCTTCGGTCGTTCCGGAGAAGATCTCGTGGTTCGTCTGCCGTTGGGATGCCAGGTCTTCGACGAGCAGAACGGTGCGTTGATCGTCGATCTCGTGGAACCCGAGCAGTCCTTCGTCGTCGCGCAGGGCGGCCGCGGTGGTCGAGGCAACGTCCATTTCGCCACCCCAACCCATCAGACCCCACGGGAGTTCGAAAAGGGGGGTGAGGCGGTGGAGTGCTCCATTCGCCTTGAACTCAAGTTGATCGCCGACATCGGGCTCGTGGGTCTGCCCAACGCCGGCAAGTCCACGATGCTCTCCCGGGTCTCTCAGGCTCGACCCAAGGTCGCAGACTACCCCTTCACCACCCTGGGCCCGCAGCTGGGCATGATCGATCTTTCCAACGATCGCCGCATGGTGGTTGCCGACCTTCCCGGTCTGATTGAAGGAGCTGCCTCCGGAGCCGGGCTGGGGCATGATTTCCTGCGGCACGTGGAGCGAACGACCTTTCTGCTGCATCTGCTGGATGCCGCGCCCCCCGATGAATCAGACCCCGCGAACAACTACCACACCATCCGGCATGAACTGGCGAGTTTCAGTCCGGTCCTTGCGGAGAAACCGGAACTGATCGCTCTCAACAAGATTGATCTGATTCCCGAGGACCAACGAGAGGCCTTCATCGAACGCATCGCGGGTGCGATCGGATTTCCCAAGGGAGAGCGTCCAATGCTTGTCTCCGGAGTCAGCGGAGAGGGTGTTCGCCCGCTCCTTGAATCCTGTTGGTCGCAACTTCAACTCATGCGCGATTCAGGAAAGTCCTCACTTCCGGGGGCCTGGAATTCCAAGGAGACATCATGAATCAGCCTGTTTCCTCGAAGAGGTCCAGGTCTCGTGTTCGTCGTGGAACCTTCTGGTTCGTGCTTTTTTTTCTGGTGGTGTTCCTGGCCTGGACCCTGAGTGCCATCTTTTCCTTCGACCGCGGTCTCGGACCGCAACGTGACTTCCTGGCGGAACTCAACCGGAAGAACGAGGAGGTCCCTCCGGAACAGCTGGTCTGGCCCGAGTTGCGCCAACTGGTGGGTGGGTTTGACTGTCCGCCGGATCGATCATTCAGGGACCACCTTGCCGAGTCCCTGCACGCGCTGGCCCCGACTGAGCAGGATCGCTGGCTGGGTGAACGACAGGAGCTTCTGGAATCGATCCGTGTCCTTCTGCATCGACCTCGACTGGGTGTCTCCTGCCTCCCCGGGCTGCCTGAACCCCTCGACCATGCTCTGCTTCTGACCACCAACGAGCGGGCTGCGCTGGCGCTGACCTCGACCGACATGACGTTGATCCAGCAGCCGGCTTCGTCCGGCTCCGAACCCCTCATTGCTCTTCCTCTTCGGTTTCTGTCGCCCCTCCGCACGCTGGCCCAACTTCTGGAAGCCGACCTCGCTTCGGCTCTGCGAGACAACGCGCACCCCCGTGCAGTCGAGGATTGCATCGCACTGCTGAACCTCGCCCGACTCTGTCGACAGAATCCGATGTTGATGGCTCAGTTGTCCGCCGCTGCACTGGAAGCAATGGCCGACCAGGGCATTCTCACGTTTCTTTCGACCGCGAAGGGGGTTGATCCGGAATTGCTCGCGTACTTGTCGCAGGCTCTGGCCGCGGGGTTTGCGCCGTTTTCCTTCGAGGGTGAGCGAATGCAACTCGAGGACCTCGTCCAGCGCATCTATTCGGATGACGGAGCAGGTGACGGTGTCCTCATCCTGAGTCAGATGGGCATCGCCTTTACACCGACTTCAAATCTCATGTCGGTGTCTCCGCAGCCTCCAACCAGCTCTCAGCTCACAGACTTCTTCCTGCAGCCGCTGATCCGTGGCTTCTGTGCCTCACGACGCGAGGTTCTCGACACGCAGGATGCGCTTCTGGCTGAAGCCCAGGCGCTCATGGACTCCGATGCCTGGGCCCTTGATTGGACGTCACTGGATGCGCAGCAGTCGAATCTGGCTTCTCGCGGTCCCTTGCGGTCTCTGCATCTCTTTCCGCTGCCGCTGCTCCTCTCTGACTTGGAGCCCATCGTCCTGGTCCAGTTGACCAGGCAGTTCCTTCGAGAAGTAACGCGTACGGTGGTGGCGCTCCATCAGTTTCGTGCCCGGTACGGAGTCTGGCCTGAGCGCCTCCAGGAACTTCAGCCGGAGTGGCTTTCCCAGCTGCCTCGAGATCCCTACGACGGGCTACTGCTTCGCTACCAGGTTCGAGACGGCCGGCCTCTCTTGTGGTCGATTGGTCCGGATGGTGTCGATCAGGGCGGGCAGTTCGTGAAAACCGGTACCCCGTTTCAATTAGAGCGGGTCGATCCCACTGCCTCGGACGAGGCCGACTTCCTGCTCTGGCCGCCTTCTGCGCTGAACCACGAGTCCTCTTGAATGCAACGCTTGAGCTGCGGTGTCAGTCCCCGTGCTTCTGGCGAAGCCGAGGTGAGAGTCGAAGTAAAAGCTGGACCCGTTCGAACTCATTGATCCACTCCTGAAGTGTGGCAGAGAGTTCGTCCTCCGGCACTTCCGCACCGGGAAGCTGGCAGGAGGCGCCGACCTGTTGCGCCGCCATCGATCGGTACCTCGAAAGGGTTCGATCACCCAGGTAGCTCACCAGTTCGTAATCCTCGGAGCAGAAGATCAGGGTGGGTACCCGGAGTCCGGCATTGATTCTGACCGCATCGGCAAGCTCTCGATGTTCGTCACGATCCAACCACCGGAGGTTGATTCGCTCACTGGCTTGAGCAATTCGGTCGAACATCGGTCCCTGAGCCACACAGTCCCCACACCAGATTCCTGAGAGGCAGAGCACGTTCATGGTCCTCGTGAAGCCTTCCAGCAGAGCGGTCTGTCGTTCGTCGAGCGCCACCCGCTCGTGAATGGCCTGCCATTGCGCGGCGCGCCCCGAATCCGAGCTCAGATAGGTTTGATAGTCATCGCCTTGCTCGTGTTCCCGGCGAAGCTGGTCTGGGTCAAGTGTCATCGTGCGTGCTTTCATGTCTGATGGTGCAACGGAAAGGCTCGATCGGAGAGGTCTGATCAGGGGATGGTACCCGTCGGCTCGCTGCCAAACTGCATTCACCCCGGATGGGATCTGGAATCCAATTGACTCGAATCGTCGGGAAGTCAGGCAGAAGTCCTGCCTGATCGGTCTTTGGGGACCCTGGCCGGAGTATTCACTGAACGCCCCTGCAGGGCCCGCAGTGCAATGGTCAAATGCCGAGCGGTTTTTCAAATTACGAAACTCGCATTCTTCTTCTCGGCAAGATGGTTGTTTCAACTGCCTGTTTGAGTACGATGGCCTCCCGAGCGGACCGACCAAGTTCCGCTCTCGAACGCTTCATTTCGACAGTTCAAGGTGAGAAAGATGCGGCCTGCTTTGTTGGCACTCCATTCCGGAACTCTTTGGAAAATTTCGGTGCTCGCTGCCTTTCTCTTTCTGCTCACGATACGCGTGAACTGAGTCCCTCCGAAGCCTGGGTGCCGATTCATCTGGCCGCCTGGGTCGTTCGCAACAGACCTAAGAATTCAATTTTCCTGAGAGACGTTTGGCGACCAGATCTGTGGTGAGTCCTTGGATCGTCACGGACATCACCACGAGGATGAAGGTGGCCAGCAGGAAGGCCGGACGCAATGCTTCGTTGTCGTTGGTGTTTGTCGGCAGGCTGAGTGCCAGAGCGAAGGAGACCCCGCCGCGAATACCCGCCCAGGTCATCAGCACCAGTCCGGCGTGGTTGATCTTCAGCATCTTGTTGGTGCCGAGGCTTGCACACCAGGGAATGAGCAGGCTGGCGTATCGCGCACAGATCACCACCGGGAAGATCACCACCGCTGCCACCGCGACCTGGACATTCCACTGCACCACCAGCAACTCAAGTCCAATCAAGGCGAAGAACAAGGGGTTCACGACATTGTCGATCGCCTTCCAGAATTCATAGATCGGACGATCCTTGGATTCGACGTAGTCCGCACGTCGCTGGCCGAAGACAATGCCTGCAATCGTGACCGCCACCGCATTGGAAACACCAACTGCATCCGCCAAACCACCGGTACCCAGAGCAATCCCGATGGTGAGCAGAACCTTGAGTCCCTTTTTGTTCGAGGTTTTCACCAGATACGCGCCCAGGTAGCCCGTGATGAGCCCCAAGAGCACCGCTCCTCCGGCAATCCAGAGGAACTCAAGGGCGATGATCACCGCACTCGGGCTCGCCGCTTGGGTCGGGTCTCCAGATCCGGTACTCATGAACTGGAGTATCAGCAGAAACGCCACGATCGAGGTGGCGTCGTTGAAGAGTGATTCACCCGAGATGTAGGCCTTGATCGCACCCTTGACCTTGAGTCTTCTCAGGATGCTCATCACCGCGACCGGATCGGTGGGTGCGATCACCGCCGCAAAAAGAAATGCGGTGATCGCGGATGTTTCCATGTCCCAATCCACGGGGGTGATGTGGTTGAGCCACTTGAGTACCCAGTAGATGAAGCAACCGGTGATCACAATCGAGATACCAGTCCCGAGGGTGGCGGCGTAGGTGATCGACCAGCGATGGAGTCGAACCAGCTTTGAATCCAGTTGCATCGCTCCGGCAAAGAGCAGGAGTCCCAGCAGCAGGCTGAGCACGATGTCGCTGCTGTAGAGATCGAGCAGTTGCTTCACGGAATCGACCTGGACCAGTTCCAGATCACCAAGGCTCAACAACACCAGGGCGAAGAAGATTCCTGAAAGCATCGTTCCGACCGCGCTGGGGAGCTTCAGAAATCGAGCATTGCAGTACGCACCCAGTGCCACCAGACCCACGAAGAGTGAAACAACACTGAAGACGTTGAACCGATCTGGCGAATCCGTAATGATTTGCTTCAGCGGCGCTCCCCGCTCGGCAGCCTCCGACACGACGGTTTCAGCCTGGGCAAGAAACAGGTTCAGTTGGAAGGCTGGTGCCATCATTCACGTCCGGTGAGGTCAGGTTCGTCGTTTCAGCTCGTCTGACAACTTCCGAAGGATATCAAAGGCTTCCATCGGCGAGAGTGCTTCCAGCGACAGTTCACGCAGAGTGTTGACAATCGGGTCCGGAACGAATTCCTGAAAGAGCGACATCTGATCGGGGAGGTCCGTGGCGGCGGTGGGGTCGGGTGCACCCACTTCATTCACCACTAGAGTGTCCAGGACCTGCTGAGCTCGTTCCAGGGTCTCCTTTGGAAGTCCTGCCAGGCGAGCGACATGGATGCCGTAGGAACGGTCGGTGCGTCCCGGTTGGATTCTATGAAGGAAGATGATCTGATCGTTCCACTCTCGTACCGTCACGTGCAAGTTGCTCACGGCCTCCATGGAGTCCGCGAGGCTCGTGATCTCGTGGTAGTGGGTTGCGAAGAGCGTGGGTGCACCGCGCTTGGCGAGTGTTTCGGTGATTGCCCACGCCAGTGAGAGTCCGTCCAGTGTGCTGGTGCCTCGCCCAATCTCGTCGAGAATGATCAAGCTCCGATCGGTGGCGTGGTGGAGGATGTTCGCGGTCTCGGTCATCTCGACCATGAAGGTTGATCGGCCGGTGTGCAGTTCGTCACTGGCGCCGATTCGGGTCAGGATTCGATCCATCATGCCGATTCGCGCCTCGTCGGCAGGTACCCACGCACCCGCGTGCGCCAACAGCGCGATCAGTGCCACCTGTCTGATGAATGTGGACTTACCCGCCATGTTGGGTCCCGTGATCAACGCCAGGGTCGGTGGATGCTCCGAACAGGCAAGTGCGCAGTCATTGGGAACGAAGGAATCCTTGAGCATCGATTCCAGAACCGGGTGTCGACCGCCCTGGATGGAGAGTCCTGGATCATTGCTCATCTTCGGACACGACCAGCCCCGTCGAGCCGCCACTTCCGAAAGCCCCAGCAAGCAGTCGACCTCCGCCACCTGTCGGGCAAATTCCGCGATCTGGATCGTCTGCTCGGTGATCGCCGCGCAGAGCTCGGCAAACAGGTCACGTTCTCGTTCGAGTGCCCGGGATTCGGCGGTCGTCACTTTTTCCTCGAAGGACTTCAGTTCTGGTGTGATGAAGCGCTCGGCGTTCTTGAGGGTCTGCTTGCGAGTGAAGCTGTCGGGTGCCTTCTCGCTGTTGATTCGGCTGAGTTCGATGTAGTAGCCGAAGACCTTGTTGAAACCGACCTTCAGTGAAGGGATTGCGGTCTCCTCGATGATCCGGGCCTGGTACTGGGCCAACCAGGTGTTGGCGTCTCGTTGCAGCAATCGCGCCTCGTCCAGAGTCTCATCTGTTCCGTCTCGAAAAAGCCCTCCGGCTCTCAGGTGACTGGGCGGCGCTTCCACGCAGGTCTCCTGGATCCGCTCTTCGATTCGAACCAGTTGCAGTCCCAGTTCGACCAGTTGCGTGCGCTGCTGATCGAAGGCTGGCCGGGCGTCGAGTTCATCGGTGAGTTCTACGAGGCGTGAAAGTGACTGGCCCAGTCCAACCACGTCGCGTGGCGTGGCTCGGCCCATCGAGATCCTCGAACCGATCCGGGCAACGTCCTGAATTCCGTCCAAGATCGTCCGCACCCGGCGGCTGAATTCATCATCTTCAATGAAGGCTCCGATGGCTCGATGTCGGTTCTCGATTCGTTCACGGTCGCGAAGTGGCCAGCAGAGCCATTCCCTGAGCAGTCGGCGCCCCATCGGCGTACGGCCCCGCTGAAGTACCGAGAGCAGGGTGCCCTCGCTGGTCCCGGCTCGCATGGTCTTCGCGATCTCCAGGCTTCGGAGGCTGGTGGCGTCGATGACGAGGTGCTCGTGTTCCGTCGCGAGTCGAGGTGGTTGGAGGTGGCCCAGGGTGGTGTTGTCGTCGTCGTCGGTACCCGGTCCCTGGGTTTCGCGCAGGTATTGGAGCAGGGCGCCTGCGGCTTCGATCGCCGTCCGATGCTCGGCAAGTCCGAACGCCTCGAGGGACTGAACGCCATGAAAGGATTCCAGCAGGCGTCGCGCGTGTTCGATCTGGAACGTCCACTCCGCTCGTCGACTCAGGGGGGCGAGTCCCAGCGCCTCCAGTTGAACAACCCAGTCTGGCTCATCGCCCGACAGCTCACTGATGATGAGTTCCGCAGGTCCGATCCGCGTCAATTCGTCGATCAGTCGTTCCTCCGGCACGTCGTGGATGTCAAAAGCGCCAGTCGAGAGTTCGGCCGTGGCGATCACTGCGCGATCACCCACCCGGTGAATAGCTGCCAGGTGGTTGGGCGCGGCGTCATCCAGCATTGATTCATCGACCAGAGTTCCGGGAGTGAGCACTCTGGTGACCGCTCGATCGACCACGCCTTTCGCATCCTTGGGGTCCTGGACCTGTTCACAGATCGCCACTCGATAACCACCCTCGACCAGGCGTCTCAGATAGCCTTCCATGGCATGGTGGGGGACCCCGGCCATCGGCATGCCCTTGGTCCGCTCAGTCAGGGTGATGCCCAGTGCCTCGTGAGCAGTGACCGCGTCCTCTCCGAACAGTTCGTAAAAGTCACCCATCCGAAAGAGCAGCAGGCATTCGGGGTGGGCGGTCTTGAACCGGACGTACTGCTTCATCGCCGGGGTCTGCCACATGGGGCCCGCAAACTGTGGGGGGCAGGGGCCGTCGGGCTCGCCTGCAGTGGAGCCCTTGGATGTTTTCCTGGACGGTGGTGACGAACGCATCGATTCAGTGTAGCGATCAGGCTCGGTGGGCCACTGGAGCGTCATGCAATCCCCGTTCGTTGATTTCCAACGGGTGAAAGCGGGTAAATGGAGCGGAAGGGGATCGAACCCTCAACCTCCTCGATGCGACCGAGGCGCTCTCCCAATTGAGCTACCGCCCCTCCGGGGGGAAGAGGCCAGTCTACTCGGAGCCAAGCCACCCTGCCGGGGTCTGCCAGGGGGCAAAAGGCATTACCATGCGCCTTACGACCCTTTTCTCGAACCCCACTCCGAATACCTGCACATGGCCCTGACCTTCATCATCTACTGCATTCTGATCGCGATCGCCTCGGTGGTTGGTGGTCTGGTTCCTCTGTTCTTTCGGCTCACCCATCTTCGGGTTCAGATCGCCCTGTCTTTCGTCTCGGGGGTTCTGTTGGGCGTGGGGCTTCTGCACATGCTGCCTCATGCGCTCGAGTCTGGTGGCTCACTCCACAACATCTTTCTGGCGGTGCTGGCCGGGTTCATGACGATCTTCATCCTGGAACGGTTTTTCTCTTTCCACAGCCACGAATTCGAAGCGTCTGATTCTTCGGAGCACGCGGACTCCGGTGCGGAGGCCCCTTCCCATGAGCATCGTGCACTCAGTTGGGTGGGAACGCTCTTTGGGATGACCATCCACACTCTGGTGGCAGGGATTGCCCTCGCCTCGGCGACGGTGGCTTCCTTCACGCTGAATTCGGATCCTGCTGACTCACTCGTGACTCTGGCTGGATTCGGGACCTTCCTGGGCATTTTCTTGCACAAGCCATTTGATACACTCGCCATCACCACCTTGATGCACGCGGGCGCCTCCTCGAAGTGGAAGTTGATGCTGGTCAATTTCCTCTTTGCGCTGGTGATTCCTGTGGGTGTCGGCTTGTTCTTCCTTCTGGAAGGCCTCGGAGAGTGGAATCAACTGGCCTCTTATGCCCTCGCGTTCAGCGCCGGAACCTTCCTGTGTATCGGTGGATCGGACTTGCTTCCCGAGGTTCAGTTCCACAAGCACAACCAAATCGTTCTCACCCTCGCGCTGGTGTTGGGACTGGTGGTTGCTTGGGCCTCCGGACTCTTGGAACACCATGACCACGACCACGGTCCTGGAAGCCACGTCGGCCATTCCCACGCTGCTCCCTCCCTGCACGACCACGGCCACGGCCACGGGCACGACCACGGGCACGGGCACGACCACGGGCACGACCACGACCACGACCACGACCACCCTCACCCTCACTGACAGGATCCTCCATGAAAGTCGAGCCTCTGCTTGCCGAACTCAACCGCCTCCGAGCTGACCTCGATAAGGATCCTCTGGATCCTGAGTGGTTCACCCTGCACCATGTCTTCTGCTTTGTGAGTTACAAGATGGGGGATTTTCAAGCCTACCTTGACGAAGCAATTGGTCCAGATGATGAGACTCCCGACTTTTGAGCCGGACTGGACGCCGCCCATGTGGTCCAGAATCCATTTCGCTGCAAGGAACCACCGATGACCGACGGACAGGCTGAAAAGCGCACCTACAAGAAGACCCTCAACCTGCCTCGAACCGGTTTTCCCATGAAGGCGAATCTGGCCCAGAACGAGCCCAGGTCGCTCAAGACCTGGAAGGCTGACGAGGTGTACGCCAAGGTCGAAGCCGCTCGGTCGGACGCACCTCGGTTCACGTTCCATGACGGCCCGCCCTATGCCAACGGCGACATCCACGTCGGGCACCTGATGAACAAGGTTCTCAAGGATCTGGTCGTGCGATCCCAGTTGATGGAGGGGCGCTGGTGTGCCTTTGTCCCTGGCTGGGACTGTCATGGCCTTCCGATCGAGCATCGGGTCATGGAGGAGTTGGTCAAGAACGGTCGCATCGAGAAGATTGCAAGCCTCGACCCTGATCAGCGTCGGATGGCCGTTCGGCGTGAATCCCAGAAGTGTGCAGAGAAGTTTCAGAAACGACAGCGCGCCCAGATGGAATCGCTGCTGACATTCGCCGACTACGACCATCCGTACCTCACGATGAGCCCCGAGTTCGAGGGAGCGACCCTCGAGGTCTTCGCCGACCTCTTTGGTCACGATCTGGTGTACCGGGACCTCAAGCCCGTGCATTGGTCGCTTGAGAATCGAACCGCTTTGGCCGAGGCTGAACTTGAGTACATGGATCGCGAGGATCCTTCCGTCTACGTCGAATTCGAGGCTGAAGACCGTGAGGCGGTCGCGCGTGCCTTCGGAGTCGAGTTGGACGTCACGCCCTCATTCATGATCTGGACCACCACTCCCTGGACGCTGGTGGCGAACCTCGCCATCGCGGTCCACGAACGTTTCGACTACGTGCTCGCCCTGATCGACGGCAGCGAGACCGTCATCGCCCGAGAGCTGCTGGCGTCCGTCGCGGAGCAGGCCGGTGCCGAATCGGTGGAAGTGGTTGCCGAATGCACCGGATCCAAGTTGGTCGGACTGACCTATCGTCATCCGTTCTGCGATCGCACCGGTCGCATCGTCTGCGCCGACTACGTCACCCTCGAGGGGGGGACCGGTCTGGTGCATACCGCACCCGGACATGGCGCCGATGACTATCGCACCGGATTGCGCGAAGGGCTGGACATCTACTGTCCGGTACTCGAGGACGGACGATATGACGACAGCGTTCCGGAGTGGATGCAGGGCATGTCGATCTGGGACGCCAATTCCAAGGTCACGGAACTTCTGCGAGACAGTGGGCACCTTTTTCACGATTACCTCTTCACCCACAGCTACCCCCATGACTGGAGAGCGAAGACCCCGGTGATCTTCCGGGCGACGGAGCAGTGGTTCATCGGAGTCGATCGCCCTTTCAACGATGGTCCCTCACTCCGTGCACGTGCTCAGAGTGAAGTCGAATCCGAAGTCTCCTTCGTTCCCGACTGGGCCCGCAATCGAATGCTCGGCATGCTTGAAACCCGGCCGGACTGGTGTTTGTCCCGCCAGCGCTCCTGGGGACTGCCGATCCCTTCGTTCCGAGGCCCCAGTGGCGAGGTGTTCATGACCACGGCCAGTGTTCGTGCCGTCGCGGCGGTCTTCCGAGCCCGCGGCAGTGATGCCTGGTTCCTTGAAACCCCCGAGCAGCTGCTCGCCGAGTACGACCCGGCCTCCGACCCCGACGCCCCGGCAGGGTTCGATGCTTCCACTCTGGAAAAAATGTACGACATCTTCGATGTCTGGTTCGAATCCGGATCGACCTGGAATTCAGTTTCTCGTGAACGCGAGCTCGGGTACCCGATCGATCTTTATCTGGAAGGATCCGACCAGCATCGTGGTTGGTTCCAGGCGTCGTTGCTAACTGCCGTCGTCGCGACCGGAGCCGCTCCCTACCGA
>NHEC01000115.1 GCA_002171655.1 Planctomycetes bacterium TMED75
AGACCGACCTGTCCGGGATTCGAACCGCCGGTCGATTCACCGGGCGCGGTGCCCAATGAAAAATTCCGGCTGAAGGTCGGGGCAAAGGCCATCCGGTTGCTCTTGAAGGCAGTGGTGTTGACGTTTGCGATGTTGTTACCGATGACATCAAGTCGGCGTGAGTTCGCCAGAAGACCTGAGAGACCGGTGAAGAGTGCTGTAGTGGACGCCATGCTGGTTCCTTCCGTTGTTTCACCTCGTACCTGCAACGTCATGCAAGTGCCGTGCCAGTGAAGAAACGGGCTCAGGGGGCCTGAGCGGGCCCTTCAGCGGCAATTCGTGACGCGAGCAGGTCGGGGTGCAAGGCAGTATTTGCCTGAAGGCGCGGAACCGGCGCGCTCGCCCGATGCTCGGCGTCATCAGTTCCGGAATCCGGTCCTTCGACCAGCACCACCCCACCCAGCGACTGGACACTGCCCAGGTCCGCGGACCCCAGTTCCCGCTGGATCGATCGGCCGGAGGTCTCGACCACGAAGGCCCGTCCACCCAACAGCACCAGACCATCGTCGAGCCCCGCCGATTCAAGCGAATCACAGGCCCGACCGATTTTCTGAAGTTGCTGTTCGTCGAGTTCATGAGCACCGGGAGAACTCATGGGTCGCTGGGAATCGATCGAATCGGATTCCGCAAGCGTAATCAATCGGGCAAAGGCCCCCTCGGGCCCCGGCGAGACGGGCGTCGCGACGGGAGCTGGCCGGAGCACCCCCCCCACCGGTCGAAGTCGTTTGAGAAGATGGTCCCCGTCAAGGCCCACGTATCGTTCCTTTGCAACGCCAGCCAAGGCTCAGGCTTCACCCCTGGCCGTCTGCTTCGTCATCAGCTGCGGAGTCGTCCGCCCCGTCGGTTTCATCGGCACCCGACTCCTCCGAGTCGGCCTCCTCGTCACCCGAGGAATCGCCACCACCGGCGGCACCACCTATTTCATCCCACTGCCCGAGCAGGAGCGTGAGATCCGACCCATCGACCGTGCCGTCCCCATTCATGTCGGGAACGCCCAACCCACCAAATTCGTCGTCTGAGGAAGGCGGTTCGAACATCGACTGATCGACGATGAGTTCCACCTGATCGACTTCAACGATCCAGCCGGTATCGAGTTCGACACCGATGTTGTCACCCTGCCTGATCACCGAGATGACCTTTCCGTCGACTCGGTTGCCTTCCTGACTGAGTCCCTGCACGTAGCGACCGATGAGGTTGCCCGCGCCGGAAAGCTGGTTCTGGAAGACGATCGCCTTGAGTTGATCCGTGAGCTCCATGTCGCTTTCGATCGACCGAATGGAGTTCAGCTGCTCCAGAAGTGCCGAACTGTCATTGGGCTCGAACGGATCCTGATTCTGCAACTCGGTGAAGATGATCTTGATGAACTCCTCGGAATCCATGGAACTGAAGCTGCTTGCTCCAGCGGATCCGCCGGACTGAACGCCTGCTGCGGCTTGAATACTGCTCATGTCGACTCCTCATCCATCAGGTGCGTGAAACTGCCACCTTGCTCTGCATACCGTGATTCGTGGTTGTCGGAACGATCCCGACCACCTTCTCCGCGGCCACGGCTCTGTTGGCCTGCCGCATCCTGGCGACCATCGCCAGCCTGCTCGCGCGCGCTGCCCTGGTTGGACTGCCCTTGACTCTCTGATCGCGAAGAACCGGCTTCACTTCCGGCCTGGACGACCAGTCGATCGACGGTCAGGCCGCGGGCTTCCATCGCGCCACGAAGGACTTCGAGGCCGCCCTCGAGCATGGTCCGAGCCGCGGCACTGCTCGCCACCAGATCCGCGCGCACCACCCCTTCTACCACCGTCATCCTGATCGAAACCTCACCAAGACTCGTCGGGTTGAGGCGAATATTGAGTGAGCCACCCCGTTGGGAAGCCAATGCACTCATACCTCGCGCGGTGAGCTGAGTGGTCTGATCGGCCAGTTTCGCTTCGGCACCCGATCGGGCAAGGACATCACCCAGCACTGTGGTTCGAGCGTCCGAACCCCCGGCATCGATGCCGATCGAGGTCACTGCGGCTCCCGCTGTGACGGGGAGCGGTGCCGGCCGCGCAGGCCCGGCCTGCTCCGAATGAACTGGCGGAGCTTGATTGACCTGCTGGGCCTGATTCGCCTGGTTGACCTGCTGTTGCACTTCGCGGACCCGGCTCATTGCGGGATCCACCGAAGCCGCGCGTTCCCCTGAAGTCAGCTCCGCGCCGTGAGCTTTCAGCAACGCCGCAAGCGGAGTGCCCCGCTCAGGCCCGGCCGGCCGCTGGTTGTAGGATCGCGCTGCGCTGTCTGCCGAACTCTCCGCTCGCTGCAAGGCCGCTCCGGCTCGTTGCTCGGCCACCCCATCAGCGCGCCCTGAATTGGTTGCGGGGGAGGGCTCCCCCGAAGCGCGATCGGAGACCGAAGTAGGTGCTTGCTGAACTGCGGTCCGGTTCTCGGTGGAACCTTGCGGGGACTGAAGCCGGGTCGTCCTTGCCGCTTCTTCAGCCCCGTCGGGCAAACCCTGCTCAGCGGAAGACGTGGTCGCGGATGGATCGCCGATGGCTCCGGATGGAGTCGGCAACGCCTCGGCCGAGGACCCGGTCAAGGGAGCCAGCGGGCCGGTCACCACGGCGCGGTCGATCGGTCCGAGAGAACGGTCATTGAAGGGTCCCATTGCCGGTCCAGATCCAGTTTCAGTTGGGGACACCAGGGGTGCACCCGACTGGAGCGCACTGGCGCTGGACCCTGCAACCGCAGAGGCTTCCAAGGTTGACGCCACGGGGGTGCCCGCCGCCTGGGGGCTGACTGCGGCGGCCTCGACCACGTCCGCAGTCTGCTCGAGTTCGCTTGCCGGTGCCTCCGAATCGGGCAGTTCCTGCGATTCATCGGCAGGAACTGCCGATGCGGTCTGAGACGTGGAGTCATTCGATCCCGAGCGGTCTGATTCAGACTGAATCGAGTCACTTGATCGAGACTCCTGGCGGGTCGCGACGGGCTCTGCGTCTGCGCGCTGTCGTCTCAAATGGGACGAAAAGTCGTCTCTACCGTTGGAAACCGGGGGTTCGGCATCCAGGCGATTCTTGAGTCGGGGTCCCGCGCCACCTGCCTCGGATCGAGGTGGGTCAGGAACTGCTGGCGTCGGTAATTGAAGTCTCATCAGGGGTCTCCATGGCCGGGCCGCCGGGGGCGGAAGGTACGGCAAGAGACTTGAGCAAAGAGGAAGCCAGTTTGAGCTCCTCTGCGGACTTCATCGAGGCGATGATCGTGGCACGCGTGCCTTGACGCATCCCCTTCATCCATCGCAGGGCGAGATCGATCCCCTCGGGACCGGTGGCACAGGTCTCGACGATGAGATTCTTGGCGGACTTGGCGGGCATCGATTCCAGATCCTTCACCGCTTGTTTGAACTCAGCGGATTCCTGTTGGACCCGTAGCTGCTCCTGGTTCTGCTGATATTCGGCCTTCTCGCGTTCGAACGCATCGCGCTCGGCGTTGAGCTGCTGTTCGGCTCGGAGGATCTCCTGACCGTCGCGCTCGAGCTGATCACGGAATCGGCGCTCCATTCGCTGCCGCTCCATCTGGATCTTGGTGAACGCATCAATCGGCCAGCGACTGCTGGCCGGCAACCCGACCATCGAATCCGCCTCCAGGGAAGCTTCCCGTTCGAGTTCTTCGGCCTGACGTTGGGCCTCGGCTGCGAGTCGCTCCACTTCCACAGGCTGAGCGAAAAGCGCACGAACACGGTCGACGCGGTCGGAATCGATTCGTCCGGTACTCGCCATCCAGACCAGCAGGCCGATCAGGGCGACCAGATTCGCCAGGGCGATGAAAGCACAGATGTTCCACAGTCTGGTCATGAATCAGAATCCCTTCGGAAGGCTGAAAAAGTCGCCAGTTCATCCTGGTCGGACACCTCACGTCGTTCCTGCTGCAACTTCCATTCCTCGTAACGACGTTCGCGAAGCACTTCCACCGCACGCCGTCGGCTGCGAGCGACGTCCAGTTTCGAGCGAGAGGTCTCGATCCGTTTCGCGAGTCCCGCCAGAGCAATGGCTGCAGCCTGTGCTTCGCGCATCAGACCCAGGGCAGCATGGGACTGGAGTCGGAGCGCCAGAGCATCCACCTTGCCGACCATTCCCTCTCGCATCGAATCCTTGCCCGCCTGAATCGTCTGCTGGTGCGCGATCAACCGCTGTTCGATGTCACTCTTCTGCCCCATGAGCTTGCTGAATTCGATGCGACAGGTGGTCTCCTCACGGAGACGCAGATCCAACAGGGCCTGAAGCTTGAAGCGAAACGACGCCATCAGAGCGAGACTCCAGAAGCAGGCGCGGAGGAGGCCGAGGACAACTGCTGTTTCATCGCATCGATCAGACCGTGCATCTCAAGCAGCAATCGGCAGGTGCGGGGAAATTCATAGCGCTCTTCGGGAGGTTGCCTGAGAAACCCGTTGAGTTCTCCCTTGAGAGCAAGAGCGATGTCGACGTCCTGGTTGCTCCCGGGAACATAGGCACCGATCGAGACCAGTTCTTCAGCCTCATCAAGGGCGGAAAGCAGAAGCCGTAATGACTGCCGAGCGGCACGAACATGTTCATCAGCCAGGCGATCGCTCGCACGGGAGATCGAAAGCAGCGGATCAATCGCCGGGTAGTGACCGACCTGCGCCAGCTTCCGGCTGAGAATCAGGTGACCGTCCAGAACGCCCTTGGCGGCATCGGCCACCGGATCCGTGAGCTCATCCCCCTCGACCAACACGGTGTAGATGCCGGTGATCGAGCCACCGCCCTGTATGCCACCCGCTCGTTCAAGGATGCGAGGCAGCATTGCGAACACACTTGGCGTGAACCCCTTGGTCGCCGGCTGCTCACCTACCGCCAAACCAATCTGACGCTGGGCGTGAGCGAATCGAGTGAGTGAATCAAGAGTCAGCATCACGTCCATACCCTGATCCCGAAAGTGTTCCGCAACGCACATTGCGTAGTAGCAGGCTCGCACGCGAAGCAGCGGACTCTCATCGCCGGTGGCCACCACCACCACCGAACGCGCCAATCCTTCGGGGCCGAGGGTGTCGTTGATGAAGTCAACGACTTCACGACCACGCTCCCCCACCAACGCGATTACATTCACCTCGGCGCTGGTATTGCGAGCGATCGAACCGATCAAGGTACTCTTGCCGACCCCGGGTCCGGAGAAGACACCGAGTCGCTGTCCACGGCCGATGGTGTGCAGGCCGTCGATCACACGAATCCCGGTGGCGATTGGCTGGGTGATCGACTCACGGTTCAACGGACTCAGCCTGGATGGGTGCAGAGGCCGGGAGCTCATCGCCGAAGGGACCTCACGCCCGTCGAGCGGCCTTCCCAGCCCATCGACCACACGACCCAGCAGGCTGCCGCCCACCTGGACCGTCGCGGAATTGTGCTCCCCCACACAGGCATCCCCGGGAGCAACCCCCGAAGCATCGTCGTAGAGCATCACGATCGAGGCATCCCCATCGAAACCCACGACTTCACCTCGAACTGAGTTGGTCTGGTGGCCGGCGGATTCAATGCGAACGATCGACCCGATCGGTATGCGCAGTTGATCGACCAGTACCGTGAGCCCACGAAGACTGCGGACCCGGCCGGTGATCAGTCGAGGCTGCACGTCGCGAATCGTCTCGAGTGCGGTGGCGAAGAAACTCACGCGTCGTCTCCGGGAAGAAGTGACTGCATGATTCGGTCAAGCTGTACCTCGATCGTGGAATCAATGGTGCCTTGGGGGGTGCTCAGGACACAGCCCCCCCTGCCGATCGACGGATTTTCGAGTACCGCAAGGTCCGGGGTGCCGCCCGCGGCGGCAAGCAGACCGGGAAGTGCCTGGTCGATGAGTTCACGATCGGCGGGGTTGATGCTCAGCTGCATCCGGGTCGGCTCCCCGAGCAGCTTGAGCGATTCCGCGACCTGATCCTGGCACACGGAAGGGTCGTGGTCGATGGTACGACGGACAACCCGTCCGGCCAGTTCCACCGCGAAGCTCAGAAGATCCCGACGTGCTTGCTCGAACAGACGCTCGCGTTCCTGACCGAACTGCTCGAACTGCTCTAGCCAGGCGGGTGCAAGCTTTTCCAGCAGTTCTCGATACGGCTCGATTGATTCCTCAAAGGCCTGAGTACGCCCTTGTTCCCGGCCCTGAGCTCGCCCCTCCTCAAGCCCTTGTTCAAAGGCTTCCGATCGAGCCCGCTCTCGAATGGCGGCTTGTTCTGCGATCGCTTCGGCGCGGGCGGAGGAAACGATCGACTCCGCTTCCGACCGGGCAGCAACCAGAAGCGATTCGGCTTCAGAGCGGACGTTCTCCAGCTCCAGTGCGACGGCCTGGTGGGTGAAGTGCGCGGCATTCTTGTTGCGGATCAGAGGCATGGAGACACTCGGGGGACGTGATGAGCGAAAGACGACTAGACCACGACATCCTGAGTTCCCCCGCGACCGGTGATGACAATGTCACCGGCGTCCTCGAGGCGGCGAACGATGTCGACGATTCGCTGCTGGGCGGCCTCGACATCACTGAGTCGAACCGGTCCCATGAACTCCATGTCTTCCTTGACCACTTCGGCGGCACGGGAGGACATGTTGGTGAAGATCTTCTGCTGAAGTTGCTCGCTTGCAGTCTTCAAAGCAAGGCAGAGCTCGTCGTTGTCGACCTCCTTGAGCACCGACTGAATGCCCTTGTCATCGACGAGCAGGATGTCCTCGAAGACGAACATCAGACGACGAACCTCCTCGGCGAGATCGGGATGATCGGATTCCATGCCTTCCATGATCGACCGCTCGGTCTGACGATCACAGAGATTGAGGATCTCTGCCACGGTGGAGGTTCCACCCACTCGATCAACCGAATGCATCAACATGTTGGACAACCGACTCTCCAGACCGCTCTCGACCTCCTGGATCACCAGAGGATTGGTCTGTTCCATCGATGCCACCCGCTGCACGACCTCGATCTGTTTCTCCTGGGGAAGCCCCACGAGAATCTCGGAGGCCTTGTGGTGCGGAAGGTGGGAGACGATGAGTGCGATGGTCTGGGGATGCTCGTCCTGAATGAAGGTCAGGAGATTTTCGCTCTCGGCCTTCTGGAGAAAGGCGAAAGGCGCCTTCTGCGCGCCGCGGCGAATGTCTTCAAACAGTTTTTCGGCCGTCTTGGGATCCAAGGAATCCTTGAGTAGTGTCTTTGCATAATCCAGTCCCCCTTCCTTGAGTGCTCCAGAGGAGACGCTCATTTCATAAAATTCATCGACAACTCCCTGCCCCAGTTGGGCGGGAACCGATTCGATCGACGCGAGTACCCGCATGACTTCCTCGACCATTTCCGAAGGCAACTCGCGCAGGAGTCCCCCGGCTGATTCCTGATCCAGCATGAGCAGCAGCACCGCGGCCTTGGTGGGACCGTCGAGTTCAGTGGGATCAAGTGGCAACTTCTGTCCGGGTCTCATGTGGGTTCCTCAACCAGCCTGTCGTATCCACTGCTTGACGAGTACTGCGGCCTCACCGGGCTCGCGCGCCACCAGTTCATTGAGTTGTCCAAGCATCTGCTTGCGACGAAGTTCGTCTTCATCGATCTCTCGCGCATCAAGCAGCGTCTCGGCCTCTGCGACCTCGCCCATCACCACCTGCAGATCACCGTCCAGTGAAGGAGGTGCGCCCGCGAGTTCTTCGGAACTCGGCTCCTCTTCCTGGCGAGTTGCGCGGCGAGCGATCATGAACATCGCACCGATGCCAAGTACGGCAAGTCCTCCCAGCACCCAGGTGCGAATTCCGCCGGAACCTACGCCGTTGGCGAGCACGGAGTCACCGAAACCGGCCATCACGTCGGCGGGAATCGGACCACCCGCCTGAGCGAGGGCTCCGCCGAGCGCGAACAGGACCGTGACGTCTCCCGCAACCACGTCGCCTTTGAGATTGCTTGCGGCAGGAGGAGTCTGAAGCATCATGGAGATCGCGCCGACCAATTCGGCTCGAACCATCGACTTGAACTCATTGAGCTGAGCAACCGTTGGATCCAGTCCTTCGTTCTCGGCTGCGTAGCGGTCCGTCAGGTAGTTCAGGGGAATGTTGAGGACTGCACTGAGCTTGTAGACGTACCCGCCAGGATTCTCGATGGCGATGTCGGTGGCGTCGACGATGACGTCGTTGTCGGTGCTCTCGGCTTCGAACTCCGCCAGTTGCTGTGCGTTGCCCACGCCCATCGGGGCGTTGGCGCGAGGTCCGACGTTCGCGGAATACCCCGGACGCCCACCACCGCTGGAACCCCGTTCCTTGGCCATTTCACTGGCCATGCTCTTAGATGCCGTGACCGGCTCTCCATGTTCTCGACCAGTCTCGTAAGCGCTTCGTGGTTCAGCCAGAGCAGAAACCGCCACCCGAAGCCCTTCGACTCCGAGGACCTCGCGAATCTGCTGCTCGTAATGGCCCTCGACGCCTCGGGACATGCCATCGAGCTGAGAGGCAGCACCCGCTCCTCGGTCGTCACCCGCGAAGAGGTTCCCCGCCTGGTCGGTGACCACCACGTTCTTGACCGACATGCCGCTGACCCCGGAAGCCACCAGGTTGCGGATGGCACGAGCCTGGGAGGCGGTGAGCGGACCATCGTTGGTGGAGACCGTCACACTGGCGGTTGCGGGGAAGAAATTACGACCGGGACCCCGAAGCTGATCGGGTTCATCGATGGCGATCTGCGCGTCTCGAACGAATTGGAGGTTGCTCACCATGACCTTGAGCATCGACATCGTGAAACGACGTTCCCGCTGTCGCTGGATCTCGGGAGAATCCCAGATCGAGGAGGTGGTGTCGTCCTGAAGCATCGCATCCCAGTCGAGCTCACTGGGGGGGACATCCGATTCCGTGGCGAGTCGTACCTGAATGACCTGCCGGTCAGCCTTGGGGACCAGGATGCGCCCCGCGTTGTCGCTGGAATAGTCGATGCCCTCGCCGTCGAGCCAGACCTTGGTGGCATCCAGCGCCGCGGCCCGAACGCGCAGAGGAGCCCGATCGGTTCGCCCGGCGTACTGCGCGACCAGGAAGAGGGCCATGACGAGAATCACCAGGCCGCTGCCCACGAGCAGGCGGGAGGAGACCGAAAGGGTCGAGACACGCTCGGCCAGTTGATCGAATTGTTGCTTAAGTGCCGGCAACGCGTGGCCTCCATGCCTCGCAGCTGTGACTGGGTTCCTGATTCGTTCTTCCAATCCTTGGAAGAGTCGTCCTGACAAGCACGAAACGAGGAGGTTGTTTCAGACTGAACGGTTGAAAGGGATCAGACGCGGAGGTTCTTGACCTCCTCGTAGGCGTCAACGAGTTTGTTGCGAACCGCCAGAACCATCTTGAAGGCGGTGTCGGCCTTCTCGGTGGCGATCATGACCCCTTCGAGGTCATCACGTCGGCCTGCAACCAGATCCTCAGCCGCTACATCGGCTTCGGCCTGCAGACGATTGACTTCGGCCAGCTGGCCCTTCATTTCCTCGATGAAACTCTTCCCCGAGACATCGGAACCGGGAGCCAAGGGGCTGGCCGCCCTGCTCTTGGGATTCAGAGGGCCGAGACCGGCTGGTCCCTGAGATCCGCTGATGTGTCCGATTGGGTCGTGCATCGTCGTGGTCCTGTCGGGCTGAGCCCGGAATCAAACTTCCATGGGTCTTATCGGTCGGGAAGGGGCTGGGAGTCCACACTCCCTCGAAGCTCTCAAGCGAGAAGCTGCAGAGCCCCGTCGATCATTCGCTTTGTTGCATCGGCAACGGAAATATTTGCCTCATAGCTGCGCAGGGCTTCCATCGCATCGGTGAACTGGGCCACTTCATTGACCATGGGGACCTTGACCAGCCCCTCCTCGTTGACCATGCCCGCTTTCTGAGCGGCCTTGAAGACATGCGGGGGAATCTGCTCGGAGGGGTCCTGGGGATCTGCCCAGCGGTAGGCCTCGGTTCGAACCACCTGGGCCGTTACGCCGAGGGCGTCACCGGTCGCCTCGTCGCCCTGACGAAAGACGACGCTTCTGGCCTGAAAAGGCGCGTAGGAGCCGTCGGCGGCCAGCAGGGTGTCCTTGTTGGCCAGATTGTCTGCGATCGCGGTCATGCGCGTTCGCTGAGCGATGAGGCCGGAAGTCGAAATATCAAGGGATCCGAACATGGGGGCACTCCGTGGTGGGGTCAGATTCGTTCGCTGATGGCCATTTCGATCATCCGGAAACGATTGCGCAGAAGCTGCGTGGCGGCCTGAAACGCCAGCAGGTTCTCTGAGACATCCTGCATGATGCGTTCCAGATTGCGGTCGTTTCGATCATGGAAGAGCAGATTCTCCCTCAGCTCCGCGGGATTCAGGGCCATGGAGCCGTCTCTCCCCGCGGACAAGGGGCCCCGTGAACCGAGAACAAGTGGGCCCGAAGTCGCCCCCGCAGCCTGATCACGACGACCGTCGATCGCTCGAGCCATCTGGGCCTGAAACGCAACGGGATCTGCATCCAGAGGCGTGAAGCCCGGGGTGTCCAGGTTGGCAACGTTGTTGGCGATCAGCCGCTGGCGTGCCGCGGTGAACTTGGCGAGGGCTTCAATCGCGGGCAGCGCCCCGCCGTCGGTCAGTCCATTGATGCTCATTCAGACACTCCAATCTCGATCATCAAATCAGTGAATCCCAGCACGTCGAATGCCGCAGTCTTCCCCATGCAGCGGGTGCGCAACGGGGCAGATCCTGCCTGCATCGGCCGATTCTGCCGGATCAGGTCGCCTCAGGGACCAGCTGCTCTTCCTTCCAACGCTTGAGCTTCATGCCCAGAGTTCGGACTCCGATACCCAAGGCTCGTGCGCTTTTCTGACGGTGGCCGCGGTTGGCATCGAGGGTGGCGAGAATCGCTTCGCGTTCGATGTCCGCGAGGGTCAGTCGACCGTCACAGGCCATGAACCGACGCATACGGGAGACGTCGGTTCCGATCATGGCTTCCTCGACCGCTTCTTCGTTGGCCGACGCGATGTCGGAGGGCGAAGGCGTTGAAGGAATGACGACCCCACCCACCGCTGAGGAAGGGGCGCTGGCTGCCACAGGAGTCGTACCAGATCCGTCGGCCACCAACCAGGGAGTGACCAGAGACGCCTCGATCACTTCGCTTCGAGAAAGCACCGCCGCACGTTCACAGATGTTCTGAAACTCGCGCACGTTCCCCGGCCAGGGGTAGCTTGCAAGCAACTCCATCGCATCGGCACTGAAGGTGCGCGGGGTGCGCCCTTCCCGGGCAGCGACCAGCCCGAAGAAGTGATCGGCGAGTTCCTTGATGTCTTCCGAGCGATCACGCAGAGGCGGCATCGTGAACGGCAGGACATTGAGACGGAAGAAGAGGTCCCCTCGAAATCGTCCCGCATCGACCTCTTGTTCAAGGTTGCGATTGGTGGTCGCCAGCACCCGAACATCGACGGTCTGGGTTCGGCTGGATCCAACGCGTTCGAAAGACTGTTCCTGCAGCACTCTCAGGAGCTTGGCCTGGAGCTCGAGAGGCATCTCACTGATTTCGTCGAGCAGCAGCGTTCCTCCATCAGCGAGCTCGAAACGCCCTTTGCGCATCTTGTCCGCTCCAGTAAACGCGCCCTTCTCATGTCCGAAGAGCTCACTTTCCAGCAGGCTCGGGCTCAGGGCGGCACAATTGACCGCCAGGAAGGGAGCCGAGCTTCGAGGACTGGACTCGTGGATCAGTCGGGCGGCGACTTCCTTGCCGGTCCCACTCTCACCGTTGATGAGAACCGTCGAATGACTTTCCGCGACCAGGAGGAGCCCTTCCATGAGATCGGTCATACGCGGGCTGGTTCCGATCATCCGGGTCTGGGTGGATGCCGAACGATCGACCTGAGCCGCGGCCTTGAGCACCAGATTTTCCTTGAGCACTCGAGCGTGAGAGAGGGCACGTTCGACCGCGAGTTCCAGCTCCTCGCCGGAGAAGGGCTTGGTCACGTAGTCGTAGGCACCTTCGCGCATCGCCTTGACCGCGGTTTCGATGGTTCCATACGCGGTCATGAAAATGATGGGGATCGCATCGTCGACCTTGCGCAGCTCTTCGAGCAGTTCCAACCCATTCATCCCAGGCATCTGAAGATCGGTGACCACCACGTCGGGACGGCGGGCGGCTACCTTTTCAAGGGCTTGCTCACCACCGCTTGCGGCAACAACGCCATGACCGCGTCGCCCCAGAAGGGTGGCCACACTGTCACGCATCATTTCCTTGTCATCAACTACGAGGATCCTGCTCATGCTTTTCTCCGGCTGGTTTCGTGGTTCACTATTCGGTCCAGAACAACTCCGGCAAGGGAATCGTTCTCGTGGTTCAGATCAGACCCCTGAGCGGTCGGGTAGCTCATGCAGATTCGGGTTCCCGGCTTCGCATCCTCGATCGAGAGTGAGCCGCCGTGGGCATCGGTAATTCGATGCACGATCGCGAGCCCCAGGCCGGTTCCAGTTTCACGAGTGGTGAAGAACGGATTGAAGATGCGATCCTTGAGCTCATCAGGAATTCCTGGCCCGTTGTCCTCCACGAAAAACCGGAGGTGCTCCGCGCGACTGGCTTCCGAGGAAGTTCGCACCAGACCAAGATCGACGGTGATGACAATCGAGCGTTCGACCTCGGAGCTCGAATCGAGTGCCTCACAGGCATTCCGAATGACGTTGGTGAGGGCCTGAGTGACCGGCCCGGGATCGACCATCGCCATCAGATCCCGGGGGACGTGGCGGGCAACGGCAATGCTGGCGCGTGCGATGAGCGGGGCATTGGCGTCGATTGCCGCCGCCACCAGGTCATCGGCAGGACATTCGCGGACCGAGACTCTGGTATCGCGAGCGAAACTCAAGACATCCCCCACGATCGCGTCCAGCCCCTGCACCGAGCGGGCGATCCGATCGCAGAGCACGATCGAGTCCGGCATCGCTTCCAGATCTTCACGCAGTACTCCGAGATTCAGCGCCATCGCTCCCAGAGGATTGCGAATCTCGTGGGCGATGCCGGCAGCCATCTCACCGAGAGCGGCAAGCGACCGCGAACGACGCAGTCGGTCATTGGCCTCGGCAAGTTCCTGCTTGAGCCCGGAGACTTCCGCACGCAGCACATCGTGGGTGCGTTCAAGCTGGGTCGTGATTTCGTTGAAAGAACGAACCAGCTCACCAAAATCGGCCTGGGAGATGGTGGGCGCTGCTTCAGAACTGACGGGAAGTGAACTCATGAATCACACCTTCCGATCGGAAAAACGAGCCGCGGGAGGAGCCGTGGAGGCACCCTGGTAGACCTGGGCCGCCGCGCTGGCGGCCCGTGTCTCACCCAACTGCTTCTGGAGTGAACTGCGATGACGCTCGATCGATCGAGCCCCCTGCCGATCCGCTTCAAGCAGACTGGAGAGAAGTTCTTCGATTCCAGCGATCAACTCGAGTGCAGGATCCTTCGGATCGCATGACGCCAGAAGCGCGGGAACGCCTTGTGTTCCAGTGGTCATCTGCTCGATGACCTCGTTTCGCCGATCAAGCAGTTGCTGAATCGCTTTCACGTCACCGGATTCAATGATGGTTTCCTGAGCAGGTATCTGTTCCACCAGCTCTGCGAGGCCACGACGGACGTCCTCGAGGATGTCGGTGAGACCACGCTGAGGGTCGGAGTCCGCTGAAGTTCGAACATCAGTCATTCTCAGGCTCCATTCCCTGCACGAGTCCCCCATCAAGCGGACCCTCCAACGCCATGCGAAGCGGGCGACGTTCCAACCAGGTGGTCCAACCGGTCCGATCGAACCGCGAGTCGAGGAAGACCTCTTCCGGCAACTGACGCAATCGAAGCACCGCTCGGCTGTGAGCCTTTTCCGCCTCGTCGACTCGGCCCAAGGCAGACCAGGCTTCGTTGAGTCGGACCAGTGCGTCGAGGGAGGTCGTCTCGGAGCGATACCGGCGTTCGATGAGTTCATACAGCTCGATCGCCTGAACGTACTGCCCGAGATCAAGCAAGCCGTTGGCTCGCCCCACCCGGGCATCCCGCAGCAGCAACTGGCGTTCGGCGTCCTCGGGACGATCGCCAACCTCGGTAATGACCAATCCGAAGGCATCAACCGCTGCCTCGGTGTGCCGGCTCCAGGCCTCGCGCGCCGCATCCCGAACCGAGGGCGAGGAGGTGCGATCGAGCTCCCGGGTCCGCTCCACCAGAGCCAGTGATTCCAGAGAAGAACCAAGCATGAAAGCAGCAAGTGAGAACCGGGGATCAGTGGGGTAGCGACGGACGGCCTCGTCGAGGCGAGCCACCGCGTTTTCATGGAGCTGGGATTCGTGCAGCAGACGCCCCAGCGCGTAGAGCGCTTCCTGGAATTCAGGAGCTTCGGGTCGAATTCCATCGGAACCGGAGATGATCAGTTCCAGGCGCACCTGGGCTTCACGCGGACGATCCAGGCTGACCAGACACGAGGCACCCGCCACCCGCGACTTGGCGGCGAAGATCCCTTGCCCGTGCTGTTCCACCACGGTGTCGTAGGCCGAGAGCGCTTGCGCAAACTGAAGATTCGAATGCAGGGCCTGGGCATACTTGAAGGCCAACCGAGCTCGATCGCCGTTGTCGACACCAGTCCCCGAAAGATAGGTGGAGTAGGCGGAGATCGCTCGAACTCGATCCGCACCCAGATCGAAGCATTCTGCGGCCGAGGCCTGCACCTCCGACCAACCCGCCCGAGCGTCGTTGCGCTCATGCAGACGAAGCGCGAAGAGTTCGTAAATGGTGCCGGCTTCCCGAAAGCGACTGGCCGCTTCCCTACGCACTTCAGGGTCAACCACCACCAGGTCGTGATCAAAGAGCTCCTCCGCCTCGATGCCGAGTGCCGAGATGAGCAGTGACTCCCCAAGCTGGCGATGGGCGCGTGCGGCGTGACGCAACACGTCATCAGTCACCTCCAGCAAACTCGAATCCAGAACCGGCGCGGAGTACTCAATCGCACGCTGCGGTTGTCCCAGAAGCACCTGCTCCTGGATACGATCCTCCAACGATCGAGTGAGCCGCTCGGCCATTGGGTGCACCCCGGAACCAAGCATGTCGAGTGCTTCTGCATAATCCGCCAGAGCAAGTTCGTGGTCACCGTTGGCGGCGTAGGTCTCCGCACGGTAGAGGTGCACTTCCATCCGCGCATCCGTGGAAGGGTGGCGCGAAAGAATCGAACCGAATCGCCCGATCGCCTCTTCGAAGGCTCCTTCGCGGCGATCGAGTTCCGCCAGGGCCGCTTCAGCCATCAACCGGTCTTCGTCTCCGTCGGGAAGCTGCTGCAGCGCCTCGGTCAGGGCATCGCGCGCCTTGAGGGGAGCACCTGAGGCCAGCCAAAGCCGACCGTAGACCGATTGGATTCGCCCCAACCAATCCTGCATCACCAACCGTGCATCGGGTTCATTCTGACGGGATTCCAAACGCCGAACGGACCGCATCAGTCGCTCCAGGCCGGTTTCGTGCTCCCCCGCTGCCAATCGCAAGCGAGCCGCTTCGGTCACGGCCCAGGCCGCATCCTCGAGGGAGACGCCGGCTCCGGCGGCATACACATCCAGATGGCCGACCAGCTGAATCCGAAGGGCCACGTCCCCTTGACGCGCTCTCTCGGCGAGTACGCCGAGAACGCGGCGACGAATATGAGCGGACTCCGGAGAATCAACTCCGGTCGTTCCGGAAAAGAACGTCTTGAACGCAGCATCGTGATCCCCCAAGGCCGCCAGTGCTGCGGCACGACGGGCTTCCTGCTCGGGAGTCAGTCGCATGCCCAGCGACTGAGCCTGTTCGTAGAGCGACAGCACCCGCTGGTCGTTTCGAGGAATTCGCGAGCGCCGAGATTCCAGATCCGCCTCGCTGAGCAGCATCCGACCACGCAGAGCGGTCGCATTCGGTGCTTCCGCCACGACCTCGAGTGCCGCACTGGCTCGTTGCAGACTGACTCGAGCTTCTTCAAGACGACCTTCGATGATTCGCTGCTCGGCGACTTCCAGAAAAATCGCGGGATCCTGAGGGACCGCTGCACGGCTGCGCATCATCAGAAACCCACTCAGAATCAATCCGGTGCTGAGCAACACCAGCGGAATCTGCCAGGCCATGGAGAAACCACCTGATCCAGAAGAAGCCACTGGCTCCGAGCCCCCTTCGGCCTGGAGTGGTTGATCCTCCTCCGACACAGGATCAACCACCACCTGACCGGGTGTGCGTTCGTCGGACTGTGGGGCACGTCCCGCCGGGTCCGGACTGGACGAGGTGGGGGTGTTCGCTGACCTCTCGTCGAACATGAGATCCTCTCAAGGCTCGCCAGGCGAGCTGCGACGTCTTGGACGCGTCCTGCGTCCGTAACTCTTCCATCGACCGTACGAGCCGGTCGGCTCCAACAAGAAGAAGGCGAGTTGCCTTCCCGAGGCAGGACAACTCAGTTCTCCCGGATCTCATTCAGGGTCGGTGGGGTTTCGCTCAATCAACCGATCAGCAACCACTGTGCGCGAGACGGTTTCGGGAATGCCCTGGCGGGCCGGTGAGAGCAACGAGAAGATTCCCAGAATCGGCGCATAGAGGATCACGCCCTTGAAGAGGGCTCGCAGGAGAATCGATCCGCTGGAAGGCGAACCACCGGTGCTGGAACGAACCACTCCACCAAAGACCATCTTCCCCAGTGAGCGATTCCAGAGCAGTTCGCAGATCGTCTCGTGCAACAACGTCACGCCGATGATCAGAGAGCCCGGCCCGCTGAGTGCAACATCTGACGTCCAAAGGGTTAAGGCAAATCCTCCCTTGGGGGCGATGGATCCAAAGAGCACCCAGGCGAGGATCAGACCGGGCACCAGATCCAGCGCCAGGGCGAGCAATCGGCGGGAGATCGGCATCGGAACCACGCCCATGGTGAGTGGCAATTCCGGATCTTCCGTGGGACGAAAAAGGACCACCGCCAGGAGGGCGGCCACCACGAAGAGCCCGAGCAACGGCAGGTGGAGCCACTCGGCAACGTCAAGAGGAAGTCGGGTCCAGGTGGCGGGTGGCTGGACGACCCCAGAGATCACATCAACCTGCTGAACGCGAACGGCGCCGACGTTGGCCTCATCCTGAGGATCCCAGCTGGAGATGACCAGCAATGAATCGCCAACGGCACCAAGTCCCCAGGCCAGATTGGGGCGATCGAGGGTCGTCACGTCGAGCCGATCGGTTCCGCGCAGAATACTGAGATCGATCCTGCCTTCAGCATCTGCCTCGGAGGCAAAAGCCAGGCGAGTCGGCATTTCAGACACCCGTTCGATCTTGCGGTACTCGATTCCCAGGGAACTGGCGGACCAGACCTCGTCGATTCGTTGATGAAGCCAAGCGGTGCCGGATTCGTCAGCGGACAGAATGGAAGCGCTGGCGGGGTCCACGGAGGGCAGCAGATGAAGGGTCTCGCGGAGCTCCAGCTCTTTGGGGAGGGGCAACTCGTGCCACCCGAATGCACGCTGCTCGAGCAGTCGGGTGGTGTGCTCGGAAGCCTCCTTCTGAGAGGCGGGAGTCGATCGCTTGACCCCCTTGGCCACCTGCTTGGAAGGGCCCAGCAGAACCAAGGGGCCCTTGGGGCCCAGAGCAAGTCCATGAAACGGCTGGATGTCCGGGATATTGGCCAGTACGTTCCAACTGTCCAGTGGCAGTTCGTAGTAGCTGCCCATGGTGGGATCCTGCTGAATACGAAGACTGAACAGGTCGATTCCGGAACCCGGGGCTTCCCCAGTACCAAGCGCGACGAGAACGCGATCTCCGCGCGCCGCCAGCGCAAGCGGCCGAGTTACCAGGATCCGTGAGACGCGAGCGTGCGCACCATCCATACCCTCGTTGTGATGAAGCAGTCGCCAACGCCCCACCATGGCCGGATCCTTCGTCACCACCCAGACATTGCCGGAACCCGAGGCGACCTGAAGAGTCTGCGCGGGAGAATCCGGCGGTTGCGGGGCGAACCCGAAGGCCGCCAAGCACACCAGACACAAGCTCGCCACCAGCAGACGGGGCAGCCGAATCGACGGTGCGGCCCCGGCGAGTTCCTGCAGACATGACGTTTCATTCGGCAAGGTATTCCACCTTCGAGGGCTTGAACGCAGCGAGCAGCTTCTGGAGGTCGAAGAGACTCGGCTTGATTCGAGTCCCACGGGCATTGGGATTGTTGAAGAAGATTCGAACATCGACCTCACCAGAAAGGTCCTTGATGAAGACTTTTCGTGCGAACTGGGGCCACGCTCCGATCGGGAGGTCGCGAGCTGGAATCGGCTCGTAGGCATTGAGTCGCGCCCAATAGAGCACCTCGCCCTGTTGATCGAGAGCCTCGATTCGGCTTGGAAGCAAGCGCTTTCGATCGACTTCCCAGCGCATCCGATTCCATCCGCCTTCCACCTGGCTGACCAGGACGAAGGAGATCAGGCCCTCCTCGGTGAGGTGAAGCTGCTCGCAGCGAGCTTCTGGATCGATCGGCAACAAACCGGAAAGCTGCAAAAGCTTGCGGGGCCCGAGCAGGGACTCCTCGGCACCAAGGTTCAGAGCCCCCTCGACCCCGAGCGGGAGCACCACCAAACGAGTGGGCTCACTCGCAAGTTCGAAGACCCACCAGTCCGAGCCATCGGAACCCACCCAAAGAAAACGTTCTCCAAACTTCCGCAGTCGCAGCGCGAAATTGGCGTGGTCCCGCCAGAGATCCAGTGCACAACTGTCAAAGGAAGTGCTGCCCTCTTCATTGCGGCGCAGTTCGATGGTTCCGGTGGACTCGAGGACTTGAAATGCCAGGGCACGACTGTTCTGAAGCGTCTCGATTGCTTCAAACTCGAGCGGACTGAATTCGGGACGACTCTGGGGTGTCGAGCAGGCTGCAAGCAGACCGGTCAGAACCGACCCCAACAGCAGGAGAAACCGACCGAAGGACCGGCTGCGGAAGGTGATGATGAACTCAGGCACCGGCGTCTTCATCCGCCATGATCTCGCCCAATTCATCTGCAATCGCCCGAGCGTCATCCTCGCTGAGCTCGGGATCAAGCATCTGAATCGGAGGAAGTTCGGGATCTGAACCACGTCGTCGCAACATGAAAAGGGTCCCTTCCTCGGTGGGCGAGGTGCCCTCCAGACGAAGGAGCTTCTTGCGGACGAGGATCAATCCGAGGACCCAACGGAAGGCTTGGCGACGTGCGTCATCGTCCTCGGCGAGCCGATCAAAGAGATCCAGCAGAGCTTCATCGTCGACCAACAGCCTCCGTTTTCCCCCGGGAGGGGCCACCGTGGTCCGCCACCAACTGAATAATCCCTGCGGTCGGGAGCCCGATTCCCACGCCTCAATTGAGAAATCCTGACGGACCAGCCCCAGCGGACTGCCCTCCAGATCGACCTCTTCTGGCTCGCAAAGTGCAGCGATACAGGGCATTCCCGGTTCAAGAGGAGTCCCACTGGCCGCACAGGCTCCGGTGGACTTGCCGAGCTGATACCCGGACGATGTAACTGAGCGTTGCTTCATAGGAACATGGTACCACCCGTTCGTCAGTCCGCTCTCACCGTATACTCAAGTCTGAACCGTGAACGCAGATAACGTACTTCAGCTCTTCCGCGGCTATCCCACCTGGGAAGTCTTCATCGAACTGGCCATCATTTGGGCCTGCGTCTATCTCGTGTTCCGATTTCTCCAGGGCACTCGAGGCGCCGGGGTCATCAAGGGGTTCGCGGTGGTGATCATCGTCCTGGTGCTGGTCTTCCGGCTCCTGGGGGAATCGAGCGATGCGTTTGGTCGGATCAAATACATTTCCAATCAGGTCCTCGGCCTTCTGGCGATTCTGCTGATCGTGGTCTTCCAGCCGGAACTGCGACAGGCGATGATCCGGGTGGGAGCCACGCGATTTCTGGGCCGGCGCAATCCCCGAGTGGCGCGCCTAGCCGACTCCGTCACCGAAGCGGTGGAGTTTCTCTCGAAGAATTCGTTTGGTGCCTTGATTGTGGTCGAACGCAGCGGACGGCTCGGGGGACTCACCGAGAACGGCGTCCAGATGGATGCCTTGGTCACACCTCGACTCTTGGAGACGATCTTCTGGCCCAACTCGCCACTGCATGACCTTGCGGTGGTGATTCGAGGCGACCGAGTGGTCGCCGCCAGCGTGCAGCTTCCTTTGGCCGAAACCGGAGCGGTGCCCGCGCAACTGGGCTCCCGACACCGGGCGGCGGCGGGCGTGACGACCGAAAGCGATTGCCTGGTGATCATCGTCAGCGAAGAAACGGGGAACTGTCGACTCGCTGAATACGGCATCATCAGCGCACCCATAGAAAAATCGGAATTCAGGGAGCGATTGATGGAGCGCCTCCAGGTTGAGCCGGATCCGGCCGACCCCACCACCTCCACGGAGGTCGAATCATGAGCCCCCTCACTCAGAGATCGAAGACTCAGTACGGAACCTACCTGGTGGTCACCGTGATCACCCTGCTGATCTGGATCTGGGCGGCGGGCGAAACGCGCAACGAAGACACGGTGTATGCCCGGGTGAAAGTGGTCACCTCCTCTGATTTTGAAACGATCGTCTTTCCCATCGACGACCAGCAGGTTGCGATTGAAGTCAAGGGGTCCGCTCGCTCGATTCAGCGCCTGCGCCAAGTGCTGAGCCAGCCACTGGCACTGATCACCGGTTCCAACGGCATTCCTCGCGAAGCGGGAGATCACGTCATCTCCCTCGTCGAATCGATTCAGAATCAACCGGTCATCCAGCAGGGTGACATCACGATTCTCACCACCGAACCCTCCACTCTCAAGGTTGAAATTGACTCCATGACCCAGATCTCGGTACCGGTGGAGCCGGTGTTGACCGGAGTCACTTTGGGCGGTGAAGCGGTTTCCAACCCCGAGACCGTGACCCTCACCCTGCCCAGTCGGATCGTTGCCCAGATTCCCAGTGCGCGGGTGATCGCGGAACCCTCTCCCTCGACCCTGAGCGGACTGGAGGCGGGCCGGAGCCAGCGAATTCTCGTCCCAGTGCGCCTGCCTTCCGCCTTACGCCCCTACGCGCAAAGCATCACGATCGAACCGACGTCGGTGCAGCTGGCGTTCACATTGATCCTTCGGACTCGCAGTTCGACGCTCTCGACGGTTCCCGTACAGGTGGCCGCCCCGGCGCAGGATCTTGGGGAGTACGAGGTCGTCATCGATCCGTCGTCGCAGTTCCTGGCCGATGTGGTGGTGGAAGGCGCGGTCGATCTGGTCAAGAAGTTCGAAGAGAACAAGTCACCGGTGGTGGCGTTCGTACACCTCACCTCGGACGACCTCTCTCGCATGGTGAAAGAGGCTCCGGTCACCCTCTGGGAACTTCCCGAAGGCCTCCGAGTGACTTCCGTTGGCGGTGACACCGCTCAGCCATTCATCAAGTTGCTGATCCGCCGCCGGGACAAGTGATCAAGAGGCCAACTAGGACTCGAAACGCAACGCATGCCAGGCCTTCTTGCCGCGACGAAGCAGGACCGTCGATCCGTGCAACAGGTCGGAGGCAATCAGGCGTCGATCCAGAGGGACTTTCTCACCGTTGACACTGACCGCCCCCTGCTCGAGGAACTGCCGAGCCTCGCGCTTGCTTCCCGCAAGCGTCGTTTGAGTGAGCAATTCCACCAGATCCAGACCCTCGCCATCGAGCGAACCACGGGCGTGGCTGCTGGACGGTACGTCAGCGAAGACTTCGCCGAGCATCTGGACATCGAGCTCTCGCACCGCACCGGAAAACAACGCCCGAGAGGCGGCAGAAGCTCGATCGAATTCGGTTTCCCCGTGGATCATGACCGTCATCGCCTTGGCCAGAGCCTGCTGGGCCTCGCGGGCGTGAGGCGCATTGATCGAAGCCTCTTCGAGGGCACCAACCCGTTCCTGTGACTCGAAGGTGAACCACTTGAGAAATTTCACTACGTCATCGTCGGCGGTATTGAGCCAGAACTGATAGAACGCATAAGGCGAAGTCTTCTTCGGATCGAGCCAGATCGCACCCTGCTCGCTCTTCCCGATCTTTCCGCCATCGGAACGCGTGACCAGGGGATTGGTCACCCCGTACGCTCGGCCTTCGGCGTCGGGTGAGACGTGGTCCTCGCGACCAACCAGCCGACGGATCAAGTCGATTCCAGCGACGATGTTGCCGTACTGATCGGAGCCACCGATCTGAACCGTGCAGTTCATGGTGCGGTTGAGATGGAGAAAATCGTAGGCCTGCAGGATCATGTAGCTGAATTCGGTGTAGGAGATTCCCTGTTCCCGCTCAGTAAGTCGAGCCGAGACCGACTCCTTCTGAATCATCATGTTCACCGAGAAATGCTTGCCCACGTCACGCAACATGTGGATGTAGCCGATCGACCCCAGCCAGTCATGATTGTTGACGATGCTGGCCCGATGCTCACCGACGCCATCGAAATCAAGCATCCGCTCGAAAGTCGCCTGGTAGTTGGCGATGTTGGCCTCGACCTGACCGCGGTCGAGGAGCCGACGCTCCTCGCTCTTGCCGGAAGGGTCTCCGATCAATCCGGTCGCACCCCCCATGAGCGCGACCGGCCGGTGCCCGGCTCGCTGCCAGTGCGCGAGCATCTTGAGCGGCATGAGGTTGCCGATCGTCAGCGCATCGGCAGTCGGATCGAATCCGCAATACGCCACTCGACCCGGAGTGGCCAGGTGGGCAGCGAGATCATTGGACGTCGTGGAGTGCAGCAGGCCACGCCACGAGAGTTCATCCAGGAAGCAACTCAATGCAGAGCTCCAGGGAGAATGAGTTCACCGATGACACCCGAGGGGTGCTCAGCTCATGGCCGCTGTCTTGCTCTCGATGTCGGCAAGAAGCGCCTTCCAGCTGTCGTCGAACTTCTGAGCCCCCTCGACCTGAAGCTCCTCGCCCGCCTGGTGGAGATCCACACCTGCGGCTTCGATCTTCGCCAGGACCTCCAGGCTTGGAGCACCGTCGGGGGCCAGCGGGCCGCTGAGGGTGCCATGTTCGTGGAACGCCTTGAGGGTCTTGTCCGGCATGGTGTTGACGGTGTCGGGCGCCGCGAGTCCGCTGACGTAGAGGTAGTCGGAGAGCGCAGGATCCTTGGTTCCGGTGGAGGCGAAGAGCAGTCGCTGACGAAGTGCTCCCTTGGCTTCAAGTGCCTTCCATCGTGCGGACTCGTGCCATTCGACGTAGGCCTTGTAGCACGCTCCGCCAATGGCGAGCCCGTTGGTGTCCTTGAGATCGTCCGGAAGCATCGGTGCGGTCTTCACGTCCCAGCGCGATATGAACAGCGAAGCGACCGAGCAACCACTCACGTCGAGTCCAGCATCCACTCGTCGCTCGAGCCCATGGGTGTAGGCCTCGGCCGCACGCATGTAGTGCTCGACGGAGAAAATCAATGTGACGTTGACGGGGATGCCCGCAAAGGTCAGCTCCTCGATTGCGGGTGCACCTTCGGGGGTGCCGGGGACCTTGATGTAGAGATTCTCCCGATCCGCCTTGGCGTGGAGCTTCTTGGCTTGTTCGATCGTCGAATCAGTGTTGTTTGCGAGCAGTGGCGAAACTTCGAGTGAACACCAGCCGTCAAGCCCCTTGGTGGCGGCATGAATGGGAGCGAAGAGATCACAGGCGCGCTGCAGATCCTCGATGGCGAGTTCGAAGAAAAGGCTTTCGCCCTCGAGTCCCGCCTCCAGGTGGGTTCGAATCGAGTCGTCGTACTCGTGACCGCCCGCAATCGCCTTCTGGAAAATGGAGGGGTTGCTGGTCAATCCAGTCACGGACATGTTTTCGATGTAACTGGCGATCGTGCCATCATCGAGGAGTCCTCGGGTGATGTTGTCGATCCAGATGCTCTGTCCGAGGGCGTGAAGGTCTGCAGTAGCGGGCATGGTCTGATTCTCCTCTGGGTTAGTGAGTCGAGTATATCGAAGCCCGAGCCCGAGGGAGAGGCAATTCCCTGGCGGGGTTGCTACCCTGAGGCAAATTCAAGTACTCAGCCAAGACAGCGGGAGCAGAACAGATGCCGATTGAAACCACCGACCACACCCTGACCGAGCGACCCGAATGGGTGGCCTTGGAATCCCACCTGGCCAATCTGGGGGAAAAGAACCTCAAGTCACTGTTTGCCGAGGACGACCAGAGAGGTCCCTCCCTCACCGTCGAGGGAGGCGGGCTGTTCCTGGACTTCTCCAAGAATCGAATGACCAAGAAGACGGTTTCCTTGCTGATGGATCTGGCTCGCGCCTGCGATCTGGAGGGCCGTCGCGAGAAGATGTTCACGGGCCAGAAGATCAACATCACCGAAGACCGGGAGGTGCTGCACACCGCGCTGAGAGCTCCACGAGACATGGTGGTCGAAGTCGACGGCGAAAATGTGATCCCCCACGTCCACGAGGTCCTGGATCGAATGGGCACCTTTGCCACCAAGATCCGCACTGGAGAATGGAAGGGACACACCGGCAAGAAGATTCGAAATGTCGTCAACATCGGCATCGGCGGCAGCGACCTTGGGCCAGTGATGGCCTACGAAGCCCTCAAGCCGTTCAGTGATCGTTCGATGTGCTTCCGCTTTGTCTCCAACGTCGACAGCAATGACTTTTACGAAAAGACTCGAGACCTGGTCCCGGAAGAGACGCTGTTCGTGATCTGCAGCAAGACATTCACGACGCTTGAAACGATGACCAACGCCCACACCGCCCGTGAGTGGTCGCTGGCAGGCCTGGGTGGCGATGAATCCGCCGTGGCCAAGCACTTCGTGGCAGTCTCCACCAACAAGGAGCAGGTCGAGTCCTTCGGCATCGACTCCGACAACATGTTCGGATTCTGGGACTGGGTCGGCGGACGCTACTCGATGGACTCCGCGATCGGGCTTTCAACCATGCTTTCGGTCGGACCCGACAACTTCGCGGATCTACTGGCGGGATTCCACGAGATGGACGTCCACTTCCGGACTGCACCTCTGGAAGAGAACGTCCCCGTGCTGCTCGGTCTGGTGGGGCTGTGGAACCGGAACTTCCTGGAATGCGACACGGTCGCGGTGCTGCCCTACGACAATGAGCTTCTGCGATTCAGCGCGTACCTCCAGCAGTTGGAGATGGAATCCAACGGCAAACACGCGACTCTGGGTGGCGACCGAGTGGGCTGGGACACCTGCCCGGTGATTTGGGGCGAGCCCGGCACCAACGGACAGCATGCCTTCTATCAAATGATCCATCAGGGAACCAAGCCCGTTCCTTGCGACTTCATCTGCTTCTGTGAAGCGGCCAATCCAATCGGTGACCACCACGACAAGCTGGTCTCCAACGTGTTCGCTCAGGCGGAGGCGCTTGCCTTTGGCAAGACCGAAGCCCAGGTCAAGGCCGAGGGCGTCGCCGACGACCTGCTGCCCCACAAGGAATTCGACGGCAACCGAATGAGCAACGTGATCATGGCCCAGAAGCTTGACCCACGGACACTTGGTCGGTTGGTCGCACTCTATGAGCACAAGGTGTTCACCCAGGGCACGGTCTGGAACATCAACTCCTTCGACCAGTGGGGCGTTGAACTCGGCAAGGTTCTGGCCAAGAAGATCATTCCCGAACTCACGCAGAAGGAAGCCGTGACCGATCACGACTCCTCGACCAACCAGCTGATCAACCGCTACCGCGAACACCGTCAAGGCTGATCGCCACCAACAGGCCACGACCGATTGGTCCCTCCGGATCGATTCGAACCTCGAACCGCCCCCCCAGGGCGGCGGTGGCCACATCCAACCAGGCTTCGGAACTCAGTAGGAGCATTCGGTGGCGCTCCCGGATGAGGCGGTCGTCACTGGCTGCTTCATCGAACCGCTGACGCCACTCGAATTCAAGTTCGAGGTGCGTTCCGACTCGTCGCGAATTCGTTGATCGACTGAGGGTGCTTGCCCCCAGCCGGGTCTCCACATACGCCCGGCGCGGAGCCTGGAAGTTTTCGGCCAGAAGTGGCGGCTCGACCAGAAGGGTCCCCCCGGGCAGAACGTGACGTCCCAATCGACTCAACGCAGAGTGCAGTTGCGCACGATCCGCGAGGTAGCCACAGACACCGAAGAGGGAAACCACCAGATCGAAGCGGTCCTCAAGATCAAGCTCCAGAAGATCCGACTGGAAAAGCTGGTGGGACGCGCGTCGTCGAGCAGCCATTTCAAGCATGGCGGCCGATTGATCCACGCCGGTCACCCGACCGTGGGCACCCAGTGCGCTCAGGTGGGCGCCTGAACCGCACCCTGCGTCGAGAATTCTGCGCGACTCAGAAGTGCACCCATCGCCGCTCCAATGGTGGCTGATGCGTTGGATCTCGAGCGCACAATCACGCCCCTTCGCCTGATAGATCGCGTCGTACCATTCGGCCGTCTGATCGTAGGGAGGGTGCTCTGTGGGATCCGGAGACGATGACATGCTCCGAAAATAACCGCAATGAGAGCCGCTCACCGGGACTGCAAAGCCGCAGAGCGCACAAATCAACCTTGAGAGGCACGTCGGATCGCCCTTGAGGCACTCCTACTCAGGTTCCGATGGTGGCCAGCCGATCTCCTCCACAGGGAGAATCTGATGAGCATCACACGCCACATGGTGGACCGTTTCCTGAAGGATGAACGAGGCAGTGTCGCCCTCGAGTACGCCTTGACGGGCATGGTCTCAGGCGGAGCGACGGTGCTCAGCATGTCGATGGTGAAGAATGCTTTGGATGACTTACGGACAAGAACCGAATTTATGTTCGAGAGCGTCCTGCTGAACTCCTGATCGACGAGTGAAGGGCGAGTATGGTTCCCAGAGGGAGTCTCAGCCCGTGTCGATCGAAGAAACCAATGAAAACCGTACCGTGGCCATCGTCTCCTCGAGTCGAGCGGACCTCGCACACTTGGTGCACCCACTTCGAGCCCTGGTCGCCTCGGACGTGATTGAACCCACAGTCCTCGCAACCGGTGCACTGCTTCAGGACGAATTTGGGAGTTCAGTGGGCCGGCTTGCCGAGGAATCGATCCCCTTCGAATCGGTTCCCTGCGACCTCGAGATCCAGCGTGGGGTGGATGCGGCTCGCGCGATCGGGCATGCCACCATCGCCTTTGCCGACGTCCTGGATCGGATTCAACCCGACCTCCTGATGGTGGTGGCGGATCGATTCGAAATGCTGGCACCGGCCAACGCGGCCCTCGCCATGAAGATTCCGATCATCCATGTCGAAGGCGGAGAACGCAGCGAAGGCGCAATCGACGACGCCGTCCGCAACGCTTTGACCAAGATGGCTCACCTGCACCTGGTCACCACTGAAGCGGCCCGACGTAGGGTGATGGCGATGGGCGAGGAACCCTGGCGGGTGCACCGGGTGGGGGCGGGCAGCCTGGACCATTTCCTACTCAGTCGATTGCCTGATGCACGCGAACTGGAAGCACGACTGGGCATTCCCGAGGACGGAGCTCTGATCCTTGCGGCGGTGCACCCCGTCACCCTCCAGAAAGACCCCACCGCGGATGCCCTCGCGCTCATCGATGCGCTCTCCCGACGAACCGATCCAACGGAGACGATCTTTTTCGCGTTCCCGAACGCCGACGAGGGTTCTCGAATCATCCGAGACGCCGTTCAGTCCTTCGTGCAACGCAGACCGCGCGTCGTGATCCGCACCAATCTCGACCCGGAGACTTGGCTGGGGCTGATGCACCGTGCTTCGGTGGTCGTGGGGAACTCATCGAGCGTGCTCATGGAGACACCATCGGTTCCCGTTCCCGCAGTCTGCATTGGACGCCGCCAGGAAGGACGCGAACGGGCCGCGAACATTGTCGATTGTCCAGCCGAACCCACGTTGATCGCAGACGCCCTGGAGCAAGCGAGTCGCCTGACTCTCAAGGGAGTGGAAAATCCCTACGGCGATGGAAACGCGTCGATCCGGATCCGGCAGGTGCTTGAATCCGCACCGCAGAGACAGCGCCTCCTCGATAAATCCACGACTTTGCTTGATTGAACCAAATCGATCAAATCGAACTTTGTCGGCGGATCAAGGAGAGCACCGCTTCAAAGACCTCCACCGCCTGATCGAGTTGAGCTTCACTGGTGGTTCGGGACAGACTGATACGAAGACTTCCAGCGGCGCGCTCCGGTTCGATGCCCATGGCCCCCAGAACTCCGGACACCTCGATCGAACCGCTGGCACAGGCCGCGCCACCCGAAATCGCCAGACCGCGTTCACTGAGCACCACAACCAGAGCCTGCGCCTGATGCCCGGGAAGGGCAAGATTGGTGGTATTCCACAGCCGGGGCGCACCACCACCGTTGACCACCGCACCCTCGTGCAGTTCGAGCATGCGCGCTTCGAATTGTTTCCTCAAGCGCAGTCCCTCTCGGCGTCCATCACCCTCAAGCCAGTTCTGGGCAAGCTCGCAGGCAACACCGAAGCCGGCAATTGCAGCGACGTTTTCCGTACCACCACGTCGTTCGCGCTCCTGCGGTCCGCCCAGCTGCGCGGAGCGAAGCTGTACGCCGTCGCGGACCACCAGTGCGCCAGCGCCCTTGGGACCGTGAAACTTATGTCCCGAACAGGACAGAAGATCGATTGAGGTCTCGCGGAATGACAACGGCTCGCGACCAACCCACTGCACGGCGTCGGTATGGAAGAGCACCCCTCGAGCCCGACAACGAGCGGCGATCTCCTCGATTGGCTGAATCACTCCGGTCTCGTTGTTGGCCCACATCACCGAACAGATTGCAAGTTCATCCCCCCGCTGCTCGAGAAGTTGATCGAGGAAATCAAGATTCAGGATTCCCTCATGATTCACTGGAAGCGTGAGCACCTCACCACCAAGATCACCGCCCCGGCGAATCGAATCCAGGACCGCAGGATGTTCGGTCCCTGCACAGGCGAGAATTCGGCGACGAGGGGCCGAGGTACGGAGGTGATTCCAGGCTCCCAGAATGGCCAGGTTTGCCGCTTCGGTTCCACCCGAGGTGAAAATCAGTTCTCGGGGTGCACAACCGATCAGTTCAGAGGCCGCTCCGCGAGCGAGGTCGATCCGGCGTCGGGCCGCGATGCCGCTGCGATGGGAACTGGACGGATTGCCCCAATCGGTCTCGAGACAAGCACGCATGCAGTCGACGACCTCGGGGGCGGGCCGAGTGGTTGCGTTGTTGTCCAAGTAGAGCATCATGCACACACGGTACCCGGGGACCGCTCGGGCAGGGGTGGAAGTACGTGCGACCCAGTGGGAATCAGAAGGCGACGGTGCGACCCGAGAGGCGGATTCAGCGGTCCTTCATGGCCACGTACGGCTGTTCATGCGGCCCGATATAGGAAGATCCGGGTCGGATGAGCTTGTTGTCGGCCAGCTGCTCCATGCAGTGCCCGGTCCAACCCACCATCCGCGCGATCGCGAACATTGGAGTGAAGAGATCGAGCTTGAGTCCCAGCGACCANTACGTCGTCGCGGAGTAGAAGTCGACGTTCGGGAAGATGCCCTTGGCGGCGACCTTGTCGTTCATGATCTCTTCAATGCGGTTGGACATCTCATAGAGCTCGAGGTTTCCAGTGTCCTCGGCCAAGCCCTTCGCAAAGGTCTTGAGGTAGGTGGCTCGTGGATCATAGGCCTTGTAGACCCGATGACCGAATCCCATGATCTTGTCCTTGTTCACCAGCTTCTGATCGATTGCGGCATCCACCTTGGAGATGTCGCCGATCTCCTCGAGCATGCGCATGACCCCTTCATTGGCACCTCCGTGCAGGGGTCCGCGAAGCGCTCCGATCGCACCCGCCATCGATGAATACATGTCCGAAAGCGTTGAAATGATCACCAGCGAGGTGAAGGTCGATGCATTCGTACCGTGATCGGCGTGCAGGATGAGGCAGACGTCGAGGGCACGCGCCATCGTCTCGGTGGGCTTTTCGCCGTTCAGCATCCAGAGGAAGTTCGTCGCGATGTCCAGCGAGGGATCGGGATCGATGATCGGCTTGCCCGATCGATGTCGGTCGAAAGCAGCCACCACGGCCGGGGTCTTCGCGACCAGTCGAATCGCCTTGCGGCGGTTGGCAGCGGGATCGTTTTCGTCGGCTTCCGGATCGTGCAGCGCGAGGCCGGCCACCGCGGTCTGCAACGCGTGCATGGGGGCGGCATCGGCCGGGAACGTCTTGATCAGCTCAATGATTCCAGCGGGCAGTGCGTATTCGGCACGCAGTTGCGCGGTCAGCTCGGCCAGCTCGGCCTCGTTGGGTAGACGGCCTTCCCAGAGCAGAAACGTCGATTCCTCAAAGGTCGAGTTGCGGGCCAATTGATCAATGTCGATCCCGACGTACTCGAGCACGCCGTTGACGCCGTCGATAAAGGACATGCTGCTTTCAGCGGCGATGGTGTTGGCAAGACCCTTGTCAAAATTCTTCTCGATCACTTCTGGGCTCATTCTCGTTTTCCGATGCGCTGACTTGGTGGAAGGGAACCCCGGAGAGGTGATTCCTGCCGTGTGTAGGTGGGCCGTGGATGCCTTCAGGACTTCCAAACGGGCGGGGTCAAGCATCCTAGGCAGAAGTGGGTGCGTCATCAACAGGAGAAAGAAAGCTTGGACACCCCCACCCAGCGGTCCACCCCCCCCTACACTCTCTGAATGCTCATTCCCATAGGAACAGACCGAGCCGCCCGCCGAAAACCATTGGTGACCCCTGCCCTGGTGGCGATAAATGTCGGTGTATTTGCGCTGATTCTCATTCTTGCTCGGTCCGGTGCAGCCGACCTGGAGCGGACCATCGATTTTGGTGCATTCGACACCACGCGCCCTGATCGGTTCTGGACCCTAATCACGAGCATGTTTCTGCACGACCCGAGTGGAATAAGCCATCTGCTTTTCAATATGGTCTTCCTCTGGGCGTTTGGATGCGCGGTCGAGGACCGACTGGGCCGGCTGGGCTTTCTCGGGTTCTATCTGGCAGGGGGCGTGGTCGCGGCCCTCGCGCAATGGGGGCTGGCCTCGATCCAGGGAGCGCCTTCCTCGATGATTGGAGCCAGCGGTGCGGTCTGTGCGGTCACCGGTGGCTTTGCCGCCCTGTTTCCGCGCGCACGGATCAAGATCTTTTCGCTGTTCATCATTCTCGGGGTGTTCTGGATCCCCGCCCTCTTCCTGGTGGGGCTGTTCTTCGCTCTGGATTTCTTCGGCCAGCTCACGAACGCCCTGGGATTCCGAAGCTCGAACACCGCGTTTGCCGCACATCTGGGAGGCAGCGTATTTGGATTCGCCACCGCGGTTGTCCTGCTGGCCACCGGACTGCTGAAGCGAGATGACTTCGACATCTTCTTCCTCTTCAAGCAATCCCGAAGACGAGCGGCGATGCGTGCGGCCATGTCGGGCTCGGCCAGCGGGCCCTGGGAAAGCGCTTCCGCAGACACCGGCAAGCGGCTTGAGCAGGCCAGTCGCAGCACCCCTGCACCGCCCCGCGAGCCAGAGGTTCTTCGAGTGGCGAGGACGGACATCATGCGCCTGCTGCGAGAACACCAGCCTCAGGAAGCGGGCACCCGGTACGCCAGCGTTCTGGGGGAACACCCGACGTTCTGCCTCCCGGCCGATCAGCAGGTGGACGTTGCGAGTGCCCTCTTTGCCAGTGATCGGTTTTCGGAGGCGGCACAGGCCTACGAAAACTACCTGGAGCGGCACCGGCATGATCGACGGGTCACCGAAACCGCCTTGCTTCTGCTGGTGCTGTACATACGCAAACAGCCAGCCCCCGAGAAGGCCCGGGCTCTGCTGGAGCGATTCAACGAACGGTTCACTGCCGAAGGGCACGCAGCGCTGGTCGATTCGCTTCGCGAGGAACTTGACCCATGAGCGAGCCTGCTCGGATCAAGATCTGCGGGATTCGAGACACGGAGGCACTTGAAGCTGCCGTCGAGGCGGGCGCGGACTACCTGGGATTCGTCCACTGGGCGGGCAGTCCACGGCACATCGGCATCGAAGATGCCGCACGACTCGCGGAGGGACTTCCGGAGCGGACGACCCCGGTCTCGTTGTTCGTCGACGAATCGATCGAGCAGATGCTCGAAACTCCATTCCAGTGGATCCAGCTGCATGGTAAAGAGGACGAATCGACCTGCCGCAGACTGCGGGAGGCGGGGCATCGAGTCATCCGCGGGTTTCACTTCTCCCCCGAAGCGATTCAACGCTGGGCGGACTGCGAGGACGTCGACCTCCTGCTGGTGGACGGATCGAGGACCGGCGGAACCGGTGAGTCATTCGACCACGGTGCCCTGATGAAACTCGGTACACGGATCGAAACCCCGCTCATCATTGCCGGTGGACTCGATCCGAACAACGTGGGCCGCGTGATCCAGGAGACTGAATGCTGGGGAGTGGACGTTTCCAGTGGCGTTGAATCCAGACGCGGCCAGAAGGATCCGGCTCTGATCAGACGCTTCTGCCAGGCGACACGAGCGAATGCGACCGACTCGAGCTAAGCGCTCGAGGATCGACTTCCGCAAAAGTGCGACCGGCATGCTCCTCCCGAGACCCATCGTCTGAAGTGCTTGCATGCCCCCTCCAAACCCCTTGATTTTCACGACGAAGTCGTTTCAGGGAACCGACGTGCTGGAGATGATCAGGGGCGGGCAGGGACCGATTCAAGTTCGGTGCGTGCGGGAACCGGTGCGGACGAACGTCCCTTGGAGGACCGACTGATCCAATCGGCGATCTGGCCGCGCATCGCGGACCACCCCGAACCGAATCGTGCATCAAGAAACGTCGAATACAGACCGACCAGCACTTCATCGAAGCTGGTGATCGATTCAATGCGTTCAAGTGCCGCTTCCTGGGGGGTTTCCGCGGGCTCCTCGGAGCGAGGCAGCTGAAGACCACTGATGGCGAATCGATCTCCCTGCAGGGAACACGTCCACTCGCGAATACCGTCGGAGATGATCATCCCCGTTCGGCGTGGAAGCTTTCCGGTGAGGGTGGCCACCGACGCTTCCGGCCAGCGAGTTGGACCGTCTCCGGTGAGGACCTGTTTGCCGGTGAGTCCCCAACCACATTCGCTTTCCAGAGAACGATCCAGAGCCACACTGACTCCGGTGCCGCCGGCAAGGTCGATGAGCCCTTCACCGGTGTCGCCTCGCCACCAGAGCCAGAGCAGGAAGGTGTTGCCGAGGAAATCCTTCGATTCGCCCCCACCACTCGACCAGGGAACCTCGGGGGCCCCGCCGTCACCCGCTGGAGGTTTCTGACCCAGGGCATCGGGTCGGGCGTCCTCGAAGCTCGACATCAATCCGCGAGGGGCGAGCAGGTCCAGGGCCTGGGACCCGGCGGAGCGCAGTTCCAGCCGTGCACCGAAGGTGGCGGTGAAGAGATCGCGCAAGGGAGCAGCGACGGAATCGGTGGTGGCGGGTGAGAGAAGGATGCGCTGGGCGGGGTTCCAGAGGACCGGAACCAGCTTGGAGCTTCGGTAGCGGCCGTCGGCCACTTCTCGCTCCCACTGCTCGCGTGCTTCCTCTCTCGCCTCCTTCTTTGCCGATCGACTCAGCCAGCCGGGCTGACCGGGCTCAAGGGCGGAGGAACGAGCGGCCTCGGCAACCGCAATGTACGCCCGACGGACTTCCGGTGGCACTCGAACGATGTCCAATCGCATTCCGGCGTGCACCCACCCGTCGAAACACATGGTGTTGAACTCGAAGGTCTGATCCAGAATATGTCGTCCCGCCGTCCAACCGGCTTCGGGGCCGGTGGGCACGCCGATCGGCGTGGGTCGGGCAGCGTTGGCGGCCATCGCATCGATGATCGACTGGTCGAGCAGTTCAGGGGAATCCCCGGTGACTGCGAAGCGGGCGTAGGTGACGGTTCCGTTTAAGAATGGCATTCGACCATGCTGGTCGAGGTGGGCGAACAGCTGATCACCTGAACAGGATGTCCACAAGGAAACTCACGAAAAGGAGCCGAGCAACTGATCGAAGTGCCCGGAAGCGGATGAACTCCCCACGATCAACTGGAGGTTTCATCGCAAATCGAAAAAACACCGTCACAGCCACCAGCACTGTGACTATGGAGGAATGCACCTCGAAACCAGGCGTTGAATCACTGAAAACCGTACGTGGAGAAACACTCTCATGAACAAGATGACCACCACCACCCTCCTCACTCTTGCGTTCTGCACCACGGCCCAGGCGGCTCCGGACGTCGAGTTCCACGATGTACTCTGTTCAGCGAGGGCACATGCAATTGCAGAAGCAGAGGGGATTCGGGATTCGGATCCTCAGATCAGTTCAGGCAACGACTTCGCCAATGCCACCCACCACGCCGTGAGTCACGCAGCCGCGGGGAACAAGGCCATGTCTTCCTGCCATACAGGTTTGGAATTAGTCCGTCAGGAAAATACGATCTGGATCTGGGGGTACGCGACCTCGAGCACCGAGTGCGGAGATGGAGGCGTGGCGAATGTCCGGAACACCAGCGGTGGAGCACAGCTTCAGTTCACCCTCGACCGAAACACGCGATTCTCGGTTCGAAGCAGTCGGATCTGGCAGAGCGAGAGCCCGCTGGGGCAGGCCTCCTGCGTGCTGATGGTGGAACACGGAGAGATCCTCTTTCGGCACAACCTCCAGGATCAAGCCGAGACCCGGGAGTTCAGTGTGGTCCTGGAACCGGGGACCTACGAGGTCAATGCACATGCCCACCTCCAGTCCACGAACGAGGAGGCCGGATCGGTCGATGAATGGGCAGAGATCGACGTCAAATTCTCGCTCGAGGAGATTCAGCTCGTCGGAGATTTGGACAACGACGGGGACGTCGACGGCTCGGACTTGGCGAAATTTCTGGGCAGCTGGGGCTACGACAACCCGGACACCGACTTCAACGGAGATGGCATCGTCGATGGTCAGGACCTCGCGCTTCTGCTGGCCAACTGGAGCTGAGCGAGCAC
>NHEC01000116.1 GCA_002171655.1 Planctomycetes bacterium TMED75
TCCGTCAGTGCCGCCGACTATGCAAGGGCGGAAGCCGACATGGCCAAGATGGTCGAGGCCGGAAAGATCACTTCCGAGCAGATGAATCAGCGCCTGGCGCGGATGCGCGCACTGATGGCCGCTTCCGCAATGGGTGCCGGAGATCAGGCCAAGCGAAAGCTTCCCACGCCGCCCGAGGGTCTCTCCCGAATGGAGCTTCGAGAGTGGTACCAGCGTGTCGTGGAACGTCTTGACATGGCGGTCGATTCGGGGCGCATGTCCGTCGACGAGAAGAACTCCATGCTCGAGCAGATCAAGTCCAACCTGCGCAAGTGAGCGCCGTCTTCTGAAGGACCAACCGTTCCCCCCGGTTCACATCGTGGATCGGGGGGAATTTCATTTTGAATGCCCGGATCCAAATGGCATCGGTGCGGGTGGTGTTGCGGCTGATCGCCGCCGTCCTGCCGGCAGGTGTGTCTGCCGCCCGTCCGGCCGGTGAAATCCCGTACTCTACGTGGATGCTCGGTGAACGACTGATCAAACGAATGAAGCACCTCTCCAAGTGGGGGCGACGACAGGGCATCTCCTGTTTTCGGCTCTACGAGCGGGACATCCCCGACCATCCGATCGTGATCGACTGGTTCGCGGATGAGGATGCAGAACACATCGCACACTCCGGTGATGCGGTGGCGTGGTTCCATCAGCGCACTCGGGACGAGACCCCCGAAGAGACCGCCGCCTACCAGCGTTCGGCGTGCGAGGAGATCTGCACGAGTCTGGGGCTTGCTCCGGATCGCCTCTTCGTCAAGCAGCGTGCCCGACAGCGAGATGAGCAGGGGGGGCGTGCTCAGTACGAAAAACTGGACACCCGGCGAATCTGCAAGACGGTCTGCGAACAAGGAGCTCGATTCGAGATCAATCTTTCCGACTATCTGGATGTCGGACTCTTTCTCGATCATCGGCCCAATCGGCTGGCACTCCAGAAGCGAGCGAGGGGCAAGCGGGTTCTGAATCTGTTCGCCTACACCGGTTCCTTCAGCGTGCAGGCGATGCTGGGNGGGGCGGCNCGAACCACCACCGTGGATCTCTCCCGGACCTATCTGGACTGGTATCGCCGCAACCTCGAACTCAACGGGCTGGCACTCGACGACGCACACCAGGCGGTTCATGCCGACTGCATGCAATGGCTCGAAGAGGGTCCGGCGAACACCGATCCCTACGACATCGTCATCTGCGATCCCCCGACCTTCTCCAACTCGAAGCGGATGAAGACGGATTTCTTCTCGATCGAACGTGATCATGCTTACCTCCTGGGTCAGGTGGCTCGCTACGTCGCGCCCGGGGGTGAAATCTTCTTCTCGACCAACGCCCGCGGCTTCGATCTGACATCCGGAATCACACCCGCGGGATTCGGGGTCCAGGAGATCACCCATCGTTCGGTGCCCGAGGATTTTCGCAATCGCACCATTCACCGTTGCTGGCGGCTCGCCGAAGGGTGGACGCCGCGCCGCANGCCTCAAGGAGCTCCCTGATCCATGTCAGACACCACCCGACGGTCCGGTCCGATCGCCAATCGCGTTGAACGCCTTCGTCGAGGCGAGGATCCGCAATTCATCGCTCGACTTCCCAGTGGCTGGGCGATTCTCGGCAACCAGCAACCCCCCGCGATCACCGGGTGCTGCATGCTGCTGCCGGATCCAGTGGTCGCCTCCGTGAACGACCTCGATGAGGCAGCACGAGCACGATTCATGAGCGACTTCGTCCGTCTGGGTGACGCGGTGCTTGAAGCAACCGGATCCGAGCGCATCAACTACCTGATTCTCTGCAACCAGGTTGAGGAGCTGCACGGTCATGCGATTCCCCGGTTTGCGGCCGAGGAGCCGGCGGCACGAAAGCTCGGTCCATTCGAAGCTTACGATTTTCCTGGTGCACGCCGAGCCGACGCGAACGAGGGTGGACCTGATTTCGAACTGCTCACACGACTTCGGGCCTCGCTTGGCGGTGATGCGATCTGATTTTCACGTACTTCGGGGCGATCAGGTTCCCCAGTTGGTCAATACGATCGTCAGGTCCGGACCGCCCACCAGTCCGTCTCCGGTGATGTCCTCGATGCATCCGTCGCAGGGACCCCAGCTGGACAGAAGCATCGTGAGGTCGGCACCATCGACGAAGCCGTCCAGGTTGAAGTCACCCGGAATGCCATCGGATTCAAGGAGTCCTCGAATCTCGACGTCATCCACATTCCACCCGCTGTAGGTCACGGATCCGTCGGTGGTGCCCATCGTCCATCGAATCCGGATGTTGGACTGTCCNTCCGCGAAGGCGGAGATGTCCAGTTCAATGTCCTGCCACGAAGTGTCCTGGAAACTAGCGCCTTCGTTTTCGTAGAGGACGCTCCAGGAGAACCCTCCATTGTTCGAGATCGAGACGTAGGCATGGTCGTACGTCGAACTTTCGACGCCCAGCCACCGCTTGAAGTGCAGGGTGGTGTCGGTTGACTGGGAACAGTCGAACGACGGAGTCGAGGCGTGCAGCTGACTGAGGTTGTTGTCGTAGGCGCCGTTGAGATTGAAGCCGACCACATTCGAACCCGTGGCGCCCGAGCTGGGATCGCCGTCCTGGCCGGTGGGTTGTCCCCAGCCCCAGTCTCCGGTCAGGCTCCATCCGGGGTTGTCATCCATGTCCCAGCCGATGAGCACTTCCGGTCCGGCACTGATCACCACGTCGACCGTTCCAACATTGGACTGGCCACCCTCCGGAGGGGTTCCACCATCGTTGGCGGAGTAGGTGAACTGAGTCTGGTACTCGCCGGGTCCTGGCGTGAACCGCACCCGAGCATCCGCAGCATCGGCCAGCACATAGGGGGCACTGGTGATCGTCGAGCCAGTGGCCACGTCGGTCAGGCTTCCGGAGGGGAGTGATTCGATCGTGATCGACAGCGGTCCGGGTTCCCCGTCGTCGCTGGCCCGCAACTGAATCTCCACCGGGTTTCCGGGGTTGGTGGTGATCTGAAGGTCCGAGACGCTCGGTGGCCTCGGTTGGCAACCCGCTTCACTGCCGGAAAGATCGTTGGGTTCGAACTCCTCGTCCACGCCGTCTCCGGAGGAAAGTCCGACCACCGCGTCGGTGACCGCGATCTCCAGCCAGGTGATCGTGAAGTCACCGCTTGCCTCCAGGACCACCTGGAAGCTGTTGCTGTTCGAGGTGTTGTATTCCGGCACGCCGCTCCAGGTGATCGCACAGCTGTTTCCAACCGTTCGACTGCTCACCGTGCCCCCGGCTGAGGGGTTGAGGTCATCGAAGAGTGGGGAGATTCGAGGCAGGTTGAAGTGTTCGGCGATCGATTCGGTGTAGTTGGTGTCGGAGGTTCCGAAGGTGAGGTAGCCATTGCTTCCGACGTAGACGCTGTCGTAGCTCGTTCCGTAGAACTCGAACGAGAACGGCAGCGGCACCGCAGTTGATGCATCATCACCCAATGAGATGGTGGATCCACCCGTGGGATCCACGGTGAATCCGCTCGCGGATTCCGCGCACGGACTGTAGACGTCGGATCCGCCGGTCAGCGCGAAGCGGACCGTGGTGTCCGCGAGGTCGAAGTCACCGGCGAACTGCTGGGTGTAGAAGTCCGGTGCCTCGGGCAGCGTGAAGATGATGCAGCCGGACCCATCACCGTATTCGAGGCTGTTGCCCGCCTCGTCGGTGAGCAGCAGCCTGCAGGCGTAGGTCTGGGTGTCCTCGAGACCGGCGATCTCGATCTCCTGGTCTTCGCTGAAGGCGTTGGAGACTTCGGTGTTCGCGAGGTTGTCGCAGGTCAGTCCCCAGGGAATCGAGACTCGGACCGGTTCGTCGCTGACCACGCGAATCCGTGCCGTGCTGGCGGTCAGGGTCAGGTCGATCTGAATCGGTTCGTTGATCGAACCGTCGACTCGGGCGCTTCCGGTCACAGCAACGTTCTCGTTCTCATCGGCATCCAGTGCGTCGAGGTAGTCGACGTAGATGATGGTTCCCTCCGGTGCGTACAGCGCCTGCAGTCCTCCCGTGGGTTCGGTCGAACTCAGTGGGAGTGAAGCAGTGAAGATGCCGTCATCGGTGGCTTCGGTCTCAAGAGTCATCAGGAATCCGATCGGATCCAGTTCGCTGTAGACCCGGACATCAAGCGTTTCAGTGGCGCCATCATCCAGGTTCAAGTCGCAATCTCGAACCCGAACCGTCACCAGGGTGTCCGGCTGGACGGCGGCGCTTCCGAATCCGGCGACGCCGGTCGAGCAGGCGGCACCGATCGAGTAGAGCAGAGGGCGGTAGTTGAGGAGGCTGCACCGCATTCGGTTGACCTGCTCCGGGGTGAACCGGTTCATGCAGAGGTCGTCCGAGTAGTCCATGTAGTTCTCGATCGGGTCGACCGATCCACAGCTCGAGGTGCCGGTGCTGCAACCGAAGTGGGGGCCGCTTTCGGAGTTCGTGTCGCAGATCAGGTCGCTCTGCGTGTAGCAGCTTCCACTGTCGCATCCACCCTGGAAGGTATGGAAGAGACCGAGGTAGTGGCCCACTTCATGGGTGAGGGTCCGGCCCTGGTCGAAGGGAGGTCCGTAGGCGCCGTCTCGACCGTAGGCTTCCCAGAGCACCACCACCCGGTCTTCGCTCTGGCCGGCGGTTCCATCGGCGGGAAATCCTGCGACGTATCCGAGGTAGCCGCCTGCGCTGTTGGTGTAGATGTTCAGGTAGCGCTCGGTGTCCCAGCCCAGGCTCTCGTAGTAGGTGCCGCTGTCGTTGTACCAGGTGGTGTTGTTCGTGTAGGTCACCCCGTTGGTCGGATTGCCATCGGGGTCGGTGTCGGCGAGGTAGAACTCGATGCGGGCCTCGGTTCCCGGCTCCCCGTTGGTGCCGAGGATCGCGTTCATGTCTTCGTTGAGGATGTCGATTCCGCTCTGAACCATCTCGAAGCTGAGGTCTCCAAGGGTTCCGCTGTCGTTGCGCAGCACGTGCACCACGACTGGAATCCGGTAATCGGATACCTCAGGCAGGTAGGCATCGTTGAGCGTGGTGGAACTCATCGTGCAGTCAGAGGGATCGAGTCCCGCGAACTGTTCACCGATGCCCGCGTTTGGATTCGGTTCAGCGGTTCCGCAACGGTAGTTCGAACCAAACACGCCCGCCGCATGGAGTCCGCGCCAGGACTTGTAGACCTTCCCCTCGAAGACGATCGCTCCGTCATCCTGCTGCCACGGACCGGCGGCTTCCTGGGCAAGGCCCGCACTGGTTCCAAGGGCAAGGGTGGCCACGGTGAGCAGGCAGGTCTTCATCATCAGTCAGTCTCCTCTGGTTCAATGAACGAAGCAACAGGTCCCCACTGTACCGGGCTGCAGGCCGATACCCGTCCAAAAAGCAGTGAAACCTTGCCTTGGTTCCATTGGCGCCGGTGTCTTTGAGCTCGGCGAGAGGCTTGGTACCGGCGAAACACGATGTCTGTGGACCTGCACGGACCGAGGAAGCACGAAATTATTCGTAAAAGCCGGCTGGCCATCGTTCGGCCACGCGCTGGCAACCGATACACTTCATCTGAATCGAATGAGCTTGAAGAGATCGGAGTCCGCCATGATTGAAGTTCGTCCCACCGTATTGCTCTTGTCCTGCATTGGCGCATTGGCTCTGACCCCGCCAGTCGTTCTGGGTCAGGATGGTGGAATCATCGAGGGGATGGCGATCGAGGAGATCGCGGAAGAAGGCGTCAAGGCGGCGGTGATCGCCGGGGTGCTTTCTGGTGCGGAAGCGGAACAGCTCGGGGAAGCGGCGGAATTGATCTACGATTCGCCGGATGAGCGAACCCAGGAGCCTGGGGAAGTCGATCGCGAATTCATCGAAATGCTCGGTACCGGCCTCAAGGCGGAGGTCGAACAGGGGCGGATGGATGAATCCGACGCCTGGTCGATCTACCTGGGTGCGGTGGCCGACGTGCGTACCTGGTACAAGCAACAGGAAGAAGCGGGGCGAACCGTCACCGTGCCCTGGTCTCGTCGGCCTTCCGAGTCTGGTGGGCTCTCGGTCCTGCAACTGCTCGGCAACGGTCTCAACGGCGACCACGACCTCGAGCACATGACTCGACCTGATTACATGCGCCGTGATGCCCGCCACCTTGCCGCAGAACTGCGACTGAATGCGGACACCGCCGACATCTACCAGTTGCTGATCGCGGACTATCTGGATGCCTTCGAACGTGCCGTCGAGCGCTTTTACGACCAGGTCGAACGAGGTCAGCGTCGAGGTGCGATCAAGACCCTGGACAACTCGCTGGCACGAGTGGCCCAGGTGGATCTCGCCAACATGGACTGGGCCGAAGTGCAACGGCGCAATCCATGGATGGAGAAGAATGCCGGTGCACGTCAGTGGATCGAGAAGTCGATCGGCACCTTTCAGGGAGTGATCGGTGGCATCCGCGAGGATCTGGCCGAGCAACAAGCCGATCTGCTCGAGGGTGGTCCGGGTTTCACTCTTTCGGAGTCCGTCGAAGCGCTCCGACGGCTGCGTCGAACGCGCGATTTCATGAAGGAAGAGCTCGAGGCTCAGATGCGAGCGTTCGTTCCGGAAGGTCAGGAAGCACTCTTCGCGCAGATCCTTGCCGACCTTGAGATCGATCGAATCCTGTCCGCGGTGACCCTCTCTGGGGTTCGATTTGATTTCGAGAACGCCCTTCGTGAGGCACAAGGCATTCGGACCTTCGACCCCTTGTCGGGGGAGCAGGTCGCATTGCTCGAGGAATCAGCCTCTCAGACACTGGAACCCGCTCGTCGATGGATGCAGGCCCTGCTTGATGCGGAATTGGCCGGATACGTCCTGAAGCTGAAGACCCGGGACGACGCCTTCGATTCCGAATCGGAACTCGATCGATACGGGCGAGCACTCCGGGAGGCGACCGAGCGTGAACTGGTTCTTCGCGACACCCTCCTGGCGCTCTTCCGGCGCATCGTGAATTCGATCGAGGAACATGACCCTGACTTGGCCTCCGGTTTTCAGATGGCCGGTTGGCGGCAAGGATTCCCCGTCCAGATGCGGTCTCGCTGGAGCGAGCGTGCGCTTCAGGACGCCCTGGCTTTCGAGGATCTGGATCCCGAACTCCACACATCGATTCTCGAGTTCGAGGCGGGAACGCTCAGTCAGCTTCCGCCCATTCGCCAGCAGGCGATTCAGGAATGCCAGGTCGTCGAGGCACGTGTCGCTCGAGGTCGGATCCAACTGCTCTTCGACGGACTGGAGCAGTCCTCGATGGAACTGATGCAGGTGGTTCGGGAACCCGAGCACCGACGTTTTCAGGAACTGGATGATCGCACCGCGGAACTTCTGGAAGCGATTCTCACCGAGGAGCAGTATGCACGATTGCCTCGTCGCCCCGGCACCCGACTTGCCGAATGGGACCGGAAGGAATCGGGGGCTGGCAAAGGCAAGGGCAACGGCAAGGGCAACGGCAAGGGCAACGGCAGCCGAGGCAAGAACTGATCGAAGCTCGTGGTGGTGTGAGGTCTAGTCGACGATTGATTCCTCGTCATCGCAGGGGCCCCAGGCCGCCAGCAGCGTGGCCAGGTCGGCGCCGTCGATCAGTGCATCACCGGTGAGGTCGATTTCAGCGTTCACGGTCCCCCAGGCGGCAAGCAAGGTGGCCAGGTCATTGGCCGACGATTCTCCGATCCATGCGGCAGTACCTACGTTTTCATAGGCGGCTCCGTTCCAGTAGGAGACGCAGTGACCGGGAGAGGT
>NHEC01000117.1 GCA_002171655.1 Planctomycetes bacterium TMED75
CGCGATCCGCGGTATCGACGATCTGGCAGAGGAAGTAGTTGGCGCGTTCGAACTTGTCCCAGAAGAACATGTAGTTCTGGCTGAACTCGAACTTCGCCAGGTTCATCTTCTTCATCGCACCCACTCGGAAGAGGTTGAGTGCGGCGAAGAGCCAGCAGCGGCCGGAGCTCTTCTGATTGGTGACGGCCCAGTCGTCGAGACGAGTCGAGAAGCTCGCATCCGACGTGGTGACGATGTCCCGGGCCATGGCCACGGTGTTGACGTCGTTGGTGGTCACCGCATTCTGTACGACGCGGGCTCCGGGGTCCGCGTCGAATCCGGCGCGAAGGGAGGCGATCTGGTCCATGGTGAGTTCGCCTGAAGCGGTCACCGCCGATGTATCGTGTTGGATGGTGGTCATGACACGATGGTAGTCGAGCTGGGGGCTCGATTCACCGGGAAGCTTGGACTTTCAGCTCAGGCGTAGGAATGAAGCCCGGAAATCACGAAGTTGATGACAATCCAGTTGAAGAGCATCACCGCGGCTCCGAGAACCGCCAACCACGCGGTCCAGAGCCCCTTGTCGTGGACCTTCAGCCGGACGTGCACCAGCACCGCGAAGACGATGAAGGTCTCCAGGGCGAAGACCTCCTTGGGATCCCAGCCCCAGGGCCGTCCCCAGGAATGATCCGCCCAGATCGCACCCATCACGATCCCCGCCCAGAGCAGGACGAAGGAGAGCTCCATCAGCAGCATCGTCACCCCATCGAGAACTTCGCCCAGACGCGCTCGCCGATGGCTTGGTTTTCCGGCGGCCGTGCCGGCGCCGCCACTGGTCACCGCACCCGCACCTCGACCCAGCACGATGCTTCCCGCACCGCCCACTCGAGCGTAGGCAGGAGCACCACCCAGCATCCGGTTGACGATGTAGAGCGCCGAGGACACCGCCGCCATGAAGATCAGGCAGTAGCTGAAGATGATGACGTTGGTGTGGATGTAGAGCCAGATGTCATGGAGCACCGGCATCATGTTCTCGATGTTTGGATTGAGGTAGGCCGGCAGGTAATAAGCCGCCATCAACGCGAACATCGAAGCGGTGCCCGCGGCAAGGGCGAAGATGCTTCGCATGGCGGTGCGACGAACCAGCAACTCGAAGACCACGGCCATCACCGAGCCGAACCACGCCGCGGTGGTGACCGCCTCGTACATGTTCGCGTTCGGCCACCGCCCTGATATGTACCAGCGCAATCCGACTCCGAAGGTCTGAAGTGCCAGCGCGATGAGGAACACCCCCATTCCGGACCAGCGCGCCCACTTCCACTGGTAGACCAGACCAAGCAGCAGGAGGATCACCGAAAGCATGTAGACCAGCCATACCCTGGTCAATTGGTGGTTGCGGAAGTACCACGATTCCCAGGAGAGTCGGTTCTCCGACGGATAGACCACGGGGTTCATCTCGGGGATCACCTGGGTCAGGTAGGCGATCGACCGGTTGACCCCCTCGGAATCACCACTCACCCAGCTCTGGTAGAGCGCCTGCCATTGTTCGGCCAGTTGCTGCTGCCGGGCGGGATCGAGGCTGGAAATGGTCGGCTGGGCGAGCAATTGCTCTGGATCCGACTGAGAAGGGAGCAGCATCACGTTGTTCATCGAAGACCAGGGCTCGTCCAGTGACTCCCCCGCGGGCGGAAGCACCCGCAGTCGGTCCAACAGAACCGCCGGCTTCATGGCGATGGTGGCGTTTTCCAGGGTGTTCACGGCCTTGTTGGTTCGCACCAGGTCCGCCTTCAGCCGACCGAGGACCTGGATCAGCGCAGGATCGACGAGGATTTGTGCCGAGGTGAGCCCGGTCTTCTCGAAGGCAGCCATCCGGGGGGTGAAGTTCTCGATGCGCGCAGCCGCGGCCGGGTCTCGGTTGAGGGTCTCGATGATCGAGCGACGCACCAGTTTGTTCTTCACGTAGATGACGTCGGCATCTTCGTAGACTTCCGGACGAAACATCATGTCGAAATAACTGAACAACTGGCTGCGACCGCCGATGCTTCGAGGACCGGAGACCTGCTGCATGTGGGAGTTGGCGTAGGAGCCAAGACTGTTGAGCCGACCGCCGGTGTGCACCGCGAGATCGGACAGCGGATCAAGATTGACCTGTTCGACGAAGGTCTCCTGGGCGGGAAGGGTGGCGGTCGCCCCCATCAGGACCAGAAACACGGTCAGCATGCGTGCGGGCAGAGTACTCATCCGGCAGGCTCCTTCTGATCGAGTCCCGCCAACACCAGGTCGCGTCGACGTCGCTTGATCAGTGGCTTGATGTAGAAAGCGTAGATCATTCCCGCAACGGCAATCCCGCAGCCCAGCAGCTGCACGTGAACCCCGTTGCGGTTGCCCACTCCGAGCACGGTATAGCCGAGACCGCTGGAGCGGAGGCCGCCGTTGATCGAGGAGTCCATGGGCGGGTCCCACTGCGCCTGGAAGTACCAGAGGCCTCCGTTCTCCGCAGGCTTGTTGACGCTGACGGGAACCGGCTCGCTCCAAGCACCTTCCTGGAAGAAACGCAGGATGCTTCGGTAATCACGAATGGAGGCCGTGGCACCTGAGAATCCACCAATGTTGGTGTCCAGCTCGAAGGCTTCGAGCGCAATCGGTTCAGGCAGCTGCATCCGACGCCTTGAGAAGACGATCTCGACTTCCTTGAACTGACCGGAAGCATCCTGAACCCGTAATGTCGTGGGGTTGTAGAGCGTTCGATAGCGACCAAGCAGGTCTTCAGGGCCCTTGAACGGATACTTCTGAAACTGAAGCCAGGTCGGCTGGACTCCGGGAACGAGCGCACGCACCCAGGAGTAGATGTTGCCCATGTCACGATCACGCTGGGAGCGCGGCACGATCATCGGGGCAACTTGTTCTTCACCGCGAGCAAAGTATTGATTGACCATCAGGGAAATACCCTGTCGCAATTGCACCGACTGCCCCACCGAGAGGTCCTGGACACTTGGGGGACCGTCCGAGATGTTGACGATGGCGCGAAGCTGCTGCGGTTCGGGCCCGGCGACGAAGAGCAGGCGCGCCGCACCACGGCCTCGCTGGTAGCTGACTTCGATCGACTCGTCGATGAACCGCTCGTCCTGCGGCCCCGGAGTCGGGTTGTCGGGATCCACGTCACGGGTCAGCGCAGGGTCGTCGAAGACCCAGCGGCGAACGATGCCGTTGTCGGGAGTCGTGATGTCGGCGAAGACCACCGAGACGTTTCCGCCTCCCAGCGCCAGATCATCCTCGACCCCACTGACGGAAATTCGATAGGCCCCCTCGCCAAGCTCCCAGGTCCGACCGTCGGACAGGGTGTCGAGCGCCCGAGTCTCTTCGATGCCAAGTCCGGGAATGCGAACACTCAGGGTGGCCGCACCAAGCAATGCTTCGAAGTCCGCCGCGTTCTCCACATAGCGGAACGCGATCATTCCACCCTCCACGGAAGACCGCTCGGGGTCGAAGGCTTGAAACTGCAGCGACTCCCGATTTCCGGCTTCGGAAGACAGGCTCACCTCGAGGATCGGATTGAGGGGCGCCTGCGGCCCCCCGGGAACCAAGCGGCGGCTGAACTGCGCGTAACGAAGATAGGAGTCGATCAGGATCGGCGTGTTCGGGAGCGGATCATCCGCGGCGACCGGTTCGACGACCACGGAAAGTGGGTCGGACGCTGGTCGAGGCTGAGCCGCTGGCACGAAGACACTGCTGGGATCCGCAATCTTGTCGTTGTAGAGCGGTACTCCGAGGTTGCGAGGATCCAGCGGACGAGCGGCGGCCACCGGACGCTCAATCCAGCGGGTGGTTCCGACTTCACGCAGATACATCGCCCAGTTCTTCGAGAGCGCTTCACTGAGGTAGAACTCGTCCTGCGGAGCGTAGAGCAGATCGACGACCAATCGAGGTTCCAGCAAACGATTTCCGTTGACCTTGACCGAGCGCTGCATCGGTTGCTCGGGGTTGTCGGTGCGAACCAGATCTTCGGAGAATTCGGGGTAGCCGGCGATCACCTGACGAATGAAGCGATCCTCGAAGCCGTCGACCATGAGGTTGACGCTGAAGACGCGAGTCCCGGCATCGTCTCCTGAAAGCAGTTCCCACTGGGGATCGGTTCCAAGCACCGAACATTCGATCGCATTGCCTTCGGCATCAAGGACCGTTCCGCTGTTTCCCGAGAAGGGGCTCAGCAGCAGTGGCGTTCCGGTCTTGCTGCCATCCTCACCCAGCACCGAGATCGCAAGGACCCGCCGGGAGACTGGCGTATCGCCCTCCACCTTGGTGGCGAAGTAGATCAGGCTGCCGATGATCAGGACGATGATGCCACTGTGGATCATCCACACCCCGAGGTTGATCACACTCAGTCGGATCCGCCGGAGGGTGGTCACCACCAGAGTGACCGCGATGAGAATGACCAGGACGTCGAAGGGCCACCAGTGGAACCATTCGAATTCGGTCATCTCCAGCAGAGGCCGCTGGCGGACCTGCTCATGCACCCAGGAGCTGGAGGAGAAGATGTTGGCAGAGACCGGGTAGACCAGTCCCGCCGACCCCACCGCCATATAGAGGAAGAGCAAGACCAGCAGGACGATGCCCAGACGGACACTGCTGAAAAGGTCCAGGACCGCGAAAGCCACCACGCCGAGAGGACCTCTGCGAGGGGGGGACGAAGGCAAGGTGGCTGATGGGGAGGAATCGCTCATAAGGGGGGGTTCGGACTTTCGAGAATGATAGCGGGGTCAACGGGTCCGGACCGCTTGGGATTGCGTATGATCGAGGAAATCAACCCGACCCGGAACCCTCTCTGGAGACCCTGCCCCATGAATTGCCAGCTTCTGCACCGTGCGCGACTGGGCGCCTTGACCCTCCTGGCTGCATTCACTGCCGCAACGGCCTTTGCTCAGGACCCCGCCAGCCCCGCTCCCGCCACGCCTCCCGACCAGAAGGAGTTGCGCTACGAGTACGCGATGCTCGAGACCAGCAAGGGAAACATCCTGATCCAGCTGGATCGGGCACGAGCACCGATCTCGGTGCGGAACTTCCTGACCTACGTCAACGACGGCGGATACAACGGAACGATCTTCCACCGCGTGATCAACGGCTTCATGATCCAGGGTGGCGGCTTCACCCCCGAAATGACGAAGAAGCCAGCCAACGATCCAATCAAGAACGAGTGGATGAACGGCTTGAAGAACGAGAACGGGACCATCGCCATGGCCCGAACACAAAATCCGAATTCCGCCACCAACCAGTTCTTCATCAACGTGAACAACAACAGCAATCTGGATCGCCCGCTCTCCGGCGGCGCCGGCTACGCGGTCTTCGGCAAGGTCGTCATGGGCATGAACGTGGTCAACGCCATCAAGGGTGTGCAGACCGGAAACGTTCAGGGCTATCAGAACGTGCCGATCGACCCGGTGGTCATCAAGAAGGCCGTCGAAGTGTCTCAAGCCGATGCGAAGAAGCTGATGGCAGGTGATACGGAGAAAAAGGCCACTCCCTCCACCCCTTCCACACCTTCCAACACGCCCGGAAAAGGTTGAATCATGAGTCAAGGTACGGAGCACCCCGTCTCGGTCTACAAGGGCGATGCCGACCTGCTGGTCGAAGCCAACACCGATGCACCCTGCGTGATGCTGCTGCCTCAGGGTGACCCGCGCTCCGCGACTCCTCGAGGAAAGATTCGCATCCAGTGGGGGCAGCACCTTCTGGACGACCTGGTCGGTGGCCACTATCGCACCGTGGTGTGTGGTGTGAATTCGGTCGACAACCTCAGCGGAATCCTCGGCGAACTTTTCAAGCTCATACCAACGAGCCAGTGGACGCTCGAAGGTGCGACAAGCTTTGCCGGAATGTTCCGAGACGCGGTTTCGATCCACGCGCGGGAGGATCGAGAGCCCTATGTGCTCAAGTTCGATCTGGATCGACTGCTCATCCTCGCGCTTCTGCGCCCCGCAGAGCGAGATCACTTCACCCTCGAAGACCTCTACCGAGGATTCAAGACGATCACCAAGATGCTCGAAGGACGTCGCGATCGGCTTCCCGCCGCCTCGGTCTCCTTCCTGGGCGCCAAGAGCAATCGCCTGCTCGACCACGATGGCCGGGAGCCGAGCCTCGAGGCCACCCTGGAAGCAATGCACCAGGCCGGTTTCGAGGGGGATGTCTACCCGCCGGTCGAACTCTGGAACTGCGCTCCCACCGGGGTGTTCGCAAGCTATCCGTTCCCGGAAAGCGTCGATCGGATGCGCCAGGGCAGCAGCTGAGCGGCTCGTGCGGCAATTCGGACCCGGTTGCGCGGCGATCGGCTCGGTCCGGCCCGGCCTCCTCGAGCATATGAGGTCGATTGTGATTGACTTCGGCTGCGTGAAGCCCAAACTGGAAACATGAAACCAGCACACTGGATACTCGGTGCAGTACTCGCCACGTTCCTGACCGGAATCGCCGACGCGGAACAGGCATGTGAACTGAACGAGGTGACCTTCGAGGAAGGTACCGAAGGCTGGATCGGAACCAGTGGATCCACCGGCAGCACCGAACTCGAAGAATCCGGTGGCAATCCCGGTCACCACCTGCACACCGTCTTCAACGATTTTGGGATCACCTTCCTCAACACTTCGAACCCCACCTACATCCAGGACCTCTCCGCCCACGACCAAGTGACGATAGAGGTCAACCTCAAGGTGGAGGCCATCGACTTCTTCGGCACCCCGGCCACCCGGCCGTGGCTGGTCGAGATTCGAGACTACGACGGAGTACCTCCAGGGCAAGCGTGGGTCTCGGTGTGGTACCTCTTTGAATGGGTCGGAGCCGGTGATTGGCGAACCTTCGAGGTGACGATCAGCGATCCCTCCTCCAGCGAACTCCCCCCGGGCTGGGGTGGAAGCGGTGCCGAGGATCCGGTGACCTACGAACCAATGCTGCCTGCGAACCGAACCTTCGCTGACGTGCTTGCCGGCGCGGATGCAATCGCATTCACCACCTTCCTGCCGGGCTGGGCGTTTGGATTCACCGACTTCGACGTCCGCTTCGACAACGTCCGTTTCAGCGCCTGTTCAACCCCGGAGTGCCCGGGTGACCTCAACGCTGATGGCCGGGTCGATGGCGAAGACCTCACCCGCCTGCTTGCCGCCTGGGGCGCCTGCGCCGGCGACTGCTCGGAAGACCTTGGCGGCAACGGTGTCGTCGACGGCCCCGACCTGGGCATCCTGCTGGGTTACTGGGGATCCTGCCCGGGGTAGAGACGCCACAGGGTCACACGTCCCGTTCGAACTCGAAATCATGAATCAACCGAACTCGATGCCCTGGGCCAGGGGCAGGTCGTCCCCCCAGTTGAGGGTGCAGGTCTGTCGGCGCATGTACTGCCTCCAGGCATCGGAACCGGATTCACGGCCTCCGCCGGTGTCCTTCTCACCCCCGAAGGCACCACCGATTTCAGCCCCGCTGGTGCCGATGTTGACGTTGGCAATGCCGCAGTCACTTCCCAGATGAGAGAGGAATCGTTCCGCGGTGCGCATCGAATCCGTGAAGATCGAACTTGAGAGACCGTGACTGGAGTTGTTCTGCAGTGCCACCGCTTCCTCGTAGGAAGACACGGTGAAGACGTAGAGAATCGGAGCAAACGTCTCGTCGTGCGTGATCGGAGGGTGGGTCCCCGCCGGCACTCGAATGATCGTGGGCTCGACGAAGAAACCATCACGATCGGCCATGCGCTCGATGCCTTCGATTCCACCAGCGAGTACTTCGCACCCCTGTTCGACCGCCTGGCTGATCGCATCGCGCATCGCATCCACCGAAGTCTGACGGACCAGAGGTCCCATCAAGGTCGAGTCGTCAAGCTGGTGGCCGATGGGAATCGAGTCGTAGGCGGGAAGCAATGCCTGCACGACCTGGTCCACGCAGTCGGCGTGGCAGATCAATCGACGGGTGGAAGTGCATCGCTGACCGGCGGTTCCAACCGCGCCGAACAAAATAGCGCGAGGAACCAGATCAAGGTCCGCATCGGGCATGATGATCATGGCGTTGTTGCCCCCAAGCTCGAGGAGGGTCTTGCCCAGGCGCCCCCCCACCACTTCACCGACGCGTCGGCCCATGCGGCAGGANCCGGTGGCGGAAATCAGGGGNAGNCGNCGATCGGCGATCANNCGNTCNCCGATCTCNTCGTCGGNNCCGATCACCAGTCCGAAGACGTCGCGCGGNTCNCCGTNNGCNGGNGTGAAGANNTCCTGGGATCCCATCACCTCCCGNGCGATNTCNTTCATGGCNATCGCNGTGAGCGGNGCCATCAGCGAGGGCTTCCAGATCATGGTGTCTCCGCAGATCGCCGCCAGCATCGAGTTCCAGGCCCAGACCGCGGCAGGAAAGTTGAAGGCGGTGATGATTCCGATCGTCCCCAGGGGATGCCACTGTTCGTACATCCGATGCTGCGGACGCTCGGAGTGCATGGTGAGCCCGTGCAACTGACGAGACAGACCGACCGCGAAGTCGGCAATGTCCACGCATTCCTGCATTTCTCCGATCCCTTCGGGGCGGATCTTTCCACTTTCGAGCGAGACCAGCTCACCCAGCGGTTCGATCCGGTCGCGAAAGGCGTTTCCGATGCGACGGACCAGCTCGCCACGCTTGGGCGCGGGCAGCATCGCCCACTCGGCCTGAACACGCTGTGCACCATCGATGACCCGTTCGTAGTCGTCGGCTCCATCGAGGCGCACCGCGGCAGTGACCTGCCCCGTCCCCGGATCGATCGAGTCGACGGCGTGCGAAGTGCCGGGTGCGACGACCCGGGGGTGGGCGTCGATTCCACTGGCAACGAGAAGATCCTGTATGCGAGCTGTAGTATTCATGGCTGCAGGGTACCCCATCCGACCGTCGAGGTCGCTACCCTCTAGCCTTCGGAGGTCCCACATGGCACTTGATCGAAACGGCATCTCAGCGCGAGCCGCTCGCGAACTTCAGGACGGCTATTACGTCAATCTCGGCATCGGCATGCCCACCCTGGTCGCCAACCACGTTCCCGAGGGAATGACCGTCTGGCTGCAGTCGGAAAACGGGCTGCTCGGCATGGGGGCCTTTCCCGCCGATGATGAGGTCGATGCAGACCTCATCAATGCGGGCAAACAGACCGTCACCGGAGTGACCGGACACTCGTTCTTCTCCTCTGCGGACAGCTTCGGCATGATCCGAGGTGGACACATCGACCTGGCGATCCTGGGTGCGATGGAGGTCAGCCAGGAAGGCGACATCGCCAACTGGATGATTCCCGGCAAGCTGGTCAAGGGCATGGGCGGAGCCATGGATCTGGTCGCCGGAGTGCAGCGCGTGATCGTCACCATGGAGCACTGCAACCGCAAGGGTGCACCGAAGATCATCCCCCACTGCACACTGCCCCTCACCGGACTCGCCTGCATCGACATGATCATCACCGACCTCTGCGTGATGGAGATGGACCCGGAACGCCGACGCTTCCGCGTCACCGAGCTCGCCCCGGGCGTGACCCGGGAGGAGATCGAGGAAAAGACCACGGCGGAGCTGCTCTTCGCCGACGAACTGCTGCAGATCCCAAGTTCCTGAATCCGAATGGAGTCCACCTCGTGTCCTTGATCACCACGTTGCTGCTTTCGTGCTTCTGTCTCGGAGGAACCGAGGAATTCAGGCCGCTGTTCAACGGGACCGACCTCGATGGCTGGGTCCACGTCAACGGTGCCGAATCAACCTGGCGCGCCGAGAGCGGCATGCTTCGATGCACCGGCACCCCCACCTGCGTGCTGCGTACCGATCGGATGTACGAGAACTTCGTACTGGAACTCGAATGGCGCCACCAGGACCCCCAGGGCAATGCCGGCGTCTTCGTCTGGAGCGATCCGCTCCCGGCGAAGGGGGTGCCTTTCACCCGTGCGATCGAGGTTCAGGTGATGCTCGGTGCCGAAACGGAAAACTACACCAGCGAGGGAGACATCTTCTCGATCTGGGGAGCCACCATGACCCCGGATCGCCCGCACCCCAATGGCTACCAACGATGCCTTCCGAGCGAAGCACGCACCCTTGGCGCCGGAGAATGGAACCACTACCGCATCGAATGCCTCGACGGACGAATCACCCTTGCCGTCAATGGAAAGATCGTCTCCGGAGGCTACGACGTGAACCCCAGAAAGGGATTCATCTGCCTCGAGGCCGAGGGGTCCCCGATTGATTTCAAGGACCTGATCATCAAGGAACTGCCTCCGAGCAATTCCGCACTCGCCGAGGTCGCCAACGACGCCGAGGAATACGTGACCCTCTTCAACGGTCTGGACCTCACCGGATGGCGCCAGGACGGGGGCGAGGAAGGTGCCTGGAAGGCCGCCCAAGGACGGATCGTCCACGACGGCAGTGCCGGACACCTCTGGACCACCGGATCCTACGGGGACTTCGTCCTCATGGCCGACTGGCGCTGGGTGGGCGAGTCCCAGGGGCTGCGTGATCGTCCGATCCTCGGCATCGACGGCGCGGAGACCGGGGAAACCGTCGAGGTCGAGGAACGGGACAGTGGAATCTACCTCCGAGGCAACGACAAGAGTCAGGTGAACATCTGGGAGTGGCCGGCGGGTTCCGGAGAGGTCTACGGTTACCGCACCGACTCGGAGATGCCTCCGGAAGTCCGGGCCGCGACCACCCCTCGAACACGGGCGGATGCGAAGGTCGGCAGCTGGAATCGATTCGTGATCACCCTGCGGGGTGACCGACTCACGGTGAACCTCAACGGAGTCACCGTGATCGAACGCGCCCAGTTGCCGGGGATTCCCGCGGAGGGCCCGATCGCATTGCAAAGCCATCACTCGGCGATCGAGTTCACGAACCTCTTCATTCTCAAACTTGATTCCCAGTGAACGGGACTCCGGCCGACGAGTCGCTCAGGCGTCGGTGGTTTCCATCCACGCGTCGGAACAACGGCCCGCGCTGGTGCTGCTGACCTGGCTGCCACGAACCTCGTAGCGCCCACTCCACTCACGATTGCGCACCATTCGGACCGCTTCGATGAATCGGTCCACTTCGGATTCGTTGTTGTAGAGACCGAAGGACACCCGGACCGCCCCGGGGCGGACCTCGGATTCTTCAGTCACCCCTCCCTGCTGGCCGAGCAGGAGGTCGGAATGCACGTGGGCACAGAATCGACCGTTGCGAACCGCGATGCCGGACTCGGCCCCCAGCACCGCCGCACAGAGCAGATCGCTGACCTCCGCAACATTGAAGGTGAGAATTCCCACCCGCTCACCGAGCGAGGGCGGACCGTAAAGGGTGATCCCACCGAGCTCCTGAAGTCCATCCCAGGCTCGTTTGGTCAGGGCACACTCGTGCGCCCGGACGCGATCCATTCCGATGGTCTGGAGAAAGTCGATGACGGTGGCCAGTCCAATGACTCCGGCAACGTTGGGAGTGCCGCCCTGGTGTCGATCAGGAGAAGGCAGCCACTGGACGGAGTCGGGGCCCACCACCGACGTGGTTCCGCCGCCAGGCAGGTACGGAGGCGCCGCATCGAAGAGCGCCCGGGGTCCGTACAGGAAACCGATTCCGAACGGGGCGTACATCTTGTGGCCGGCTGCGGTGAGAAAATCGATGTGCTCGGGGTGCCCGTGCGGACGGACATCCACCTGGTGGTGCGCCATCAGTTGGGCCCCGTCCACGCAGATCAGGGCACCGTGCTCGTGTGCGAGCCGTGCAATCTCATGGATCGGAGGCATCCATCCCGTGACGTTGGCGGCTCCGGAGACCGCCACCAGCTTGATCTGCTCGGTGCGCAGGACCGCTTCCATCGCATCAAGGTCCAGACGGAGATCGGAAGTGAGCCCGACGCGAACCACCTCGCCGCGATTTCGATGGGGAAGATCGTTTGAATGATGCTCGAGGTCGGTCACCAGAACCTTGCCCGGATGCTCGCACAACACGTGCGAGACCAGATCGCAGGCGTGTGTGGTATTTGAAGTGAACACCACACACCCTTCATCAAGGTTGCCACCCACGAAGCGAGCGCAGGTGTCGTAGGCGGCCTGGAAGCGGTCGGTGGCAGAGCGAGCGAGCGAGTGAGTGGCGCGGTGCACGTTGGAATACTCACGCCCGAGAAACTGGGTGTACGCGTGCAAGGCCGTCGAGGGCGGATGCGTGGTCGCTGCATGATCAAGGTAGACCAGCGAGCGCTGGACCCCATCGGTGCAGTCGATACGAGTGGTCGTGATCGGAAAGTCCGCGCGAACGCTGTTCCAGTCACCGTGATCGACCGAAGGCGCGCTGGTCGCATCAGAGAAATTGGAAGAGGAATCCGAAAGGACGCTTCCACCACGAATGATCGGGCGACCAAGCCGGCGCCATTCCTCGATTCCACCGGCGAGCGACGCCACGTTTTCGTAGCCCATCAGACCCAGGGTCTCGCACGCCAGCGCCGAGCGGTTCCCGCTCTCGCAGTAGAGAACGATCTCCTGATCCAGGGAGAGATTCATCTGCCCGATCAGCTTTTCCAACTGACCGCGCGGCACGACCACCGCACCCTCGAGGAGTCCGTCAGCCACTTCGATCTGGTCACGCACGTCGATGAGCATGACCGAGCCGTCGGGAGTGAACTCATCGGGCTCCACGATTCGAATTCGCCCACGTGCCTGCTGGCAGAGTTCGGCGTAGCCTGGGAATTGGTTGCTGGTGCCCATTGGGAAAAGTCTACCAGAGCCGATGAGCAAGGCAGCTCAAAAAAACAGGAGACCCCTTGCCGGGGCCTCCTGCGGGAGCGATTGCATGGAGCAGTGCGTTCAGAATTCCTTTTCGCGATGCTGCATCTGAGCCTTCAAGCGAGCCAGAATCGAGGAGTGCATCTGGCTGACCCGACTTTCGGACAGGTCGAGGGTGAGCCCGATTTCCTTCATCGTCATCTCTTCGTAGTAGTAGAGGATCACGATCAAACGCTCGGCACGGGTCAGGCCCTTGGTGATGAGACCTTGGAGGTCCTGCCGCTGCACGCAGCGCAGTGGATCCTCCTGCCGAGTGTCCTTGATGACGTCGATCTCCCGTACGTCCTTGCTGGAATCGGTTTCGTACCATTTCCGGTTCAGACTGACCACCCCGACGGGCTGGGAGTCACGAATGACCTTCTTGTACTCACCGCTGTCCAGTTGCATGTGGGATGAGATCTCTGCATCAGTCGCCTTTTGGCCGCTGCGCATCTCGATGTTGCGCCGTGCCTGATCGACCTTGGAGCTTCGAGCACGAACCAGTCGGGGAACCCAGTCCATGGCGCGCAACTCATCGAAGATCGCACCCTTGATCCTGGTTCCACAGTAGGTCTCGAACTTCACGCCTCGCTCCGTGTCGAAGGCTTCGATTGCATCCATGAGCCCGAAGAGGCCCGCGGACTTGAGGTCCTCGACCTCCACTTCGTTGGGGAGACGCATGTGCATGCGCTCTGCGGTGAAGTGAACGATGTCGTAGTACTTCTCGACAAGAAAGTTCCGCATGACACCGCATTGGTATTCACGGTAGAGCAGCCAGACCTCTTCCATCTCCAACTCCGCGAGCTGTTCGGAAGTGTAGGAACTGGTGACCTCGCGCTTGCAGGCACGCCGAGAGCGCCGCTTGGGCTTGACCTCTTCGGCCGGAGGCTCGGTCGTTCCGGCAACCGCAGTCGCTTCGACCGGTTCCGTGACCACCGGCTCCAGGGCAGGTGGATCTGAAGCCGCCTTGGCAGGCTTCTTTTTCACTGTTTTCTTCTTCTGTGGACTCTTTGGTCCACCCTTGGCACTTTTTTGCGCCGTTCGAGTTGCATTCGCCATGCGGTCCGCTCCTTGACCTGACTCACAACGGACAAGGTCCGTGTGAGCGAATTTCAACTGACGAACTGCTGCCGGTGGATTCGACTTCAAGCCTTGAAGGGAATTGAGTTTCAATGAAGAAGACGTGCGAACATTCAGCGTCACGACATTCGAGTCGCGGGCCTCACCAATTGAATGTGCACAGAGTTCTGCATGAAAGACGAGTCCATTCGAGTCCGGGAACTTCCCGGCTGCAAGAAGTGAACCGGCATGTGCGCCAGCCCCTGTCTACGGTCGTTCCTT
>NHEC01000118.1 GCA_002171655.1 Planctomycetes bacterium TMED75
TCGGGGTGGACGCCGCGTCCCTGCTACTGCGGACTCGAGGACTGCCTCGAACAGTACCTCTGCGGTCCCGCGATCGAACGCGAATACGCGGCGGAGGTCGGCTCCCACCACGCGCTGCGCCTGATCGCGGAACACGCGGCCAACGACGATCTGCGTGCGGTGGCGTGTCTGGCCCGGTTCCAGGATCGAGTGGTCCGGGCGCTCGCGAACATCGTGAACGTCCTGGATCCGGATGCGATCGTCCTGGGCGGCGGGGTCAGCAACCTCGAAGGTCTGCCGGAAGCGATCGAATCCCGGTTGTCGGAGTTCGTCTTCGGCGGCGAGTGCACCACGCCGGTGCGGCGTGCGGTGCACGGCGATTCGAGCGGGGTGCGTGGGGCGGCGTGGCTGTGAGCGTCGGCCTCCACAACGCTCTCTGAAAAAAACTCCTTTGTCTCCCAAGAGACCACCCCGCGCCCGGGCACGGGGTGGTGGTGGTCTTGCACGCGGGTGGTACCGGTTCAGTCGCGCGAGCGGGCCCGGGATGACGGGGAAGTCGTGGTGGCCTCTTCACGCACCGGCGCACGCGGAGCCGTCCACCGAAAGGCAATCAGGTACGCGACCAGAAGGGTGCCCAGGCCCCAGAGCACCATGAGGGCACCACCCCTGTAAGGGATTTTCAACAGGCCGAGAAACGTGGAGAATGCGCCCAGGCTCACGAGGCCCGTGAACAGGCAGAGGGGAACAATGACCACGCATCGCAGCCAGGTATGAGCGAGCCAGACGTTTCGAAGGTGCGTCCACACCGTCGGGAGCGGTTGCCTCAGCGCCGCTCGATAGTCGATTCCACACTCCGGGCACTCTGGTGACTGCAGGTCTTTCAGGAGGTAGCCACACCCCGGACAAGGCAGTCCATCGACGCGCTTGTGAATACGGGGCATGGCAGGTCCTCCAATTCGTCACCAGATGTACTCTACGCCCTCAGTTTCCCATGAGGTCGCTTCGATTCAATAGCTCCAGGGAAAGACGAGTTCCTCCCAGCGTCCGGGGATTCCATAGCCGTCGAAGTCCGGCTGGCAGGGTGCATCACCCCACCTGGGCGGACGCTGCTGCGGGAACGGCACCCAGCCCGGAGGGCAGTTGCATCCTCGGACTGCACGGCCGTTGGTGCTCATCGCGTTGTTCTTGCACATCAAGTAGTTCAAGTCAGCCGCAGTCATCAGACCCAGCGCCACCGCATCGCAGATTCTCTTCTCTATCCCACGGTTCGAAGCACATAAGATATGTCGAGCAGCGCAGAGCGCTCCCGGCGCAACGGCTCCTCCGGGCGTCAGGCAACCCCACATGCAGCCCGCATAGACCCGGTCCGCTGCGAGGTAGCACTGAGTCTTCGCCCAGGTCGCTCTGGCGACTTCTGTCAACCAGTTGTCATAGCACAGGGCGATAGCGGCACAGAACGCCACTTCGTTCCGGCACCATGTCCAGGTCCGGTTGCAGGGCAGGGGACCCGGCCCGCCGCCAACATCGATCACCTCATCCCCGACCACGGGGTTGATCGTTCCGATCATCGGCTGAAGATCGATGTCCAGGCGTGCGTTCTTCCCCAGACTCTGAGGGACGAACATCGGTTCCGGGTCCAGATCCACCATTCCGGTGGCGACGTTCTCGGTGGCCGTGAGGTAGAAGTGGGCTCGCATCTCGACGAGTTCCCCGGTGTCCAACTCGGCGACCCCCTCTGCCAGAACAAGTGTCGCGTAACTGATCAGGATGTTGGCCACGCCATTGTCCAGGAAGCTGTTGGTGACCGGTTCAAATTGAAATGCCACTTCATGGTGTTGCATGTCAAAGGTCCCCACGCGGTAGGGCACGGGATCCTCGAATCGGCTGTCGACCGCATTGAGCACGTATTCGCTGCTCATTGGACCCATCGATTCGAGCCTGAAGCCACAGCTTCCCGACTCGTATTCGCTGCCGGTGACCACATTCCAGAATTCAGCCTGCTTTTCAGCGGAATCCAGGTCTCCCATTGGAAGTTCCGAGCTTGCCGCGATGGCTGCTGTCGCCAGCAGGGGTGTGATGGCGGTGAGGCAGGCCTGAATGGCCCCTCGATGATGCGTCTTCGCATTTTGTAACATGATGATCTCCTGTAAGTAAATGGAGTACCTCCGCCATGATTTCACTCATGAAATGAGGCGTATCCACGGTTGTGGAGGCCCGGAAGGGCTTTCGTACCATCAGGAGTCGCTCGCTCCACAATCCGTACATTCAGCTCATCGGGATTGATCAGAAAATTTGGTTCCTTGAATCGCACTCAGACTCTTCGACCAAGCAGATGGCAGTGAAGGGTGTGGTGTCGACCTCAAGAGAGCAGGTGCGTCAAGGAAAGGTCTTTCCATGCGACCGATCCGTGGTCGTCGCCTCGCGGCGTTCTCTGCCAGGTTCCTGCTCTCTNGTGACACGCGNCGCCGTGCCGNGGCTGTACCTGGTGGTCCAGAGTGACCCNTCCGTCTGCATGGTCTCGGGGTCGAGGGGTCGGTCAATACCGCGCGGCAGCCAGGAGCGGGGACTCGAGGGCGGGCGTCTCGTCGCAGACCGCTTCCGCGATGAGCTTGCCGCTCGCGGGGCCGAGGGTCATCCCCATCATCGCGTGCCCGGTGCCCACAAAGAGCCCGGGCAGGCGGGGGACCGCACCGACCACCGGCATGCCGTCGGCGGTGCAGGGGCGGAAGCCCGCCCATTCCTGGGTGACGGTCGCGGTGTCGACGCCGCGCAGGTAGGTGCCACCGGCTTCGGTGAGGTGGGTGAGTCGATCCTTCAGCCAGGGGGCGTTGAATCCGGAAAGTTCGAGCGTTCCCGCCAGGCGCAGGGTGTCGTGGAACGGGCTCACGGCGATGAAGGTTTCATTGAGGGTGCACCCCCGTGGCGGCATGGAGTCCAGACCGACCACGTCGCGGTGGTACCCCCGCGCCGGTTGCATCGGAATCTTGAGGCCCACCGTTCGCGCCAGCTGGTCCGACCAGACTCCGGCGGCAAGTACCGTCGCCTCGGCGGTGAGTTCTTCGCCGGTCTCAAGTCGCACGCCTTCGATCCGGTCCCCTCGCTTGAGCAGGTCCTGGACCGTGCATTCGGTCCGAATCTCCACCCCTCGTGCGGTGAGTTCCCGGGCCAGACCGGCAGTGAAGGCGCGTGGGCTCAACGTCGCACTGTCCTTGAAGCGAATCGCCCCCGCGATCGAATCGGTGTAGATGGGGGCTTCCCGGCGCAGGCTGTCTCCATCGATCCGTTCCGCCTCGAACCCGAACTGCGCGAGCATCTTCGCCTCTTCTTCGGCGTGGTCCAGCGTCTCTTCGTACATGCAGACGTCGTCCCAACCCTGTCGGTTCCAGTCGCAGTCGATCGAGGTTTCGGAGAGGATCGATTCGAAGCAGTCCGCGCTCAGGTGTCCGAGTTCGCAGAGCACCTGCATCGTCTGTTCGTAATAGGACTGCTTGCAATGTCGGTGGAACGTCCAGAGCCAGCGGGCGAGGTCGCCATCGAGTCGCGGCTTGATGTACAGGGGACTGCGCTTGTCGAACATCCACTTCAGGCCCTGAACCGAGACTCCGGGCCGGGTGAGCGGGGGGTGGCCGAAGCTGATCAGGCCCGCATTTCCACAGGAGGCGGCGTCCTTGATCGGCTCCCGATCGAGGACCGTGACCCGGGCCCCGCGCTTCTGCAGGTACCAGGCGCTTGAGAGGCCGAGGACCCCGGCTCCAATGATGAGAATGTGGCGTTCGGACGCGGACATGGGCAGTTCACGATACGCTCTACACCCCCCAATGTGGGGAACGACTTGTGTTCAACTCCAAGGAACTCCGGAGGTTTTCAATGAGCTTTCGTATCGGGATCATCGGCTGTGGCGCGATCGGAAACGTCCACGCGGACACCGCCCACGCATCGGGCCTCGAAGTGGCTGGTACCTGGGACCTGATCCCGGATCGAGTCTCCACGGTGGCGGATCGGTTTGCGGGCTGCGCCGCCCATGCTTCGATCGATTCACTGCTGGCTTCGGACATCGACGCCGTGGCGGTCGCAGTCTCCAACCGCTGCCACCGCGAATGCGCGGTCGCAGCGCTGGAGGCGGGCAAGCACGTCCTGCTCGAAAAGCCGATGGCCCCCTCGGTCGCCGACTGCGATGAGATCATCGCCGCCCATGCCGCCAGCGATCGCGTGCTTCAGATGGGCTTCGTCTGCCGCGGGGCTCCGGTCTCCCAGGCGGTCAAGCAGTACATCGACGCCGGTCGATTCGGCAGGATCTACCACGCGAAGTGCGCCTTCTACCGTCGCCGAGGCATTCCCGGGCTCGGAGGGTGGTTCACCACCAAGGCCGAATCCGGTGGCGGACCGCTGATCGACCTCGGGGTCCACGTCCTGGACCTCGCGATGTACCTCACCGGAAGCCACCAGCCGGTCAAGGCCAGCGGCCACGCGGTGTCCTGCTTCGGAACCCCGATCGCCGACTACAAGTTCACCTCGATGTGGTCCGGTCCCCCGAAACTCGAAGGCGTCTTCGACGTCGAGGACGGGGCGGTCGCCCTGGTGCGATTCGCCGACGGGATGACCCTCGAACTCAACGTGACCTGGGCCGCGAACCTGCCGGAAGGCACGCACCCCAACGGCATCACCCTGCTGGGTGAAAAGGCCGGCTGCCACTTCGACGTCTTCGGTGACGACCTCAACATCGCGACCGAGGATCAGGGCATGATCGCCGACATCAAGCCCTACTTCGCCGACGACCGCAACAACAAGGACGTTGCCTGGTTGAACCAGTACCGGCAGTTCATCGAGGCGGTGGAGCAGGGGGTCACGCCCCACGCCGACGGCGCCGCGGGTCGACGAGTCCAGTCGATCATCGATGCGATCTATCGATCCTCCGAGGCGAAGGCGGAAGTCGAGGTCGAGGCCTGAGCCTGGACGACCGATCCGTGAGGATGTCAGAACAGAAGAAGGGTCCGAGGCACGCCTCGGACCCTTCTGTGCATTCGTTCAAGAAGTCGTCGAGCCGGATCAGCCGGCGTTGGACATCTCGATCTCCCATTCGGAGATCTTGGCCTTGAATTCAGGCATCATGCGGTCATCGGGAGTAAGCAGATCGAGGGCCTTCTTCTGGGTGTCGATCGCGGTCTTGCGGTCGCCCATCGCCCACTGGACGGTGGCCAGCGTGTCGAGCATGTTGGGCTCCTTGTAGTCACTGGCCTTCGCACCGGCTTCCGCGCACTTGAGTGCGAGGGCCATGTCGGGCTTGGCGAGTGCCTTGTCGGTCGCCATCATCCAGGCCAGCTGGTTCATGACCATCATGTCATCGGAGTGTTTGGCGTAGATCTGCTCTGCGAGCTTGTTGGCCTCCTCCGGGCGGTTGGCCATGTCCTTGGTGCCCAGCAGGCGGAACTTCTGCAGCTGCAAGTCCACGACCATCTCGGCGGGTGCTTTCGCTTCCATGTCGGTCATGAGGTCGACCATGCCGCCCCAGTTCTTTGCCACGTACATGGCCTGCATCTTCTGATTCATTTCGCTCTGTAGCCGCTCGAAGGCCCTGGCCTTGTCGAACTCGGCCTTGGCCTTGGCGCGGTCCCAATTTCCGGCAACCACCTGGGCGAGGGGTTCATCCATGGACATCGGGTGACCGATCCAATCGATCTTGCCGTCCTTACCCACGATGAATGCGGTGGGAATGCCTCTCTGGCCGGAGGCGATCATGTAGTTCTTGGCCATCATCTCGCCTTCATCGACCGCGAGGGTGTACTTGGTCTTTTCCGGCCAGTCGCCTGAGGTCAGGAAGTCACTGACCGCATCGATCTTGGCTTGGGGAGTCGGTTCTCGTTGCCAGACTGCGATGCCGATCACGTCGACGTCTTGGTCCTTGTACTTGGCCTGCAGATCGGAAAGGTGGGGCATGGAGGTTCGGCACGGCCCGCACCACGTGGCCCAGAATTCAACGACCTGAACCTTGCCGTCGTCAAGACTGGCAGGAAGGGTGCCCTTGATGACCTTGGAGACCTCAATCTTGGGAGCCGTGTCCCCGATTCCCAATGGCGTGGGTGCCTCGTTCTGGGCAAGGGCGGCGGAAGTGCAGAAAGCCGCAATGGCGACGGTAAGTGTACGAAGCATGTGTATCCTCCTTGTGGATGAATCGTCATGCTAGCTGCTGGAGCGCTTTTCTGCCTCGATCCCCGCTATGCTCCCCCCATGGTTGAATCAGAGTCCATTTCATCCGCCCGCCTGATTGATGGCCGAGCCCTTGGCAAGGTGGTTCGCACTTCGATTGCCGAGCGAATCGCCTCCGGGAATCGACCGGTCCGACTCGACGCGATCCTGGTTGGGGACGACCGTTCCGCGGAGCTGTATGCCGCCAACCAGCAGAAGACCTGCCACGCGGTGGGGATCGACTATCGATTGCACCGCATCCAGGCCGGTGCCGGTTACGACGAGATCGCCGGTCGGGTCCTGCTGCTGAACACCGACGAGGACGTGACCGCGGTGATGCTGCATCTGCCGCTTCCCGCAGACGTCGATACCGAGCGCATCCAGTCGTTGATCGATCCGAGCAAGGACGTCGAGGGCGTGAACCCCGCGAACATCGGCAACGTCGTCTACGGTCGACGGAGTCTGGTGCCCTGCACGGCTCTGGCCGCGGTCGAGATGATCGAATCCACCGGCGTCACCCTCAAGGGCGCCAACTGCGTGGTGATCGGGGCCAGCAACATCGTCGGCAAGCCGGTTGCGGTGCTTCTGATGCGTGCCCAGGCAACGGTGATCTCCACCAACAAGTTCACTCCGAAGCTTGCGGAATTCACCCGGGCGGCGGACGTGGTGGTGACCGCGGCCGGAGTTCCCGGTCTGGTCACGTCGGACATGGTCAAGCCCGGTGCGGTGGTGATCGATGTCGGAATCAATCGGATCCTCGACTCCGAGGGCAATGCTCGAACCGTCGGCGATGTGAGCTTCGATGACGTTTCCTCGGTGGCGGGGTGGATCACCCCGGTCCCCGGCGGCGTGGGACCGATGACGGTGGCGATGCTGCTGCGCAACACGACCGACGCCGCTCTGGGCTGAGCGGACCACGCTTCAAGATCTGATCTCCCGCGAGCGGTTCCGGTGACCGGAACGGCTCAGCTGCCGAGTCGACGTGCCGCTTCGATGTACTTCTCGATCGTCTTGGCGACGACTTCCTGCGGGACTTCCGGTCCGGGAGGAGTCTTGTCCCAACCCCCCTGATTGCACATTTCCTGCAGCCAGTTGCGGAAGACCTGCTTGTTGAAGTTGTCCTGGTCGCGACCTTCCTCGTAGTCCTCCGCCGGCCAGTAGCGACTGGAGTCGGGCGTGAGGACTTCGTCGATGAGCAGAAGTTCGTCGGTGGGATTGCCGTCGTCGTCCAGTGCGAACCCGAATTCGAACTTGGTGTCGGCGAGAATCATGCCGTGCTCGAGTGCGTAGTCGCGACCGAAGTTGTAGATCTCGAGTGAAAGGTCTCGCAGGCGTTCCATCACGTCGGTGCCTGCAATCTCGCAGGCGCGTTCGAAGTCGATGTTCTCGTCGTGTCCCTCGGTGGCCTTGGTCGCCGGGGTGAAGATCGGTTCCTCGAGCCGGGCGGACTGCTTGAGTCCCTCAGGAAGTTTGACGCCGCAGACCGAGCCGGTCTTCTGGTAGTCGCTCCATCCGCTGCCGGTGATGTAGCCACGCACCACGCATTCGATCGGTACCACCTGGCACGCCCGGCACAGCATCATGCGACCGGCGAGCAACGGGTAGTCGGACTCCGCGACCCCCTCGACGTCCGCAGGTTCGGTCGACAGCAGGTGGTCGGAGACGATGTTGGCTTCCTTGAGGCGCTTGAACCAGGCCAGACTGATTTCGGTGAGCAACCGGCCCTTCCCGGGAAATGGCGTGGGCATCACCACATCGAAGGCACTCATGCGATCGGAAGCGATGATCAGCAAGGGGTCGGTTCTCCCCGCGCTGGGGACCCGGTAGATATCTCGAACCTTGCCCTCGCGGCGATCGGGGAGGGGGAGGTCGGTACGGTAGACGGCTTCTAGTGTGTTCTGCATTTCTCCAGTGTAAGTGCAACCCGCCCTCGATGAAAAGGTCCCAGCGGATACACTGTGGATAGATTGGTCCCCCTCGCCCGGAGCCCGCCGTTGACTGAGGACACCTTCCATTTCGAGATCGAGGATTCAGACCTCGAGCGCATCTGCCTGGACCATGCCTTCATGGTGAGCCGGCANGGCCGAGGGGTCGCTGCGAGCTTCGATCTCGACCAGGAACGCCGAATCCTCACCGTCCGCATCCGCCATCAGGCAGGCACCGCCTCTTCTGCGGCGTTGGTGCTCCAGGTGACTCTGGCGGACATCGGAACCCTCAAGCTGAAGACGACTCAGTTGATGCCCCGCATCGAGCCCTACGCTCTGATGATCGAGCTGGCTCGAGAACGGCTCCGGCACTACCTCCAGAAATGCGAAGACTGGCAGATGTTCGCTCCGCAGTTGGCTCCCAATGCAACCCGTCGATTCGAGCAGGCGCGTGAACTGCTGGCTCAGTCGGTGCTGGCCGAGGATCGCCGCGAACGCATGACGCGTGCACGGGAGTCGATCATCAACGCGGTCCAAGCCGGTGAACTGTTGGCGACCCGACGCGCAGATCAAGCCCTCCATGCCCGTTACGGGCGGGCCATCGCCGCCGACACCACCCTGGGTCATCGAATCGATCCGCGAGGCTCGATTCCAAAGACCCTGCCCACCTCCCTGCGCGAGTTCGGTCTGACCATGATCGAAACGCCCCTCGGGCTCATCCAGCCAACGCCGGGCACCTTCGATTTCTCAGCCGTCGATCGCTGGGTGGAGTGGGCGCTCGAGCATCGTCTTCCAATCATCCTGGGCCCCCTGGTCGACCTGCGGCCGGAAGTCATGCCCGACTGGGTGGTCCAGGGCGGGACCGACTACGCCACGATGTGCAAGATGCTCTGGGAGCACACGGAAAAACTGGTGGAACGCTACGCGCGTCACGTTGCGATCTGGTGCGTCACCTCCGGCATTCACGTCAACCGGCTGGCCACCCTCAACAACGACCAGATGATCGACCTCACCCGCCGACTCTCGGTACTGGTTCGTCAGGTCGATCGCAGTGCCAAGGTCCTCGTGGAACTCGTGCAACCGTTTGACGATGACGTGGCCGCCTGCCCGGGTTCGGTCCCGGCGGTGGAGTATGCGATGCGCACCCTGGACGAGGGCGTGCACGTGGATTGCTTCGGGCTGCGGGTTCGATCCGGATTCCCCACCAACGGAAGCGAGGCTCGGGACCTGCTCTCGCTGAGCGATGCCCTGGATCGGTTTGCTCGGTTGGAACGACCGCTGCTGCTCACCGGACTTTCCGCTCCGCGGGTCCCGACCGCCACGGATGCAGGGTGCTGGCACGGCCCCTGGTCCGAGGAACGACAGGCCCAGTGGGCGACCTCGCTGCTTGGCATCACCCTGGGCAAGTTGACGATCCGGGGCGCGGGTGCCACCCGCTCGAAACCGGTCGGAGCCTTTGAAGGTGTGCTGTGGTCGAACCTGCTCGACAGCGATGTCGATTCGATCGGACTGGTCGACGCTTCCGGTGCACCGCACCGTCTGCTGACTCAGTTGGCGACGATTCGCCAAGCGCTTCGCAAGCCCTTGCGCGGAGAATCTCACTCCGCCCCCTCGCTCGAGGATGCCTATAAGGCCGGCCCATCATGAACCAGCTCAGGCCTGGATGGTGGTTGATGGTGGGACTCCTGGGAATCGTGGCCTGGCTCGCACAGCTGCACCCTGCTCGAAGTGCGCCTTCCTCGTATCCCGCCGCTGGAGTCCCGGCCCTCGATCCGTTCACGGCCGCACCCGCCGAGCTCTGTCTGCTGCCGGGATTTGGTCCTCGATTGGCCCGTCGAATGCATCAAGCAATCCATCAGCGGGGCCTCACGTCTTTGGAGCAGTTGCCAGCGGTGCGTGGGATCGGACCCGCGCGCCTGGCCGTTCTGCGCAGTGCATGCACCACCTGGCGGGGACGCTGACCCATGGCATCGGATCAGGTGATGGTGAAGTCCTTGCTGGACTCGATGGCGGACGATCCTTCGCTTGCTCCGCTGCGAGGTTTTCTCGAATCCGGTGGTGCCTGTTCAGCGCGAGGTGCATTTGGTTCGAGCAATCTCTGGCTCTCGGCGGCGCTGGTGCGCTCCACTCAGCGTCCCGTGGTGCTGGTCACCGCGCACATCGATGATGCGGACGAGGCGATCGAGGAACTGGAAGGGCTCGGCATCGAAGCCGAATGCTTCCCCGCATTGGAAGTTCTTCCCGGGGAGAGTGCGGTCAGCCTCGACCTGCTCTCTCGTCGGTTGTCGCTGGTACGCGGGTTTCATGCTGGAGTCTTGCCGCGGGTTCTGGTGACTCCGGTCGCCGCCCTGATGCAGGGAGTTCCCACCGCCGAGCGCATGGAAGCCTTGCTGCGTCGGATTCGAGAAGGGGATTCGCTCGATCTCCCCGCTTTCATGAACTGGATGACCGAGGCCGGTTACCAGCGAACTGATACCGTCGAGAATCCCTGCGAGTTTGCGATGCGCGGAGGTATTCTCGACGTGCATCCTCCCAGTGGAGCGGCGCCCTTCCGACTGGATCTCTTCGGCGACGAGGTCGAGCGTATCTTCGAGATCGACCTGGCCACCCAGGCCTCGGACCGTCGACTCAAGGAGGTGGAACTTGTCGGGGCCACCCTGGAATCCCTGCAGACCGATGAGGGCGCGATCCAATGTGCGTCGCTGCTGGCGGAGGATTCGATCGCGGTGCTGTGCGAGGTCGCCGAGCTCACCGAACAGGCACGTGGCTATTGGGAACGGATTCGCGATGCACGGGGTGTCTTCGGTCCCCCCGCGGTCTTCAAGGCGATCAATGAACGTTGCCGCAGCGTACTCGACGTCAACCAGTTCTCGCCCGGGGTCGCCCCCGACCGCAGCGTGGTGCTGCCGGTGGAAGCGATGCCGAACTTCCACGAAGAGACCACCCAGGCATTTTCCGAACTGATCGAACTCACCGAGCACTTTCGCACGTTGCTTTTCTGCGAGAACGAAGGTGAGGCCAACCGCACCCGGGAACTGTTGGATGACTGTGCGGGCACCGACTCGATCACCCTGCTGGTCAGCCACCTGCATCGCGGTTTCTGCTGGGCCGGCAAAGAGCGGGTTGCGCTGGTACCTCAGCATGAACTGCTGCACCGCTACGCCACTCGACGTCGCGTCGCCAGAGTGGCGGGGGGACGTGACCGGGAGGTCTTCGTTCGCTTCGAACCCGGAGACCACGTGGTGCACCGGGACCACGGCATCTGTCGTTTCCTCGGACTGCAGCGCCTGGATCGAAAGGACGGGGTGGGGGAGGAGGAGTTCCTCACCCTGGAATTCGACGGGGGCACCAAGATCCACGTGCCCGCCTCGAAGATCGAACTGGTTCAGAAGTACATCGGGGCGGGCGGTGCACGCCCCAGACTCTCGGTGGTGGGGGGCAAGCGCTGGAAGAAACAGAAGGAACAGGTTCGAGAGGCGGTGCAGGACCTCGCGGCGGAGATGCTCCGGGTCCAGGCCGCGCGCGAGTCGACTCCCGGGATACGTTTTCCCGCCGACACCCCCTGGCAACGTGAATTCGAAGCGGAGTTCCCCTACGAAGAGACCGAAGACCAGCTGGCGGCGATCGAAGCGCTCAAGCGCGACATGTCCGGACCCCGGCCCATGGACCGCCTGCTCTGCGGAGACGTCGGCTTCGGGAAGACCGAGGTCGCGATTCGCTCCGCCTTCAAGGCGGTCGAGTACGGGAAGCAGGTCGCGGTGCTGGTGCCGACCACCGTGCTCGCCGAACAACACGAACGCACCTTCTCGGCCCGGTTTCGTGCGTACCCGTTTCGCGTCGAATCGCTTTCGCGCTTCAAGACCCCCGGGGAATCCAAGACCATCATCGGGGACATCGCCGCGGGCCGGGTCGACGTGGTGATCGGCACCCACCGAATCCTGTCCAAGGACATGCGATTCAAGGACCTCGGCCTGGTCATCATTGACGAGGAACAGCGCTTCGGGGTCGAGCACAAGCAACGACTGCTCCGGTTTCGCACGACATCTGATGTCCTGACGCTCAGTGCGACGCCGATTCCACGAACGCTGCACATGGCGATGCTCGGTCTGCGCGACATCAGCTCCCTGACCACCGCGCCGCTCGATCGCCGGGCGATCGTCACCGAGGTGACCGCCTACAACGAGAAGCGCATCGCGCAGGCGATCTCCCGTGAACTCGCGCGGGACGGCCAGGTGTTCTTCGTGCACAACCGGGTCAGTGATCTCGGCGACGTCGCCGCCCGCATCCAGCAGCTGGCTCCCGGCGCGAAAGTCGATTACGGCCACGGTCAGATGAGTGCGCGCAATCTCGAACAGGTGATGCTCCGGTTCGTCCGGGGGGAGACCGACATCCTGGTCTCGACCTCGATCATCGAGAGCGGTATCGACATCGCGTCCGCCAACACCATCATCATCAACAACGCTCAGAACTTCGGGCTCTCCGATCTGCATCAGCTGCGCGGTCGAGTCGGCCGACACAAGCATCGTGCCTACTGCTATCTGCTGCTTCCTCCCGACCGCACCATCGCCGAGGACTCGATGAAGCGACTCAAGGCGATCGAGGATTTTTCGATGCTGGGCGCGGGATTCAAGATCGCAATGCGGGACCTCGAGATCCGAGGGGCCGGCAACCTCCTGGGTTCCGAGCAGTCCGGTCACATCGCGGCGGTGGGGTATGAGATGTACTGTCAGCTGCTCGAGCAGTCGGTCGCTCAGTTGCGCAAGCAGACCACACTCTCCGGGACCGACACCATCGTGGAGATCGGAACCCGGGGATCGATCTCCAAGCACTACATCCCCTCCGACAACCGTCGGATGGAAGCCTACCGGCGGATTGGCCAGGCTGATTCACTTGAATCGCTCGAACGCACCCGTGATCAGCTGGAAAGTGCCTACGGCACGCCGCCTTCCGAGCTTCAGGAACTCGTCGATCTGGCCCAACTCAGACTGCTGGCGGCCGCGGCGGGGATCCGTTCGGTCATCCTGCGGGATGAAGATGTGATCTTTCGCACCAGCGAACCGCGAGTGCTTGAGCAGGCGATGAAGGGGGTTGCGGGCAGTCTGCGACTGGTTGGGACTCAGGATGCCACCGGTCACTGGGAGTTCTACTTCCGGCCACCCGCGAACTATCTGGTTCCCGCCACGCTCCTGGCGGTGCTTCGCAAGCGTTTGACGCCCGAACCGGTCCCGGTCCCCTGAGCCACGTCTGTTCTTTCAGGGACGGTGCAAAGTCCGGCCACTCAATGCGTGCCGTACTGAGTCCTGAGGTAGCGAGCAACGTAGTCGAGGATCGATGAGGTCTCCGGGATCTCCGGATTCCGGGTGGCGCCCATCGGTTCGAAGCGCATGCCCTCGAAGCGGGTCACGGCGTCGTCAGTCGAGAGACCGTGTTGCAGCGCCAGGCTGAAGGCTCGACAAAATCCCTGGATGAGTCCCGAAAGGGTTGACCCTTCTTTCGCCATCTTGATGAAGATCTCGCCCGGGGCACCGTCTTCGAAGAGGCCGATGGTGAGGTAGCCCTCGTGGCCGTTGATCCAGAACTTGTGGGTCAGCGAATTTCGGATCGGGGGCAGGACTCGTCTGGGGGTCGAGGGCGTGGAGAGCACTTCAGGCATGGGGTGGAAATCCATCTTGCAAGGGGGTCAACGTGGAGAATCGGACACGCTCGTCCCTGAGATATCGGACAGCGTGCTGCTCCGGGCGCAGAAAAGAAGCGAACGCACATGGAACCTGTCTTCCAGCCCCGATGGCGGGGCCAGGTCGGCAGAATCTGCGCAATCAGCAGCTGCGGAGACCCAGGGTGCGGTCGATTCGGCGATCGCTCAGGCGTCGGTCTCGGAGGCTTCAGCGGGCTCGGCGTCGTTGGCGGGTGCCTCAGTCGGTGCGGCCTTTGGCTTGGAGTTCTTTTCCACCAGTTCGCCATCCTCGTCGAATTCCATGTCTTCCTCGTCCAGCTCCTCGAGGGTGCGGTCAGGAAGAATCTCGATGGCGATCTCGACTCGAAGCTCCTTCTCGAACTGAACGAGCACGGTGTAGCTTCCGACTCGTCGGATCGGCTGGTTGAGACGAATCGCTCGTTCTTCGACCATCAGTTCGCCTTCGGCGAGTGCATCGGAGATGTCCCGCTGGGTGACGCTGCCGTAGAGCACGCCCTGGTCGTTGCAGGAACGGGTGAGCTTGATTGAGATGCCTTCGAGCTTGCCGGTGGTTTCGACTCGTTGGGCGCGAAGCGCTTCCAGCTGAGCCTTGGCTTCGGCACGCTTTTCCTTCAAGGCTTCGACCTTTTCCTCGGTGGGGACCTCGGCGATCTGAAGTGGAAGAAGGTAGTTGCGGGCGTATCCGGGCTTGACCATGACGACATCGCCGACGATGCCCAGGTTCTCGACGGTTTCGTTCAGAAGCAGTTCAACGGATTTCTTGCTGGCCACGGGTCGCTGTCCTTTCAAGGGGGATCAAGTTAGGAGCGTTCGGTTGATTCCGACGCCCCAGCGAAGGTGAGCCGCACAGTGTCGTGTCTTTGGGCTCAGGAAGCAAGTGGTGAACCACAGCCATCGCACCCCTGAGGACGCGATGGCTGTTTTTTTGTCGTTTGGAGGGGTCGATCGGCCCGGGAATTCTAGAACGGGATCGAATCGTCGCCGTCTCCGCCGCCGCCGCCACCGCCACCGCCGCCGCTTCCGCTGCCGGCGTAGGACTGTCCACCACCACCACCGCCGCCGGAACCACCTTCGCCTCGGCCACCGAGGAACTGGAAGTTTTCGACGACGACCTTCAGCTTGGATCGGTTGTTCCCGTCCTTGTCCTGCCACTGATCAAGCTTCAGCCGGCCTTCCACCAGGACCGGACGGCCCTTGGAGAGGTACTGGCACATGACTTCCGCCGTTCGGCCCCAGGCCTCGCAGTCGACGAAGGTCGTTTCTTCCCTCTTTTCGCCGTCCTTGGTGTTGAACTGACGATTGACCGCCAGACCGATCTGGGCGACCGCCTGGTTGGAGGGGGTGTGCTTGAGTTCGGGGTCTCTGGTGAGGTTGCCCACCAGGAGGACCTTGTTGAAATTGGCCATGGGA
>NHEC01000119.1 GCA_002171655.1 Planctomycetes bacterium TMED75
TGCTCCGCCACGAAGCGAGTGGGCACGCCGTACTCGATGAGCGAGGACGTCAGATCCGGCTCGACCCGGAGGAGCAGCAGCGATTCGAGGGATTCGGCCCCCGCGGAGAACTGCTTGATTCGGAAAATCGATTCACGCCCCTCGGTCGGGTGGCACTGGTCCAGGCGGATCACCAGTCACTGACCGCTCATGGTCAGAACGTGCTCGAATCCGACACCGCTCTCAGCCCAGCGACCGACGCGGAAGTCGTCGGCGCTTCCCTCGAGCAAAGTGCCGCCAATCCGATTTCAGGAATGGTCGAGCTCATAGAGCTCACCCGACAAATCGAGATGAACTCACGAATGATTCAGTATCAGGACGCCATGATCGGCCAGGCCGTCACGGCACTCGCACGCGTGGTCTGAGACCGCGAAACCTAACCCGAACCCACAGGAGCCGTGGAACATGTCCACAATCTCCCTCAACACCGCTTCAACCGGCCTCAACGCACTGAGCACGAATCTCGACGTGATCGCGAACAACCTCGCGAACGTGAACACCACGGGATTTCGTGGGAGTCGCGCCAACTTTGAGGATCTGTTCTACCTCGATGTGGCGCAACCCGGAATCGAAGAGGACTACGGAACTCCCAACCCAACCGGACTGCAAGTCGGTCTCGGTGTTCAGCTGAGCGGCACCACTCTCGATGTGGGACAGGGTTCACTCGAACCGACCGCCGATCCATTCGACCTTGCGATCATGGGTGACGGCTGGTTCCAGGTCGAAGTGCCTCCGGGGACTTCGATGGATGGATACGGATACACCCGTGCCGGTGACTTCACTCGCAACCAGGATGGACAGGTCATCATGTCCACCAACAACGGGTACATGCTCGAACCGTCGATCACGATTCCCTCGGATGCGATCAATACGATGATCGATGAATTCGGAAACGTTCAGTACCAGGAGGGTGGAGGCGTCGTGAATGCCGGACAGATCACCCTCGCACGTTTCGTGAATCCCGCCGGTCTCCAGGCGATCGGTGGCAACGTCTATGTGCCGACGTACGCATCAGGTGATGCAGAGATCAGCGAAGCGAACATCGATGGATACGGTGCGATCAAGCAGAATTTCCTGGAATCAGCGAATGTGGAACCAGTCACCGAGCTGGTATCGCTGATCAAGACCCAGCGGGCGTTCGAAATGAATTCCCAGGTCATCCAGGCCGCCAACGAAACCCTCCAGGAAATCGTCAACCTGCGTCGCTTCTGATGAGTGAGTCAACGCACAGCTGAACGACATGAAATACGGAACCCTGCTCATGAAGACGAAACTACTCAAACTGACTCTTGGCTCACTGCTGATGGCATCCCCGGCAATTGCGGATTCGATCGTGCTCAAGCGATCGGTTCGAATGCGCCACGCAGATTCGAGAATCACCCTTGCGGACGTCGCGGTTCTCGAGGGAACTCAGGCAAATCAGTACTCGGGAGTCGTTCTGGATCGATTCGAGGATCGCAGTCGGTCCATGCGGATCTCGGTGCAACAGGTCTCCGATGCCCTGGACCGTGCAGGGGTCAACTGGGCCAGAATCGAGTTGAGCGGTGGCACCGCGGTGGTACGACCCTATTCGGACCGGGGCCAGACCCCGCAGGACCCGGAGGCGTGCGCTCCCCTGGAACTGGATGGTGCAGGCTTGGAAGCCGATGTCCACGATGAATTGCTGGAAGGACCGGTTGCCACCACCGATCAGCCTATTCTCTCGATCGATCCACACGACATCGTGAACGAAGACACTGCACGAGGACTGATCGCGACGCGACTCGCGGAACTCTGGCGCAATAACGACACGCCGGTTCGTATTCATCTGCAGACCAACCGAACCGGACTGCTCGACGAGAAAGGGCTGCGACCCAGAGTCTCGCTTCTGGGCCGGATCAAGAATGGAAGTGCACGATTCAAGGTGGTTATGCAGGACCAGGGAGTGATGGAAGTCGAGGCCTGCCTGGAAGTCGAGCGCCTCTCACATCGAGCACGAACCGATCTTGCCCGTGGAAATCGCGTCAGTCACGCCGACTTCGAAAGTCAGACCGAATGGGTCAGACTGACCGAAAGTGGTGACACCCGCGCCGGACTGGACATCATTCTCGGGGGTGCCCTGGCGCGAAACGTCAAGGCGGGAATGCCCTTCGCAAGTCGGGATTTCGTTCCCACCATCCAACGCAATGATCCGATTCGAGTTCGCTCGAGCAGTACGGGATTCAACCTGACACTCGACTGTGTGAGTCTCGAAGACGGCCATGTGGGTGACACCATCCAGGTGAAACCCGACGTTCCGGGGACGCGCAACCGGAATGAACGAGTGATTCGTGTCGTGATTCTTGATTCGAACACCGCTGAAACCCTCAATTAGTCAAGGACGAACGAAACGTGAACACGATGACGAGTACGCACACTTCACTGTTGATGGGAAGCCTTCTGCTGGGCTGGGCTCTGACCCCGGCAACGGCAAGTGCACAACAATCCGCGACGACCGAGCGTGAAAGCCCCACTCGCAAGGCATTCGCCGAACGGGATGTCTCACTGGAGAAGGTGGTCCGCGAGTCGAGACAACGTACCGAAGAGCAGGAATCGAGCACCACCAGGGAATTCCAGGTGGATCAGCCGGAACCGGGACGAGCGGCGCGTGCCAGAACCAGCATGGGCATGGCCAAGGATTTCAAAGGCCTCTTTGCCGCGATGCCATTGAAGACCTGGAGCGAACACGATCAGATCACGATCGTGGTCATCGAGGCTGCACGAGTCACCCGAACCCAGGAACTCGAAACCGAAACGGACACCGATCTGGCGGTCGAGGTCGCCGCCTGGACCGATTTCTTCAATGCAGGGACCCTCTTCACCCAGAACGGAGGGAACAACCTTCCCAAGATCGAGGCGGCAGGTGCGAAGGAATTCGAAGGGGAAGGCGAATATGGCAGCAAGGAAGAGATCACCTTCCGAAGCACCGCCACGGTGATCGAAGTCCTTCCCAACGGCAACCTGGTACTGCAGTCACGTCACACGACCAAGACCGACAACGAAATGACGGTGAAGACGATCACTGGAATCTGCGATCCAAGGCACATCGCACCGGATGACACTCTGCTGCACTGGAGACTCTACGACCTGGACCTGAACATCCAGAACTCAGGGTTCGTGAAGGAAGCCGCCCACAAGGGGTTCTTCTCCCAGCTCGCGGACTTCGTCTTCAACTTCTGAATCAAGCGTTCGCGAACGCCACCTGCATCGTCGTCCGACGATTCAGGTGGCGTTTTCATTGGTCATTCGTCTGATCGCATCGACCACTCGATCGGTATGGAAGATCATGATGAAATGACCGGCGTCGGCAATCGATTCGCAGGTCGCCTGGGGAATTCGATCCTGAAGACCAGCGAAATCAATGGGGGTCCGCTGCGCCTTGAGCAGGTGGACGGGCACCTTGATCCGTGTCAGAGACTCATCAAGATCGATGGAACAGTTGGCATTGAGAAGACCACAGGCAAATTCAAGCGGTTGGCTCAGCATTCCCCGGGAGATTGAATCCACCAATGGGGCCGCGTCCGATTCGACGAAGAAAACGTCGTGGAGGGTCTCGTTCCAGAACTTCTGAATCGAATCTTGATTGAGAAAGGGAATCCACTCGAGAAAACTCCTGGCGAGTTCCGAGCTCACCGGGAGAACCGCCTCCAGCGCGAGCAGACCGCGTATCGGGAAGGACAGCTCCTGGGCGAGCCACGCAGCAAGAAAGCCACCCTGACTGTGACCGCAGAGGAGCGGAGTTCGCACCCCGCGTTCATCAAGGGATGAAATCAGATCGGCGGCAATCTCTGGAAGACTGACCACACCGCCCCGGTTCAGGGCACGCGTTCCCCAGTCGGGTACCACCACTCGATAGTGAGCACGCAGGCGTTCGACCACCGGCACGAAGTCACCGGTGCGGCAGCACCAACCATGCAACAGGACGATGCACTCCTCACCCGCGCCTTCATCGATGAATTCCGTCCGCTCGATCGAGGCTGTGGCCATGGAATCTCCGGACGCAGCGGATATCAGTGAATGTCCAGGGTTCTCGGAAAGAAACCGAGACCGGCGGCTTCCTTGGCCATTGCCAGGGTCTCTTCCGTCACTCGATTCGCCTCGATGGTTCCGCGCTTGAGCACATCGATGACATCGGAATCCTGTTCGAACTGCAGGCGTCGTTCACGCATAGGTTCGAGCAGTGCGTTAATCGATGCGCCCAGTTCCTGCTTGATGTGTCCGTCGCCGATGTCTTCACCCGCGGCGTATTTCCGTCTGAGCTCGGCTACTCGGTCTTGATCGGGAATGAAGATGTCGCAGTACTGCATGAGAATGTTGTCCGGGTCACCGGGTTCGGTGGGACTCTGACGACCGGTGAAGATCTTGTTGACCTTCTTCTGGACCTGCTTCGCGGTATCACTGATGTAGATTGCATTGTTCAAGGACTTCGACATCTTGTTCGCTCCGTCGATTCCGACCAGACGACCGACCGCCCCGACGTCCGCCACCGGGACGGGAAAGACTCCGCCTTCGTCAACGTGGTCGGCATCCTCGACCTTGTCACCGACGTTGCAGTACTTCTGATTGAAACGCCGAGCCACTTCGCGAGTCAGTTCAAGGTGCGGAACCTGGTCCTCACCCACCGGAACTCCAACCGGACGGAACGCGAGGATGTCTGCCGTCTGTCCCACCGCGTAGAGCGGAAACCCGAAGGGGTAGTTCTCGCCCAGACCCTTGACCTTGATCTCCTCCTTGAGCGTCGGATTGCGCATGACCCGGTTGAAAGGAAGGAGCATCGAAAAGAGAAAGGTCAGTTCGGCGATAGCGGGAACCTCACTTTGAAGAAAGATAGAGGCTCGTTCGGGATCGATGCCCATGCAGAGGAGATCGCGAACGATCTCGAGGGTGTCAGCCCGGATTTCATCCGGTTGATCCGATCGAGTCGTGAAGGCATGCATGTTGGCGAGGATGAAGAAGCAGTCGTGCGTGTCTTGAAGCTCTACCCGGCGCTTCACAGAGCCCACCCAGTGACCGAGGTGGAGTTTTCCGGTCGGCGTGTCTCCGGTGAGGATTCGATCGCGTGGTGTTCCGTGGGATGTCATGTCTGGAATGTAACAGCTGAGCGGATCAGAGAGTGAGAGACATCAGGAACAGATTGGTTGCGTTGAATGCTCCATGCACCAGGATCGGGGCCAGCAACCGACCGGTTCGCTCGTAGAGCCATCCGAGAATCAGTGAGAGGGTCAGAAGAGCCACCAGCGGGGTGGCCATCAAACCGCCGTCTATGTTGGGTACGTGCATGAAGACGAAGAGGAGCGAAGTCAGCAGAATTGCGCTGGGTCGGCCCGCTCCCATTTTCCGAAAGCCCTGCTGCAGCAGACCCCGATAGGCGAATTCCTCGAGACAGGGTGTGACCAGAACGACCAGGACACTGATCACGATCGCCCAGAGGCTGTAGGGATCCCGGCTGATCGACACCAAGGTGTCGTGCGCGAGGACGGGAGGCGGCTCACTGGAGAACAGGGACTGGACATAGCCTGCAAACATGCCCATCGACTGACTCAACGCGAAGGCAACGATGAAACCGGCCACCGACCAGAACCCCACCCGCCGAAAGCTCAGCGGGCGCACGAAGAGGGTCTCCGAGCCTCGGATCCGCTGCTGATCGATCAGGACGATGAACAAGATGATCGACTGCATGAGGTAGCTTCCGAGCATGCCTGCAGCTTGTTCGGCAAGTTCGGTCGACGGATTGGCGACCTGGATACCCAGTCCCGCGCCGAGAAAGGTGCTCAGCAACATCGCGATCCAGGCCCCCAGGAGAAATTCAGCTCGTCCCGACCAGGTCGGTCCGGTGCCCTGAGGCAGCACCCAGAGTCGCTTGAAGAGCACCACTGCAGTCAGCAGAAAGGCCACCACCGTGGTGCTGAACATCAACCAGGGCAGTGCATCCGTGACGACGGGATCCGTCGGTGGGGCCTCCGCGATGAGCTCGGCTGGCGTGACCGACTGATCAGCGGCTATAACCAGTGAAACCGGAAGTACCCAGAACGAACCAATCACCAGGACCGGAAGTACTCTTCGAATGACGTCCATTCTCGATGAAATCGTGGAGCGCAAGAAAGTAGAAGTCGCAGAGGCCTCGGCGGCGGTACCCCTGGCTCGACTGGAGGCGGGACTGAATGATGCAGGGGAGATCCGCAGCTTTGCTGCGGACCTTGCCCGGCCACCAGCCCCCCGACACACCAATGTCATCGCCGAGATCAAGCGAATGAGTCCGTCGGCCGGTGTGATTCGTGAGGATTTCGATCTCGTGGGCATTGCAGGACGGTACCACGCTTCGGGAGCGGTGGCGATCTCCTGCCTCACGGACGAAACGTACTTTGGCGGCGACCTCGCCTACCTTCGGATGATTCGTCAGGCTGTTCCACTTCCGGTGCTCAGGAAGGACTTCATCATCGACCGCTACCAGGTGGCGGAAGCACGCATCGCTGGTGCAGATGCAATTCTACTGATCGCGGAATGTCTTGATGATGAATCACTGATCCACTGCCATGAATACGCCAGCAGCCTCGGACTTTCGGTGCTGCTCGAAGTGCACTCGATCGAAAACCTGCACCGAGTGCTCGGTCTCGTGGCAATCGGTCCCGAGCATCAGACACTTCTGGGCATCAACAACCGGGATCTGACCAGGATGCAGACCGATCTTGCACAAACCGAACGACTGCTCGGATCACTGGAAAAGAGCCGTCTTGATCCGGGAAGTGTGGTCTCGGAATCCGGAATCACGACCCCTGCTGATCTGCAGAGACTCCGAAGCATCGGAGTACACAGCGTACTGGTGGGAGAACACCTCATGAGTCAACCGGATCCTGGAACCGCACTGGCAGAGCTTCTGTCATGACTCAGAGATCCCGATACCCCCGCATTGCGCTGGTTGGTCCCAGAGGGGCAGTGGGTTCGGAATACCTGGCGTTGCTTGCGGAGCGGAAAGTGCCGGCCGAGAACCTGCGACTGGTCGGACACACGGATCCGGAAAACGGATGGGTGGACTACCGCGGGCATTCCCTCGAAGTCCGCACCCTCGATGCTCATGCCTTTGACGGGATTGAGTTTGCGTTCTTCGCCACCGATAGGAACCTCTCGCGAGCATGGTGCCCTGTGGCCGTGGATGCCGGGGCGACGGTGATCGACAATTCCAGCGCCTTCCGGTCAAGCGCTGCCGTGCCCCTGGTGGTTCCGCAGGTGAACCCCGAAATACTGTCCGATTTCGAGAGACCCGGGATCGTATCAGTCGCCAACTGCACCACCATCATCACCCTGATGGCGGTGGCAGTCATTCATCGTGCAGTGGGCATCTCCAGAATGCAGCTGACGACCTATCAGGCGATCTCCGGTGCGGGCAGAGCGGCCCTTCGGGAACTTCACTCTCAGGCAAGGGAGCATGTGGCAGGACAACCGATCCGCACCGAGGCCCTTCCATCCCAGTCACTCTTCAATGTCTTCAGTCATGAATCGAAAATAGACGAATCTGGATTCAACGACGAGGAACGAAAGATTCGTGGAGAAAGTCGCCGAATCCTCGGCGACGACAGACTGGAAGTCTCGGCAACCTGCATGCGGGTCGGGGTACCTCGAGCCCACCTGGTTGCAATCAACCTCGAACTGTGCGAAGACCTTGATGCGGATGCGGCGGCTCGGCTGGTCGAGGCGGCTCCGGGCGTTCGTCTGGTGGATGACCGCAGAAGCAACCGCTTCCCTGAGCCATTGGAGGCAAGTGGCACCGACGAGGTGCTGGTGGGTCGATTCCGCAACGACCCCGATCGGGGCCGACGAGGCGTGCTGCTGCTTGCCTGCGGCGATCAGTTGAGGCCGGGTGCGGCCCTCAGTGGAATCCAGCTGATGGAACAGCTGGTCACCCCGGCTCAGAAGCCTTGAAACACCTCGGGCGGTGGCAGCGACCTTGCCATGGGCAGGGTCTTGCCTATACTTTCTGATCACCCGAATGGGGATTGGTGTAACGGTAGCACTACGGTTTCTGGTTCCGTCAGTCCAAGTTCAAATCTTGGATCCCCAGTTGAAGTTGAACACGGAGTCCCGAACTCCAGCCGAATGCAAAAGGGGC